>JBCDBH010000382.1:0-5716 GCA_039184055.1 Acidobacteriota bacterium
CGCGTATTCCAGACTAGAAGAGGTGACGAGCGCTGGCGAAGACGATACGACCATCCGAGCCGACATCCTGAGCTTGCGACGCAAGATTCGCGAAGGTCCACAGCTCAAGCCGGGCGAAGTGCTCGCCGAAGGACGATTTCGACTCATCGAAGCCGTGGGCAAGGGTGGCTTCGCGACGGTGTTCAAGGCATTCGACCGTCACTATCACCAACCCGTGGCGATCAAGGTGCTTCATGGCCAATATTCCCAGGATCGCAGCCGGCTCGAACGATTCTTCCGTGGTGCCCGCAAGATGGCCGAGCTGCACCACCAAGGCATCGTCCGCGTGCTCGAGCCCAAGCTCGAAGATCTGGGTTTCCACTACTTCGTGATGGAGTACATCGGCGGTGGTGACCTGTATCGAGCGGTCGCCGATGGCCGTATCGCGGGCATGCAAGGCCTCGAAATCATCGAGCAAATCGCTGAATCGCTCGATTTTGCTCACCGTTCGGGGGTGATTCACAGGGACATCAAACCGGCCAACATCCTCCTTACCGCGGGAGGTCGTCCCAAGCTCACCGACTTCGACCTCGTGCGGGCTCTCGACTCGACTGGCGGAACCCGCACGGGTCACATCCTCGGTACCTTTCTCTACATCGCGCCCGAGACTCTCGAACGGGCCAAAGACGCTGGCATCCCGGCCGATATCTATGCCCTTGCGATGACCGCGGCATTCGTGCTTCATGGTCGTGATCTACCCTCGACCATCTTTCGCGATCCAGGTGGCTTTTTCGCCACGCTCGACTGCCCACAAGCCATCAAAGACGTTCTCACCCGAGCGACAAACTGGGATCCGAAGACGCGGCAGGCATCGGTTCGTGAGTTTGTCCGCGAGCTCATCGATGCCACGCATACCCAGAAGCCAGATCGTACCGACGAGATACCTGGCGCGGATATCGAGTGCGACCTCTGGCTGTCGTTCGAGCAAGCGGCTTTGGGATGTACCGTGGAGATCACAGTCTCCAGAAAAGAAACTTGCACCCACTGCCAAGGGCGAGACCGAAACAGTCCACCGCTAAGGTGTAGGGATTGCAACAGAACGGGGCAAGTACGCACTTCACAAGGTTTCTTTCGTGTAAAGAAAGAATGCACCACCTGCAACGGCAAGGGATGGATCCTCACCGATCCATGCAAAGAATGCAACGGCGACGGGAGAATCGAGGTAGAGAGAACCCTTGAGGTGACCGTGCCTGCCGGTGTTGGTGAAGGTCTGCGTTTGCGTTTACGTGGTGAAGGTGACCACGGCCAATACGGTGGAGCCTCGGGAAATCTCGAAATCATCATCCATGTCGATCCTCATCCCTGGTGGGACCGGGTGGAAGACGACGTTCACGCTCGAGCGTCCCTCCCCTACCTCGAGCTGGTCGAAGGCACGACCATCGATGTCGACACCTTGCATGGTCGTAAGAAACTCGAGGTGCCCGCAGGGACGCAACCCGGCACCGAGCTACGGTTGAAGAACCTCGGTATTCAAGCTGTCAATGGATCGCAACGTGGCGACCATGTGGTTCAAATCGAGCTCGAGTTCCCCGATCAGACGAACTCTTGATAACGAAGCACCTGGTTCTCACTCAACGCTCGCACATCAACTTCATCGCGATAGCCAGCGAACCACTCGGCGGTCCAATCGAGCGCCGTGCCGAGCCGCAGACGAGGACGCCAATCGAGCAGGGCGGCGGCTTTGGAGGAGTCGAGCTTGAGGGTGTGGGCTTCGGGGGGATGGGGACCCGGATCTTCACGCCACTCGAGCCCTGGCCAGCTGCTGGCATCACATCGTTTGGCGATGTGTCGGACGATCCAGCCGACGCTTTTGGCATCGTCGAGCACGGGGCCAAAATTCCAACCCTCGGCGTAGGTCGCGCCATCGTCCCCACACAGGGCTTCGGCGAGCCGCAGGTAGCCGGCGATGGGTTCGAGGACGTGCTGCCACGGGCGCACGGCGTGCGGCGAGCGGATGTGCACCGGCTCTCCGGACAAGGCGCCACGCATCAGATCCGGTAGCAGCCGGTCGGTGGCCCAGTCGCCGCCGCCGATGACGTTGCCGGCGCGTGCCGAAGCGATCATCGGGGTGTCGGGGCTCGAGAAGAAGGAATCACGATAAGCAGCCGTCACCAATTCGGCGCAGCCTTTGCTGCTCGAATAGGGGTCTTTGCCTCCCATCGCTTCGTTTTCACGATACGGCCACACCCATTCTCGATTGTCGTAACACTTGTCAGTGGTCACAACGACGACGGCGCGTACCGAGTCGACGGCACGCACCGCCTCGAGCACGTGAGCGGTCCCCATGACGTTGATGGCGTAGGTGTCGACGGGAGACTTGTAGCCTTCGCGGACCAGGCTCTGCGCGGCGAAGTGGAGGACGATCTCGGGCGCCGCGTCGGCGATGGCGCGGGCCGTGCGCGCGCCGTTCCGAATGTCGCCCCGCAGATCGGTGATCTCGTCGCCGAGATCGAGCAGCCGCCACAAATTGGGCTCGGATGGCGGATCGAGCGCGTAGCCGACAACTTCGGCACCGAGGTGACGCAACCAGAGCGTCGCCCAGCTTCCCTTGAAGCCGGTGTGTCCGGTGAGAAAAACGCGGCGTCCCCGCCAAAAGGCTCGATCGGTCATACCGTGGCGAGCGTATCGGCTCGTCTAGCCACCGGCAAGATACGATGCGCCCCGTGAACCTGATCCTCTTGGACAAAACCGAGCTCGACGGTGACGTTTCGCGCCCGAATGACCCGAACTCGAGCGATGTCCCGGGCGAATCGGAGCGTCGTCAGCTGATTCGACTCGACGATCGGCGCGCCACGCACCTTCGCAAGGTACTGCGTGTCGAGCCCGGACGCACGCTGCGGATCGGCGTGGTGGGTGGCGGTCGAGGCGTGGCGACGGTGGTGGCGATCGAGGGCAAGACGGTCGTCCTCGATGTCGATCCATCGACCCTGGAGCATCACCCTCCGCCCAAGCCCCGTCTGAGCTTGATCTTGGCCTTGCCTCGACCGGCGGTACTGCATCGTCTGCTCCAACTCGCCGCGACAGTGCAGGTCGAGGAGTTGATCCTGACCAATTCCTGGCGGGTCGAAAAGAGCTTCTTCGGCTCCCCGGCGCTCGAGCCGGAGGCGATCGATCGTCATCTCCGTCTCGGCGCCGAGCAAGGCATGACGACGCGTCTTCCCGAGGTTCGGATCGAGAACCGATTCGTCGACATGCTGACGGCGCTCGTGGCGCCGAGCTCGACCGAGCTCCGGCTCGTCGCGCACCCCGACTCACCATCGATCGAGACCGTGCTGACTGCGGATCATGCTCCGGCGAGTCACCACCGACTCGCGATCGGTCCAGAGGGTGGTTGGATCGATCGCGAGATCGAGAGTTTTGCTGAAAATGGCTTCACAGCGGTCGGAATCGGTCCGTGGATTCTGCGTGTCGAAGCCGCGGTGGCGGCCTTCGTGGGCATCACCGCGGCCCTCGAACGAGCGCGTGACCGACGTGGTACTCTTGAGCTGATATGACAGCTTTTGCCGGGGTGCATCTATCCGCCCCGCTCATCGATGTTGGTGCTATCGGGCGATCGGAACGGAGGAGGTCGAGGTCTCATGGCTGAGCCGGCCTGCACGTTGCGCTGGGGGGACGAGACCATCGAGCTCGCACCGGGCGAGCACTCCGTGGGTCGGAGTCGCTCGTGTGATGTGGCGATCAACGACCCGAGCGTGAGTCGACGTCACGTCCTGTTCACCGTGTCTCTCGGCGCGGTGGCGGTCGAAGACTTGGGCTCGAGCAACGGAACCTACCTCAACGGACGACCTCTCCGTGGCCGTATCGACTTGGCCGACGGAGATACGTTGGCGCTCGGCGATGCCGAGCTCGAGGTGAGCGTTCCGGCGCCGCCGGCACCCTCCCATGGCGAAGCGACCATGATGCTGCAGCAGGCGTCGGTCGATATCGCCGCCGGTCTCGATTCCGACCCCGAAAAGTTCAGCACCCGCGCCTTCACCGCGGCACCGGCTACGGCGCCCACCGCCGATCTCGAGCCACCGGCACCGGATCTCGGCACGCGCCAGCTCGAAGTACCGACCGACTTCGAACCGGGCACGGACCAGCAGCCTGCTCTCCCTGGACCACCCCTGTCGTTGGCCACCCAGGCCTTGCCAAGCGCCCCGTCGTCGCCGGAGGGCGGAACGTCACCTGGCGGACCGCCACCCGGTGGACCGCCACCCGGTGGACCGCTAGATGAGCCACCGGCGACCGCGGCGAGCCCGGACGTACCGCCGCCGCCCATTGCAACGGTAGCGGTACCACCGGCACCCGCGCCACCCCCCGACGACGCGCCAGCCGCCGAAGCTCCTCCCGCCGCGCCCGGTATGGCGGTCGAGGAAAACCTTCCCGCGCCGGTGCGTGATCCGAGTCGCGCTCCGGACGAAATGCTGCCGTCTCTCGACGCGCTCGACGACTCGCTCTTCGGCGCCAAGGTAGCGCGCAAGCCACCGACCACGGTTCCCACCGACGAAGTCGACTTCACCGCGCCTCCTCCAGGCGATACCAATAGCCTGCCGACGGGTCCGGCGTTCGACAACCGCGCGCCGTTCCTGGCGCGTCTCGCCGGCACCCTTTTCGATCTGCTGTGGATGGTCGCCCTGGCGGCGGTGCTCGCGTTTCTCTTCGGCGAGCCCCAGACCATCGAGGCGCTCAGTCGAGGTGGCATCAGCGCGTTGGTGCTCGGCCTGCTGGTGGTGCTCGTCGGCTGGGCGACTCAGGGCACCACGCCCGGCAAGCTGATGCTGCGTCATCGCGTGGCGCGAGTCGACGGTCGTAGTGGTGGCATCGGCTTTACGGCCGCGTTGCTGCGGCTGATCGGCGTGGTTATCAACATTTTGACCCTCGGGCTCGGTTACTTGATCGCCGCCTTCGGTGGTCGCGGTGTGCACGACCATCTGGCCGGCACCCGGGTCGTCAAACGCTGAAACGTCCAAGCAACGCATTCGTCACGTCAACGTAAAAGAGCCGACCCACCGAATGTGCATCGACTGGGTCTTGCTAGCATCGAATCTATGAGCGACGCTCCTCAACGCCCATGGCTCGGCTGGATCGGTTGGGCCGGCGGTGCGTTTCTCGGTTTGGTACTGCTGGTCGCCGCGTGGGCCAAAGCGCTCGACCCGCTCGCCTTTGCCGAGCAAATCACCAAAGAAGGGCTCGATTTTCTCCTCCCCGCGCTCGCCGTCGCCCTGATCGCCATCGCTCTCGAGGTCGGTCTCGGCGCCGCGCTGCTACTCAATCTCCGCCGTCGCGGCGTGCTCGTGGGCGCGATCGCCTTGGTGCTCTTCTTTCTTTTCCTCACCGGTCGCAACTACTGGCGTTACGCCAATGGCTTGATCGACGATGAACCCGGCTGTGGCTGTTTCGGCAATCTGGTCGAGCGTTCCCCCGCCGAGGCCTTCTGGCAGGATCTCTTGCTCATGGTGCCGGCCCTGGGTTTGGCGTGGCTCGGTCGTCCGACCGGCAAGCTCGGCTGGTGGCGACCGGCGCTGGTCGGTGTGCTCACCGTCGGCGCGGCGATCTTCGCCTGGCAGTCGCCGACCCTACCGCTCGACAATCTAGCCACCCGTCTCAAGCCCGCTGTCCAGATCTCGGACCTCTGCGCGGGTAAGGAAGAAGACGACACGCGGGTCTGTCTCGACAGCCTGGTACCCGAGCTGCA
>JBCDBH010000383.1:0-5709 GCA_039184055.1 Acidobacteriota bacterium
CACCATGCCCCCCCCCACGGCGGCGGTCGATCTGGTCGCCCGGATCCACGCCGGTGAGCGCGCCGCCGAACGCGAGCTGGTCGAGCGCTGTGGCGCCACGCTGCGTTTTCTCACCCGGCGCTACACGCGCACCGAAGCCGACGCCGAGGATCTCTACCAGGAGACGTTGATCGTCGCGCTCGAGAAGATCCGTCGCGGCGAGGTGCGTGAGCCCGAGAAGCTGGCCGGTTTTCTGCGCGCATTGGCCAAAAACCTGGTGACCGGTCAATATCGGCGTCAGCGCTACAGCGCCGAGCGTCCGGTGCTCGACGAGATCGCTGAGCCGGTGGCCGAGGATCGCGCCGATCCGCTCGCCGATGCCTTGGCGGACGAACGCAAACGGCTGACTCGCAAGCTGCTCGACGAGCTCGACATGCCTCGCGACCGCGACGTTCTGCGTCGCTTCTACCTTGCCGAGCAGAGCGCGGCGCGGATTTGCGCCGAGCTCGAGATCGACGGCGAGCACTTCTACCGCATCCTGCATCGGGCGCGGAAACGATATCGACGGCTGTGGGACGAGCGGGAAAGGACGGCGTGATGAAGGATCCGCGAATCGACGACGAGCAGATCATCGATCGCTATCTCGCCGGTCAATTATCGGCCGAGGACGAGGCGGCGTTCGAGGAGCATCTCTTCGCGTCTCAGTCGAGTCTCGAAGCGGTTCAATACGGTGAGAGCCTGCGTCGTGGTCTCGAAGCGGTGGCGGAGGACGAGCGCGCCGTGGTCGCGACCGCCGGAATCTTGGTGGCGTTGCGTGCGCTGCGGCCCTGGCATGTCGTGGCGGCGTCGTTGCTTCTCGTGGCGATGCTCGGAGTCATGACCAGTCAGCATCTCGAGCTTCGTCGGTTGCGTGCCGAGACCGTGGCTTCCGGGCTCGTCGAGCCGGTGGCCAGCTTCGCCGTCGTGTCGTTGGGCATGACGCGAGGCTCGGCCGACTCGGCCGTGGCGATTCCTCGAGGCGAGCGACCGTTGTTGCTTTCGCTCGAGCTCCGAGACGTCACCGCTCGTTCGTATCGCGTGCGTCTGTTCGATGCTACCGACCAGCTCGTCTGGAGCGCCGATGCGGTCGAGCCGACCCTCTACGACAGCCTGATGATCGCCGTGCCGGCGACCTTCTTGCGATCGGGCTCGTACCGTGTCGAGGTCACGACCAGCGACGGTCAGGATGCGGGGAGTTTCGAGCTCGACATCGATCCGGGGTGAGAGGTTTCTCGCTGCGCTCGCACTGAGCTCGCAACGGCGGTCGTAGCTACGTGATCGTCGATCTGGACACACCGAAGTGAGGAGATGGACATGTCGAACGATTTCGATCCCGCGCGTTTCGCCAACCGATGGAAGATCGTCGCGGGTGACCCACCCCCGCCAGGAGAAGCCGAAGCCGACTTCGCCGTCATCACCATGACCAAGACCGATCCGCCTGAATTCGTGCTGACCTATGAAGGACCGAATGTCATTCAGGGCTATCGGCAGACGCTCCACTACACCGCCACAACCCGGACGCTCGATAGCCGGGCCACCGACGACTTGCCGCTCCGGTCGATTTCGTTTTGGGAGAAATTCGATCGGGGTGGTGGCGAGACGAATTACATCTTCGCCATCCGTCGACCCAATCCGAGCGATCGCGTTCACCCACCGAGCGAGCTGCTGCCGTTCGAAAACGGCCGTGACAACGGCACGTGGGGCGCTGAAGAAGGATAGTCCTTGCGTAGGAAGTCGCTAGCGCCAATCACCGTAGACGGAGAAACCGGCCCAAAAGTACGGGTCACGGTAGCGACGCTTCTCGCGAAGCGCCAGTCGTGCGGCCCGCAAGGCCGTGCTCGGTGGCAGGTGCTCGACCAGCAGGCCACGGTAGACATGAGCCATGAGCTCGGCGGTGGCCTGATCGCGTACCTGCCACGAGCTCGCCACCACGGTGGGCACGCCGCTCGCCATGAAGGCCCGGGCGAGGCTGATCATGCCTTCGCCCCAAACCTGCCTGCCGGTCGCGGTATGACAGCCAGAGAGCACCACCAGATCGGCGCCGAGCTCGAGACCGGTCACGTCGCGGATGCTCAGGAAGTCGTCGAGCGCGATGCCGTTTTGGTCGTAGCGCGCCAGGATCAACCCGGATAGCTGAGGAATTCGCGTGTTCACCACGCCATGGGTGGCGAAGTGGACGATGTCGAAGTCGTCGAGCTCGCCGGCCAGGACCCGGGCGCGACGGGCCGCGCTCGAAGTCGCCAAGAGCCGCCGTTCGGCGGGCAGGAGAGCGGCGATGGCTCGTGCTTCGTCATGCGAATGATGGAGGCGGCCGAGTGGCTCTTTCGTGGGTCCTCGAGCCGGCTCGACGAGGCGTGGGTCGTCGGCGTCGAAGATCGGGTCGGCGAAGATCGCCACCTCGGGCTCGTCCGGGTCGCGGGCGTCCGGGTCGCGGGCGTCCGGGTCGCCCGCGACGCGATCCCGCAGACGGGCGAGGGCCGATGCTGAAGGAATCGAGATCACTTCATGCGTGGCGATCAGGGGTCGATTGTCGACGGGCGAGGTCAGCGCGTCGAAGGGTAGGAGATGAAGAACGCCGTCGGTGGCGACGACGAGACGTCGACCGTCGAGCCGATCGACGACCGGTCCGAGCAAGATCCGGCCGAGTCGATCGAGTGCTTCACGTTTCTCGGCCGGGTTGCCACCGGGCTGACTGAGCATGGCGTGGAGATCGATCGCCAGGGGTTCGATCGCCGCTCGGGCGGGCAAGACGAAGGACGCTATCGCGTCGTGGCTCATCCACCACAGATAGCTTTCGTTCTTACCCAGGTAGTAGTCGAGCATCACTGTCCGCGCGTCGAGGAGCTGACTCATGCCATCGACGTCGATGATGGTCGGAGCGCGAAGCGCCGCCCACCGCGGGTGGCTACGTCGGAGCTCGACACGGACCGCGTCGAGCTTGGCGAGCGCGTCGAAGAGCTCGGCCTCGGCTTCGGGGAGGTCCGAAGCGTCGCGGATTCTCCGCACGCGTTGGGTTTTGGCGGTGACATAGCGCTCGGCGGCGCGCAGCCGGGCACGGTCCCGTGGTGGCAAGGCGCCCCGATCGCTCGCGGTGAGCAACGCCAAGAGCGCGCGGGCGCGGGCGCGTTCGCGAATCTCGAGGGCCTTGCGATCGTGACCCGCATTCGAGGCGTCGCGATGTCGGCTCATCAGGTGCTCGATATAGAGACCACGGGCCTTGCGACGCGCGTCGGTGAACGCGGCGCGGCGGGCGAGATCACCGATTTGTCCTTCGAGCTCGTCGATCCGAGCCAAGGCGGCGTCGAGAGCGGTGGTGATGGCGTCGTCGTTGCCCCGTGCACGTTCGATCCGGGCGAGCGTGGTCAGGGCGGTGACCTCGCCGATCGGATCGCGCACCTGGCGATGAAGGGCCAGGGCCTCGCGTGTCAGGCTCGCGGCCTGGTTGAACGAGACCGAAGCGAGCGCCACGCGGCTCGAGAGCTCGAGCACTTCGGCCTCTTCCTGACGCTTGCCAAGCGCGCGGAGGATGGCGAGCGCTTGCTCGATCTCCTCGGCCGCGTCGCTCGTTCGGTCGGTCTGGATCAGCGCTGTGGCGATCAGCTTGCGGGCCGTTGCTTCGCCACGTCGATCGTTGCGATCGAGACTCGAATCGAGGGCCTGACGGAAGAGGTCGAGGGCGTCGTCGGTTTCTCCGAGCGCAAGCGCCACCCGACCGAGGTTGCGTAGGGTGGTGGCTTCACCGAGGCGATCACCGACTTCGCGTCGCACCGGTAGGGCACGTTCGAGGTAGGCGCGGGCGCGTTCGTGATCACCCAGGTAGAGGTAGGCAAAGCCGATGTTGTTGAGCGTGCGTGCTTGCCAATAGCGGTTGTCGAGACGCTCGAAGAGGGCGAGAGCGCGATCGTAATCGGCGAGCGCTTCGTCGACGTCGCCGAGTCCGCGATAGAGCGCGCCTCGATTGTTGAGGGTGGTGGCTGCACCAAGCTCTTCGCCAATGGCGCGTCGGATGGCCAACGCTTGTTCGAAGTACGCGAGCGCTTTCGCCGGCTCGCCGAGGTTTTGATGGATGCCACCGAGATTGTTGCGTACCCGCGCTTCGAGCTCCCGGTCTTCGAGCTCATGAGCATCGTCGAGCAGGGCGAGAAAGCAATGCTCGGCTTCGGTCCAACGGCCGGTCCGTTGCCAGATCAAACACAAATAGTTGCGGGTCTCGGCTTCGCGCTCGCGATCACCGAGCTCGTGGCGTAGGCCGACGGCGCGCTGGAGGTGTGTGATCGCTTTGTCGGTATCCCCCAGATAGCGATAGGCCCGTCCCAAACGATCGAGAGCCCGTGCCCGGATCGTCGGCAGCGTCGCCAGCTCGATCGCGTGCTCGAACGCATCGGCGGCCAGCCGTGGCTGATCCTGACTCTCATACCCCGCGCCGAGCACGAGCCAGGCTCGCGCCGTTTGATCCGGTTCGTCCAGGCGCGTCCAGATCTCGATCACCCGCTGCAGCTGGGTCACACGCCACGCGGGATCAGCGCCGACCGTGATCGCGTCGCCATGCGTCGACCACGCCTCGGCCCGCGCCTCGTCGGTCATTCGCTCGACTCGGATCGACACCTCGCCTGTGGGTGCACCTTCCTGTTGCGAGCGCACCACCAAGACGTGATCACCCGTTGTCTCGGCGTCGATCACCAAAATCTCGCGACCCTCACGACCGAGCGGCGTATCGACCGTCGTCTTGCTCGGCGCGATCCGCTCGAGAACGACATCGATACCGAATTGCTCGACTACGACCAGCCATCGCTCACCGGCCGTGACCGGTACGACCAAGCGGTGCTCCTCGAGCGCGCTCAGGGTGACTCGGTCGTTACTGGCCAGCGTTGGAGGCGGTGCAAGCAGGGTGGTGATCACCGCGAACGCTCCCGGGAGCCATCTCATCACCGTGTGCAAACTGTTGATAGCAAACATCTTCCCGAAGATAGCATCGCCCCGGGACATTTTTCTCGAAGACAGGTGGAAGGTTTGCGTGGCCCACCGCACTGAGTGGACAAGTCGGGTACGGAAGAGAACGACCCGCGATCACCACCGGCGCCGTTGCCGGATGAACAGATGCACTCGAAAGAGAAGGAGAAATCTCATGGATACGCAAACCACCCAAGAAGCCACCGTCGCCGTCGGTCAACTCGCGGACGCCATCCTCGCCGAGAACACCGCCGCCGAAGCCGCCCAGGCGGGCTACGTCAACTGCGCGGTCAGCGCCAGCCTGGCGATCGGCACCGAAGGTGGCGGCTCCGAAGGCTGGATCACCTACACCGACGGCAGCGGCAAAGTCCACTTCCAGCTCGAGCGAGTCACCGGCTACCACGGCATCTTCGCCGGCGGCGGCGCCTTCGCCCTCATCGGCGCCCTGCCCCTCCCGGCCCTCGACGGCAATGTCGGTCGCTACGAAGCCACCGGCAACAGCGGTGGTGGCGTCATCCGGATGTGGGTCGACGGTCGCCCCGTGCTCACCCAGCCCATCCCGGTCGCCGGCGCCGGCGTGCCGTTTCTGAACTGGAAGCTCGAGGGCGAGGTTCGTTTCCGTCGCGGTTGATTGCTGAATCGATCGAAGCCGGTCGTCTGCTCAGCGGCGACCGGCCGTTTCCATCAAGTCTGTTGTGGTTCACGCGAGCCGATTCAAAACAAGGCTAAGTCGAACCGGCG
>JBCDBH010000384.1:0-5686 GCA_039184055.1 Acidobacteriota bacterium
AGCTCTTGGTCCATCTCGGCGAGGCCTTGGTGCGTAACGGACGGGTCGAGCAGGGCCGTGAGCGTGGGCGTCAAGGGGTCGATCTGATCGTCGAGCTTCTTGGTGTCGAGACGACGATCACGTCGTCGTTTCGTCGCATCGGCGCCGCGGTCCACCTTTATTTGGGTGAGTTCGTCGAAGCTGAGACGATCTATCGCGATGTGGTGCGTATCCGTACGAGCCTGCAAGGCGCAGACGCGATCTGGACGCTACGCGATCGCCGTGACCTCGCCTGGGCGATCGCCCGGCAACCCGGGCGCGAGGCGGAGGCGACGGCGCTCATCGATGCGGTGATCGTGGGATACGAGGCGACGTCACCCGACGGTCGTGAGTTGGCGCGCGCGCTCTATGTTCGAGCGTGGCTCGCGGAGCGTGCCAAACGGTATGACACGGCGCGTGATGTTCTCGATCGAGCGTTGGTCATCCAGCGTCGTGACCTGCCTAGCGAACACGGGGAGCGGCTCGATAGCGAGGCCTTGCTCGCCACCATGTCGTAGCTCGCGTCGCCAGGAAGCGATCCGAAAGCGCGTCAGCGCACCCAGCCGAGGCTCTTCGGTGGGGCGTCGATCCGGTCGCGAATCACGATGCCATCGGCCGAAATGGCCGCGACGATCGGTGAAACCTCCGGATCGCCCGCGACTTCGAGACTCCGCAGCACCGCGCTATCGGCGCCTACTTCGTGCAGCGCCCAATTGCCGGGACGAGCGGTGCGGTGAATCACCACGGCGGTGTCGCCAGCGGCGTGCCAGCGGGGCAGGATCGCGCCTTTCGGACCGACGGTCCGAGGCGTGCTCCAATCGTCGCCGTCGAAACGCGCCAGGGCGAGACGATAGTCCTTGCCGTCGAAACGCGCCCAGGCGACCACCGCGCCACCGTCGGGGGTGGCGTAGAGCGCCGGGGTGAGATCGGGCACCTGATTGTCGGCGGCGAGCGGTCGTGGGGTCGACCAGGCGTTGCCGTCGAAGCGGCTCCACATCAGCTCGTCGTCGACCCCATCGAAGGCGACCCAGACGATGAGACCGTTGCCGTCACCCAGGGTGGCGCCGGTGAGGGCGGTTTGGCTGCCGGGCGCGGTCGGCGCCAAGATTCGGCTCTCCGTCCAGCCCCAGCCGGTCCACTGCGCGGTGCGTACCTCGAGCCGATCGTGCGCGTCGCCTTCGAGCCAGGCGATCGCTCGTGGGCCGAAGGGACCGGCGATCACCGCCGGAGTGCCGAGCAGCGCACCCGTGGTGGCGGGGCGGGGGAGCAGACGCGCGGTTTCGCGACCGTCGACCACGGCGAGACGCATCGTGCCTTCGACGTGCTCCACGCCAGCGGCGATCCAGCGATCGGTGCCACTGCTTTGCAAGGATGAAATCTCGGAACGGATGGTGACCGGAAGCCGGTCGGCGCTCCCGACGTGCTCGAGCCGCCAGCTATCGCCGTCTTCGAGCAGCCATACATCGCCATTGGCGGTTTGGGTGTGGAGGACTTGGGCGCTGGCGACGAGCGGCAGCAGCGCGAACAAGAAACCGAAACAAACGAGAATCGAGCGGCGGCACATGAGAATCAACCTCGAGCTAAGGACCGTGGTGGATCGAGCGGTGTGGAGAGCTGAGCGACGCGCGTGCGGCGACGCCAATCAATGTCGTCATGCTATCAGGTCATGGCGTGTGATCGCGCGTACCCGAGATCCGGTACTTCCTGGAGGCGGTGGCGCGTGTCCGAGTCCGGGCGTCGATCGGCTATGATCGGCTCCATGATCTCGAGCGCCGCGATCGTCGCGGTGGGATCCGAGCTCCTCGGAACCGACCGCGTGGACACCAATTCCCTATTTCTCACCAATGTGCTCGAACGCCACGGGGTGACCCTGGTAGGAAAGGCCGTGGTGGGTGACGACGAAGACGCCATCGCCACCGAGGTCGGCCGACGACTCGGACAGGTGGACGTGGTGTTGATGACCGGTGGTCTCGGGCCCACCGCCGATGATGTGACGCGACAAGCCGTGGCGGCGGTCACCGGTCGTCGGCTGGTGCACGACGACGCCATCGAAGCGGAGCTGCGCGAGCGTTTCGCAACGTATCTGCGCCGTATGCCCGAGGTCAATCTGCGTCAGGCCGAGGTCATCGACGGGGCCGAGGTTCTGGCGAATCGTCGTGGCACCGCGCCGGGTATGCGGCTCGAGCACGACGGCACCACGATCTATCTCTTTCCCGGGGTGCCGAGCGAGCTCAGGGCCATCGCCGAGGACGCGCTCGAGCCCTGGCTCGCCGAACGCGCCGACGCGGCCTTGGCGGTCGAGCGACGCACGTTCAAAGTGGCGGCGCGCGCCGAGTCGGCGATCGAGGAACGCATCGCTCCGATCTACAAGGAATTTGGACGACACGACGTCTCGGTGCTCGCCAGCCCCGGACGGATCCTCATCCACGTGACCGCTCGCGGCAAGGCTTCCGAACGCACGGCGCGGCTCGACGCGATCAGCAAAGCGATCCGTCAGGCGCTCGGTCATCGCATTTTCACCGAGGATCCCGACGCCAGTATCGAGTCGGTGGTCGGTGCCCAGCTCGCCGAGGCCGGGCTGACCATCGCGATCGGCGAGTCGTGCACCGGTGGTTTGGTGACCGAGATGCTGACGCGGGTACCGGGTTCGAGCGCGTATCTCATCGGTGGCGTGGTGGCGTACAGCAATACCGTCAAGACGGCTCTGCTCAGCGTCGACGACGAGCTCGTCGCAACTCATGGTGCCGTCTCCGAGCCGGTGGCGCGGGCGATGGCCCGTGGCGTACGGAGACGCCTAGGAGCCGATCTCGGGATCGGCATCACCGGCATCGCCGGTCCCGGCGGTGGCAGCGAAGACAAGCCGGTGGGCACCGTGCATTTGGCGGTCGCCGATGCCGACGGCGAGCTGCATCGCACGGCGCGTTTCCCGGGCGACCGTGAACGGATTCGACTGATCAGCGCTCGCACCGTGCTCGAGATGACCCGCCAACGGCTGCTCGACGGAGCGCGCGATTGAGGCTATTCGTCGCTATCGAGCTTCCCGACACGCTCCGCGACCTGCTCGCTCGTCGCACCGATGCGGTGGCGCGGGTCCTGCCTCCAGCACGTTGGGTCGAGCGTCAGTCGATGCATGTGACCTTGGTGTTTTTGGGCGACGCGGTGACACGTTTCGGCGATGCGGCGTCGCGGCTCGAGGCTCTGGTCGACGCGATCGATCGCGTCTGTGCGCAGATTCCAGCCTTTCGACTCGAGCTGGGTGGCGCGGGTGGTTTCCCGCCACGAGGCAAGGTGAGAGTGTTGTGGCTCGGCGCCAAGGGGGGTGAGACGTTGCTCACGTTGCAGCGTAGCCTCGAAACGGCCGTCTGTGAGACTCTGGGTTTGGATCCGGAAAAGCGCGCCTTTCACCCTCATGTGACGATGGCACGTGCCAAACCGCCGTGGCCACGATCCGCTCTCGGTCGTTTCGTCGATATCGTCGACGCTGGGCTCGAACGCCCCGTGGGGTTCGAAGTCGACCGGGTCACGCTCTTCGAAAGTCGCTTGCGACCTTCGGGGGCCGAATACAACATTTGCACCCAACATTCTTTGGCGGTTCCCGTGGAGGCTACGGCATGAGTGGAGCGCGGGTCGGTATTCTCGGTTCGGGCTCGTTCGGTACTTCGCTCGCCGTCGTACTGGCGGCCGCCGGACGCGAGGTGTGTTTGTGGGGGCGACGTGACGATTTCGTCGCCGAGATCGAGCGCGAACGCGAAAACAAGCTTTACCTGCCCGGCGTCGAGATCCCGACGACGGTACGGTTGACGACCGACTTGGCCGCCGTGGCGGCGACCGACGTCATTCTGGTGGCGGTTCCGTCCCATGGCTTTCGCGCCGTCGTGCGTGCCGTGCTCGATGTCATCCCGGCCGGTCACCGGCCGGCGGTGGTGTCGGCCACCAAAGGCATCGAACGCGAGTCCTTGGCGCGGATGAGCGAGGTCATCGTCGAGGAATCCGAGCGCGCCGGGCATCCGGTCGATGCCGGGACGCTCGCCGGACCGACCTTCGCCATCGAGCTCGCCAACGGCAGTCCGACCGCCGCGGTGGTCGCCGCGCACACCGAGTCGGTCGCCGATTACCTACGCGAGGTGCTGGCGTGCCCGACCTTCCGGCTCTATTCGTCGACCGACGTGATCGGGGTCGAGCTCGGGGGCACCACCAAGAACGTCATCGCGATCGCCGCCGGGGTGGTGCACGGGCTCGGGCTCGGTCACAACACCCTCGCCGCGCTCTTGACCCGCGGGCTGCATGAAATCACCCGGTTGAGCCTGGCTTGTGGCGGGCGCGAACGCACCGTCGCCGGGCTCGCGGGCATGGGCGATCTGGTGCTGACGTGCACGGGTGGACCGTCACGCAACAGGCGTTTCGGGATTCAGCTGGCCGCTGGCAAGAGTGTCGAGGAGATCGCCGGCGCGACTCCGATGGTCGCCGAAGGGGTTCGCAACTCTCTGGTGGTGGCGACGCTCGCCGAGCGTCACCACGGCGAGATGCCGATTACCGAACAGATGGTCGACGTGCTCCATCATGACAAGCCGGCCCATGTCGCCGTCAAGACGCTGATGGCGCGCGAGCGCAAACAGGAACACGAGTTATGACGATCGCGTGGTGCCCGAGTCGTCGGTCACGCGCATCTGATTTGTGAAAGGACCGTTATGCCGAAGACGTCACAGGAGGCGCTCACCGAGCATCAGACCGTGGTCATTCTCGACTACGGGAGCCAATTCACGCAGCTGATCGCTCGGCGTCTCCGCGAGAACCGGGTCTATTGCGAAATCCACCCGTGGTCGCTGGACATCGCCGAGATCCGCGCCCGTGTGCCCCAGGCGATCATCCTGAGCGGCGGTCCCGACAGCGTCTACGATCGAGGCGCGCCGCAGCTCGATCCAGCGGTGCTCGAGCTCGGTGTACCGGTGCTCGGTATTTGTTACGGCATGCAGCTCATCGCTCGTCATCTCGGCGCCACGGTGGCGCCGGCCGACGCGCGTGAATACGGTCGCGCCACCATCGAAGTCACCGATCCCGGGGTGCTCTTCGCGGGTCTCGAGCCGAAGCTCACCGTATGGGCGAGTCATGGCGATCGCGTCGAGCAGCCGCCACCCGGTTTTCGCGTCACGGCGAGCTCGGATAGCGCGCCGGTGGTGGCGTTCGAAAACGCCAATCGACGGATCTACGGCATCCAATTCCACCCTGAGGTGACCCATACCCCGCTCGGTGGCGAGATGCTGCGCAACTTCCTCTACGGTGCGTGTCAGCTCTCGGGCGATTGGCGGATGTCGTCGTATCTCGACGAAGCAGTGGCCAAGATTCAGCAGCAGGTACGCGAGCGCCGCGTCCTGTGCGCCTTGTCGGGTGGCGTCGATTCGTCGGTCATGGCGGCGTTGGTCAAACGCGCCGTCGGCTCGAGGATGACGGCGATCTTCGTCGACAACGGTGTGTTGCGCAAAGGTGAAGCCGAGCAGGTGGTGCACAGTCTTCGTGACGGCTTGGGCATTCCCATTCTGGCGGTCGACGCGCGTGATGAATTCCTCGCCGCGCTCACTGGGATTCTCGATCCCGAGGCCAAACGCCGGATCGTGGGTCGGATTTTCATCGAGGTCTTTCAGCGCGCCGCGCAAGATCTCGAAGACGCCAG
>JBCDBH010000385.1:0-5662 GCA_039184055.1 Acidobacteriota bacterium
CGAAGATCCACGTGGAGCGCCGCTAGCCCGCCTTGCTCACCAAACGTCGTAGCGAGGTGTGGAAAGGTGCGTGAGATCTGGGCAGCGCAGGGATGAGCGACCGGAGGCGTACCCGAGGTACGTCGAGGGAGCGAAGCGCGAGCACGCCCAGAGATTGCGTGCGTTTCCGCGCTGTAGCCGGCGGGCTGGTGCGCAAGGCGGGCTAGGCCAACTTTCCAGCTTTGTCGATATCCGCGTGTCGATCGAGTACATCGAGGAGTCGAGCAGCGGGTGGATTCGACTCGAACATCCGTGCGCTCATGGGTTCGCCCTCGATCGAGATCCGCCCCTCGGTGATGGTCACATGGTCATCCGTGGCGCACAGCATGTCGCGAACCCGTCGTGCGTCGAGCCCGAGATCCACCAAACCTATGAGCTTGGCCATGAACGCCAACGCATGGCGTGTTTGGGGAGTCTGGGAGCCGTGCGAGAGGTTCTCGAGTTGATGAGCGATCGGTGGGCCGGCCCGATGAGCTCGCGCGATGCCGCCATGTGAGGTCGGGATCCGTGCCTGGGTATACCAGGCGATTTCGGCGGGGTCGTACGTACAGGTCGTGAGAAGTCGACGCATACGTCTCGGTCCCAGACCAAAGCGTCTAGCGAGCGCCCGAGCGAAGGTTCCAGGATGGGCGTAGCCGGCTTGCTCGGCCACTTCGGCGATGGAGAGTGGCGTGGTCAGCAACGCCACGGCGAGATCGAGACGGGCTCGTTCGAGATAGCGACCAGGGGGTGAGCCGAGGGCGATATGAAAAAAGATCGCCACCGAGTTGTTGCGCAGATTCCGTCGTTTCCTGATCGTCGTGACGTTGGTATCTGGGCGAGTCAATCCGGTGCGGATCTCCTCGAGCATGGCGATGACCCCGGGTTGTGTCTCACTTCGATGGAGAACGTCGATATCGATCTGGATCCGATTCTGAACCGTTCGCAGAAAACGCCGCGTGAGTGTGGGCATGATGCTCGACCTCTTCTCTTTTGGCCAGAGGTTGGCAACTCGTGGGTTGCAAGGGCAAAGAAAATGTTCCTTTGATGAGATCGAAGACGAGGGAACGCCCGTGGATCCACGGCTTGCGAAATCGGTCCGTGGGACGCAACTGGATCAAGCGGCTCACTTCTCACCAGGGCGAAGCGAACGAGGAGTCGGTTGTGGGAGAAAGAGGGAAGAGCGGGGACTGTCGTACACAGTTGTCTTGATTTCAGGTGAGTAGATTCTTGATGTGGGTGGATCAGATCGGGAAAGAGGAGGTTTCAATCCATCACTACGTTTAGATTCATGAACTTCTGGATCCATACGAGCTGGAAGCTAGATCGGAAAGTCGCCTAGGCGGAGAAACCGCGCGGTCGGTTTCGGGAGAGACTAGTTCCCTGGAACCAACAATGAAGCTGGTTGCCGGTTCGAGGAGGTCGACATGATCGAGCTCGTTCTATGGTTCTTCTCTGGGTTCTTCGATGACAATCACGATGGTGATGACGGTTCGGATCCTCACCGAGGAGGTCCCTGGATGCTGCCAGGGGGTTGAATCGATCTCGGCACCGGAGTGAGCCCATCGCTCCGGTGCGTCGTGGATAACGGGACCGGGGAGGTCGACATGATCGAGATTGTGCTTTGGCTGTTTTCTGGATTCTTCGACGAGAGTTGCTCGGGTGGCGATACTTCGGATCCTCACCGAGGCGTTCCTTGGATGGATCCAGGGGGTTGAGACCGATCTAGATCCAGTGAGCGTTTTCACTCCCGTGCGTGCTACGCTCAAGTCGAATGGCACATGTAAGCCGAGAGGATTCTCTAGGAGAGTACTTCGAGTACGCCGAGTGGGGAGTGCGATTGCATCTCGCGATGGATCGGGTGGAAGATGCGTTGTTCTTTCATCCAGCGCGAGCGCTCAGCTTGTGCGACGAGCTCGATCGACTCCTGACGCGGGAACCGGACCGTGTCGCGATCGATCATCGACTACGCGCCGAAGGGCTCGGAGCGACCGCGCTTGGCTTAACGGGGAAAGTCCATCTAGCGGCCGAGCGACTCGGAGACGTCGTGGCCCGAGCTACGTCCGAGACCCGTATGCCCCAAGACGTTCTCGGGTGGCTGTACGCCAAGTATGCGACCGTTTTGATCAAGCTGGCGCGCCACGACGAGGCCGAGCAACTCGTCGCTACAGGCTTGTCGCGGCTGACGAAGAAGAGCGAACCCGTGCGAGCTGTGATGGCTCAGCTCATCCTGGCTCGCGGACGAATCCAACACGATCGAGGAGAATGGGAAGCGGCGCGCGACTCGTGTCTCGAAGCCTACCGTTTGGCCGAGCATCGCATCCGCGCCGAAGGCGGGTACTACAGTCGTGGTGACATCACGCGGGGCACCGCCTTGTTCAACCTCGTTCGGATCATCGAAGAGCTCGAAAACTCACCCGAAAAGGCGCTCGCCTTCCTTGCCGAGCATCGGATCGAGCCCTTCCACAACTTCAGACGCGATTGGGGTTACGCGCCGTACCACGAGGTGCTGACCGTTCGACTCACCGGCACCTTGCTCGCCAAGACCGGACGACGTCGCGAAGCCATCACCGAAACCGCCTGGGCGGCCCGAGGCTTCGTCAAACTAGGTATGCCATTCGATGCTCTCGAAACGGCCCTCGATCTTGCCGAGCTCGATACCGATCATCGCGAAGTCATACGGACCATGACCGAGATCGCCAACACTCTCGAGATCTCGCCCGAGCTTCATGCATTGATCGTCCAAGGTGAGCCGCATCGATCCCATCGAGAACGACTCCGTCTCCGCTCGCTCATCGCGCTCGAGCGACAGCGTTTACGGGTTGCGTAAATCCTCGGCCAAGCGTCGAAGATCGCGCACCGTCACATCGATCCCTCAGATCGTCGCCAGCCGAAACCCCGCCCACCACGCCGGAACCATGAACATCAGATAGATCACATTCGCGCTCACCGCCAGCGCGACATTCGCTTCCTCCGAAAGCTCCTCATACGGTTCATGATCTCGGAGATCCCGCACAAAGATCACCGCCTCGGCAACGATCGCGCACGGAAACACCACGCGCCATGCCGTCAGCACCCAAGCGTCTCGGATCTCGAAATGAAAGAGCACAAAGCCGGCCCAAAAGAGCAGCGACAACATCATGTCAATCGCCTGATGCCACCCTGGAGCGTCGTCACTCGAGCCGAGCGGTGATCGGCTGAAGATCAACCACAGCGTCGCGACGATGTAGAGAGGCACCAGCAGGCTCATGCCACTTTCTACTCGGGGATTGTCGGCTTTATTCCATCGCGCTCTTTGGAGCCTGGGGTGCTAACTGACCCATGGATCAGGGTGCCAGGTTGAGCGTGCCTCCCGCCGAGAGAAAACCGCTGTCACAACGTGTGGTTTCACCGCCGAGCCAGTTTTCGGGTTCGAGCGCCAAGGCCATGTCTCGTGGTCCGAGACAGACGCGATACGCACCCTGGGCCAAGCGTGGGAAGACCAGACGCTGTGCATCCGCCGACCCGATCACCCCGTGCGCCCGTGCCCATCGGCTTAGCGATGGCGAGGGCAGCTCGATACCGTCCTGCCACAAGACGCTGATCAGTCCATCCGCCGTTTCCGGCAGCTCGACTTCGATCGTTCCGCCTTCGTCGGATACGTAGAACGTGACCGGTGCCTGGTCGACGTTGAAGGTAAAGGCTTTCAGAGGGAAACCTGGGGGACTCACGATGGCGTTGATCGACGACGCGGACTTCGCCACGCGACCATGGAAGGTGCCGTCGGGCGCGGTCTTGACGCGATCACCCGAGCCACCCTCGACGGGTGATAGCGCGATGGTTGCACCGACCACGGGGCCACGATACGACTGGACGCGTCCACCCACCGTCGTGGCATTACGTAGCGTGAGCTCGATCGGGCCGATCGGCGCGTTCTCGATGACGTCGATGGCGGTATGGTCGCTCGACCGGTTACTGGGT
The DNA here is from genome assembly GCA_039184055.1 of Acidobacteriota bacterium. Classification (GTDB taxonomy): domain Bacteria; phylum Acidobacteriota; class Thermoanaerobaculia; order Multivoradales; family J023; genus JBCDBH01. The sequence continues at coordinate 3,979 of JBCDBH010000385.1, forward strand.
CCCGTCGCCCGGAAGAGGTTGGTGCCGACGGCGAGCGCGCGTACCGAGAAGGAGCCATCTTCTTCGATAAAGATCATGGTTGTGCCATGGTCGTCGAAGACCGTAACATCAGCAACCTTCACACGCTCTCCGCTCTCGTCTACGACGTGACCAAACACGTAGGTGTCGGGAAGCTCGATCTCCACTTTGGCCTCACCCTCGCGATTGGCGCGCACGTCAGTGATGACGTGAGAATTCGTATCGTGACGGGGTGCATCGACCAACACTCGCCATTCTCCGTCTCGGGGTAGCCAACCCGAGAATTCGCCGTCTTCGTTGCTGTCGAACGAGACGTGAGTCGGTCCGAACCGACCGCCAAAGGTCACGGTACCTTCGATCGGTTCGTCATCGAGGAGCACCTCACCGGTGACATGGATCAAGTCCAGCTCGATCCGTCGTGATGCATCGGTCTCACTGAGAATCGACACCTCGTTTTCGAAGAGGAAAGGGTTGCTGAGCGAGTCGTTGACCACGATCAAGAAGTTCCCGGGGGCCTGGTTGTCGACGATGGCGATACCAGCCTTTGAAGCTGCTTGATTGAACACGGGATCGCCCTCGTAGCCACCCGACTCGTTGATGCGCTGGACTCTGACGTGCCATGGTTCATCACGCCAGTCTCGTGCTGGTTCGAGGACCAACTCGATCTCGATTGGGGGTCGCATGACGATCGGCGCCCGCATCAGGGTCTCGCCGTCGGGCCATACTTCGATCGGAGCCATGGTGCTCGGCGCAAGACCATCGCGCTCAGCGGTGACGACATAGGTTCCCGCCGGTACACCGCTGATCTGAAAGAACCCATCCTCGTTGGCCCGAGCACCGGTTGTCTGTTCACGAAGCCGTTGCGCCAGACTATCGTGCAAAGCACCGGGTGCGAGCCATGGCGCGATGGACACGTGGATCGGAGCCGAGCTCGCTGGACCCTCGACCTCGACCCAGCCGGCCAACGACGCTCCGGTCACCATGGCGAAGCTGCCGAGGTCGACTTGTTGCCGAGGTACGACAGGCACCTGCCACTTGTAGTGCGGGACGAAGTCACCGGCGCGTAAGGCGAGATCCAAGGTGCCGGCTGGCACCACACAGGCGAAGCGCCCATCCTTCTCGACGGGACAATCGGCGGCCTCCGTCACGAGCTCACGACCACTCCCTGGCGGTGCGATCACACGCATATGGATCCGCTCGGGCAGCGTCGCGTCCGAACCGACGGTCAACCTGCCCATCGCCATACCGGCCGGTTCGAGCTCGAGCGTTCGCGTGAGCCTGCTGTCTTCGTTGCGCAAGGTCACACGCTGTGTCGGTGCCCACCAACCATCCAATCGAGCCGTGAGCATCCAGGAAGACGGTGCCGGGAGCTCGAGCACGAGCACGCCATCGGCCGGAATACCGACCGTGAGTGGTTCGAGATCGCGACGGAGGAGCGGTTCGAGAACCACCTGACCCGAGGTCAGCTCGGTTGCGCCGTCGGCATGGACCGTGAGCCGGAGCTCAGCTCCCGGCTGTTTGGCAAGCGGGGCCGAGCTGGCGACCAGGAGGAGGAGTAGAAGGATGTGCACGTTAGAACAATATGGTTTCGCAGGAGAAGCACTCAGCCGGGCACAGGGTGCCGTTGGGGATGGTGCAGTTGCCAGCGCCACCACCGCCGCCGCCG
>JBCDBH010000386.1:0-5610 GCA_039184055.1 Acidobacteriota bacterium
AGTAGAAGAGTCGGCGCCCCTCCTCGAATCGATCGCCCGCATCCTGGGCGGTCGATTCGAAGGTGGGATGGATGCGATTGACCACCACGGGGCCGACTCTTCTACTGGCTCGGCGAGCGGCACCAAAAGGGTCTCGTCGCGCTACGTGGCCTGATGCCGTCGAACCAAGCGATCGCGGCCTTGCCCCTCGAAGGTGACGAACCGACCAGCCTCGACGCTCTCTTGGCGATCGGACATCGTTTCCAGACCGAGCTCGATCACTCGCAGCCTTGAAATGCCTGTCGGTCGTTGACGGCTTGCGCCAGCACCCCCATCGGGTTGGTTCGTTCCCAGATCTCACCGGTCTCGTTGTCGAGAATACGTACCGTGAACTCGACGTTGGTGGTGGCGGCGAAGAACACCCAATAATGGTCGTTCAGGGTGCAGGCATCGAGCACTTTGACGAGTAGCTCCCAGTTGTTTTCGGTGAAATACCAGAAAAGCCCGGAATCGTCCGAAGCACCCGGAACGATGGTGCCGATACCGGTGTTGTCATCGAAATCGCGCCATTCGACAAAGACGGTGAAACGGCCATCTTGAAAGCAGTGGGTATTCGGATTGGTGGCGCAGTCAGCGAAGAGCTCGTCGTCGATGATCCGCACCTCGGTGGTGACGAGGGTACCGAGCTCGCCGGCACCGACCGCATTGCTCAGGCGGACCTGGAAGCTCTCGAGGCTTTCGCTGACCGTATCGTCGAGAATCGGAACGGTGATGGTCTTGGGGCTGCTGTCGCCATCGGCCCAGGTGAGGGTGCCGCTGGTCGGCGTGTAGTCGTCACCGGCGATGGCCGAGCCGTCTAGCGTCGCATAGTCGACGCTTGCCGCACCCTGCGCGCTACCGTTGCGACGGACCTCGACGCTCACCGTGCCGGCGGTTTCGTCGACGTTCACCGAATCGGTGGCCAATTCGATGGTGCCACCGGTGAGACCGACGATTTTGTAGATCACCCCATCATTGCCATTGGTTCCGGGAACGACGATGTAGAGCTCACCATCGCTGTCTCGGCCGAAGCTGACCATGCCGAAGATCTGCCCGTCGAGATCCTCGACGACGTAGCCACCGCCATTGGGAATCAACAGGCTCGTACGTCCACAATAGTTACCGAAGACATAGGCTCCTTGCATTTGTGGGATGGCATTGCCGTCGTACACATAGCCACCGATGACCGCGCAGGCGTCGGATGAGGCACTATTCGCCAGATCGATGACCGGATCGGTGTACGCGGAGCTGTTGCACGCGGCGGGTGGCGTCGAACACTCGGCAACGAAAGCCTGAGGCGTGCATGAAAATCCCTCCATACGTGGGAAGCCGAAGTTGTAGCCACCGCTGGAAGAAGACACGATGTTGATCTCGTCACGGGCGTTGTGGCCGACATCGGCGATGATCATGTCGCTGTTGTTCGGATTCCAGCTGATCCTCCAGGCGTTGCGGACGCCGAATGCCCAGATCTCGTCACGAACCGAGGGATCGTTACGGAAAGGATTGTCGCTGGGGATGCCGTAGTAGGGCGCCGTGGCGACATTCTGATCGACGTCGAGACGGAGGATCTTGCCGAGCAACGTATCCGGCTCTTGCGGTGTGCAGCGGGGATCAGGCTGATAGCCACCGTCACCGCTCGAGATGTAGAGATGGCCATCGGGACCGAACCCGAGCTGGTTGAGATTGTGGTTCGCGCTCGGTTGTGGAACCTCGAGCAAAATGACCTCACTGCCTCGGAATGCTTGATCAGAGTTCGCACCGGTGACCTGGAAACGTGACACGACACCATTACCGGCGAGATTGGTGTACGCGGCGAACACGTAGCCATTCGAGGCGAAATTCGGATGGAATGCGACGCTCAACAGGCCCTGCTCGGTTTCGGGCTCGTTGCCGTAGAGGACACGATCGGTGATGTCGAGGAACGGTGGATTGAAGTTCACGGTTCCGTTTCGGAGGACGTAGACCCTGCCTTCCTGTGAGATGACGAACAAGCGATCATCACCGGCCGAGACCAGGCCGATGTTGAAGTTGATTCCTGACCACACGGTTTCGAGAACCAGCTCGCGCGCCTCACTGGTCGAGGGCGAATACACGGCACCGATCAGGATGAGCAAGAGCGTGGTGGTAAAGCGTCGCATGCAATCTCCTCGCGGATGACGGTCACCTGAGATGACCGTGACCTATGGGATGACGTGACCAATCAAATAGCGATGACTTAGGAGCGGCAGATCCCACAAGGGGCCCGCAATTCATAGGCGAGATCGTACACATTCTATGCTCATGTGCCATGGGACGCATGGCGATCTATCTGCTTGGAGGTGAGCGACAAGGAATCGCCAGCGGCGAGCACGGGAATAGCAAGCGGGAGCACGACCGTGAAACAGGGCTGAGTGGATCCACCCGCCGGGCAGACTCGCGAATGGCGATGAAGGTGCGATCAAGCCGCGATACGACGCAGGATCGCACCCGAGGCGAATCCCGCGCCAAACGCGACATCGACTTCGATGTCGCCGCGACCACGCTGATGTTCCCGCTGATCGACATAGCCGATCGGTATCGAGGCCGACGAGGTATTGCCGTAGTCGCGAACGCCGGTGGTGTAGACGAAGTCGAGCGGTACGCCCAAGCGTTTGGCGACGGATTCGATGATCCGCAGGTTCGCCTGGTGGGGAAAGACGTAGCGTACGTCGTCGAGACTCACCAGATCGTCGGACCAGCGATTGTGGGACTCGATCACCCGGTGTACATCCTCGACCATGGTTCGGACCGCGATCGGGAAGACCTTCGGGCCATCCATGTGCAGGTACGAGCGCGGGCCGAGCTCGTGGTGGCTGAAAAGCACGGCGGCGTCGTTCGTCTTTTGATTGACCAGGGGGGCGTTGGAGTAGAGAAGATCGCCATGGTGACCCGCGGCGCGAGTGTGAATGGCGAGAATCTGATTTTCGGTCGACGGACCGATGACCACCGCACCAGCGCCGTCGCCGAGGAGAACGCAGGTTCCCCGGTCACGCCAGTTGGTGATGTGCGAGAGGCCGTCGACACCGATCACCAGGGCGTGACCACGATGGCCGCCACGCTGATGCGCGATGAAAAGACGGTTGTAGGCCTCCTCGACCGCGTAGATGAAGCCCGCGCAACCCGCCGAGACATCAGCCGCGGAAGCACGGTGCGCCCCGATGGCTCTCTGGACTTGCGTGGCCAGGCTCGGAAACCGGCACCAGGTAACGACACCGACACGGATATCGTCGAGATCCTCGGCACGAATGCCAGCGTCGTCGAGCGCGCGTTCCGCGGCCTTGACCGCCATGTCGAGAATGGTCTCGTCGCGTGCCAAGACGCGTCGAGTTTGGATCCCCGTGCGTCGGCGAATCCAGTCGTCACTGGTATCGACGATCGATGCCAATTCGTCGTTCGTGACAATGGTCGGCGGCAAATACGAGCCGAAACCGAGATAGCCGATCTGAGCATGAGGCATGACGATAGCTCCGACAGTAGGTTCTTCGTCAGCCTATGGTAGCGCTTGTTGGCGAGCCGTCACACTCCCGTCCCAAGGGTCACGTTCGTGTCCGTAACCGTCAGGGAAGTGTCATCGTTCAAGGACGCGCCGCGACCTCGAATGCCTCGATCTGGACACGGGCGTCGTTGAAGCAGGCGCCTTCGCCGATGTCCGTGTAGGAATCGGGCACCAAGGCGTTGGAGCTCGCGCCATTCAGCGTGTTGTGCGTCCAGATCCCCTTCGCCAAACTCGCGACTCCAGGTCGAAGATCGGGGTCCACCTTGGCGCGGCAATGGACTTCACCGAGGTGGTTCCAGACCCTCACGGTAGTGCCACTGTCGATACCCCGCGCACGCGCGTCATCGGGATGGATCCCGACGCTCTCCTGGTGATCGTAGAGCTGACCAAGAGTCGACGAGACGGTGCGGTTGGTCGCGGGAGAGATCAGGGAGAGCGGCGCGACCTGGGTCGTCGGGAGCTCACGATAGTGGTAGAGGCCACCTGGAGCCTCGTTGTCGAGCGCGGTGGGCACGAGGTGGATCTTCTCGTCCGACGTGCGTGGGAAAGCATCGACGAAGGCCACCGGTGCCGGGTCTTCCGTGACGGTCGTTCCAGTCGCTTCGACCCGTGCACGGAGGTCGGTGTCCGGCGCGCTCGACAAGAAGGTGTCGGCGACCTCCTCGATCCCCGGGTCGCCAGGGCGCGCCACGCCGAGACGCTCAGCGAGCGCCGTGAAGACCTCGAAATTCGACCGTGATTCACCCACCGGTTCGATGACGGGCTTGATGTCGTGGAGCGTGATCGGGCCGTAGCCTTTTTGAATATCGCGATGCTCGAGAAAGGTCGTCGCGGGCAGCACGACGTCCGCATAACGAGCGGTATCGGTCATGACCTGATCGAAGACGACCGTGAACAGGTCGTCGCGCTCGAGCCCGGTACGCACGCGATTCTGTTCGGGCAGGGTCGACAGCGGGTTGGCGTTGTAGACAAAGAGCAACTCCACGGCGGGATCGGCTTCATGCAGCGTACGACCGAGACGGTTCATGTTGATGATCCGAGTCTCGGGTTCGACGGCATCGATCGCTTGCTCCGCCGACAGCCGCCAATAGCTCGAGTTGGACATCAAATAGCCACCGCCGCGCTGTCCGAACTTTCCAGCCACGGCGGGTAGCGCCAGGATCGCGGCGCTTGCCGAGCCACCGTTTCGATTGCGCTCTTGGCCCCACCCACACCGCACCACGGCTGGGTCGTGGGTCACCCACCATCGGGTCAGAGTGCGAATATCGTCCGGGTCGATCCCCGCGATCGTAGCGGCCCGCTCGGGGTTCCATGGTGTCGCCCGGCGTCGGAGCTCCTCGCTCCCCGTCGTATGCGTAGCGAGGAAGTCGTGGTCGGCGCCACCGGTTTCGAAGAGCTCTCGAATGACAGCCAGGGTGACGGGAAGGTCGGTGCCGGGTCGGACGGCGAGGTGAAGATCGGCCTTTTTCGCCAGCTTGGTCCGTCGAGGATCGACGACGACGAGCTTCGCCCCGTTCTTTTGCGCCTCGAGAATGAGTGGGACGAGATGGATGCTCGAAACCGACGGATTGGCGCCCCAGACCACGATCAGCTTGGCGAGGGCAAAATCCTTCGGGTCCACCCCGGGCATTTTGCCGTACATCTCCGAGGCGGCGAGACCGGTGGGGATGGCGCAAACCGTGCGCGCGAGGCGGGAGGTGCCGAGACGAAAAAAGAGCCTCTCGTCGGCGGCCCCTTCGGTGAGCGCGCCATTCGAGCCGCCGTAGCTGAACGGCAAGATCGACTCCGCTCCTGAAGCGTCGATGACGTGCTCGATCTTGGCGGCGACGAGGTCGAGGGCGTCGTCCCAAGACATGACTTCGAATGCGGCCTCGCCCTTCTTGCCCACCCGGCGTAGCGGATGCCGCAGGCGGGCCTCGCCGTAAAGATGGCTGGGGAAGCGTCGCACCTTGGAACAGATATAGCCGTCCGTGATCGGGTTGCGGTGCGAACCGTCGAGCTTGACGACCTTGCCATCTTCCAATGTCACGTCGAGACTGCACGAATCCGGGCAATCGAGGGGGCAAGCGCTGGAGACA
>JBCDBH010000387.1:0-5605 GCA_039184055.1 Acidobacteriota bacterium
CTGCTCACCACGGTGAGCAAGGCCAGCCCCGACCCGGTGAAGAGCGTCCGCCACGAAGCGAGCACCCCGCTGCTTCGCAACACGAAGAACACCAGCACCACCAGCGCCAACGCGACGAGAAAAATGGGCAGCGCCCAGCCGACCGGGTAAATCGCCAGTCGATGACCCCAAACGTTGAAAAAAGTCGCCTGTCCGGCGCCTTCGGCGGCCACCGGCGCACCCGCTCCGAAGTGACGCGCCAAGCCGAGAATGTACTCACCCTGGTGCTGGAAGCTCCGGCGATCGAGCCCTTCCGGGGTGTCGAGCATGGTGTGATACGTCCGATAACCATCGAGAAACGCCACGTTCACACCCGGGACCCCGGCGTCACGAAAAATCGAGAAATCGGTGTCGTTGGGCATCATGCGATAAACCGCACCGGCCAGCGAGCTCGTCCACGGCACGCTCACGGAGGCGGCGAGCGCCTCGATCATCAGCGTGCTCGATCCCGAGGTTTCGAACGCGAGAGTCGGACCGAAGTTGCCACGCGCCTCGATATTGAGCGCCACCACCACGTCGTCCATCCAACCGTGGTCCTCGGCGAAGGCGCGCGCGCCGAGCAAACCCGTCTCCTCACCGTCGGTGAACAAGGCGATGACGTCGCGTTCGAGCGGCCCGCCAGCACGGAGCGCACGCAACGTCTCGAGAATCACCGCGCAACCCGAGGTGTCGTCGGCGGCGCCTGGCGTCATCGCACGGGTGTCGTAGTGAGCCATCAAGAGGACCGCTTCGTTGCCCGATCCCTGTCCCGGTAGCCGCGCCAAAACATTGCGCATCGTGCCGCCACCCATAAACGAACCAAAGCCCCAGACCGCGGGCGCCACCTGGATCTGAGGATCAAAACCCATCTGACGCAGCTCGGACACCAGCTGATTGCGCACCCGATGATGCTCGCGGGTTCCGACCGGGTGCGGGGCCTGCGCCAGCATCTCGACCCAGGTGAACGCGCGCTCCGCCGAGAACTCGGTCGGTGGCGCATCGGCGGGTACCTCGGCGGGTGGTGTGAGCTGAGTCTGAAGGGTGATCCACCCCACCGACAACAACGCGATCAGCACCAACCAGCCGGTCAGCAAACGTCGCGAACTAGACGCTTCGACACTCTCGTTCATCACTTTCCCCCTCTTACTCAGGTATGACCAGACGTGCCAAGAGTAGCAGTCTCCCAAGCTCCGTCGAGGGCCGAAGCCGCTCGGCGCAAACAAAACGAGCGGGCCCCGTGGCCCGCTCGTTTCCTACGTCATGGTCATCTCTTACATTACGGTCATCGGCAATCGACTAGTAGCGATACAGCCCCACCATGGTGCGCCAATCACAGCCCAGGGAGCCGAACGAGCCGGCGAATTCACCGACGGCCCAGGCCGAGCGATCGTTCACCGGATCAGCCTGCGCACCGGTGTAATCACCCGCGCGACTGAGACCGTTGTTGTTGTCGTTGAAGATCGGACAGGCGCCGTTGCGCAACGGACGCGGGGCGTCGAAACTGGCGGCATTGGCCGGTTTGCCGTTCACCGCGGTGCCCAAGAATTGCGTATCGCGACTACGCTGGAAGGGCACGACCACATCGCCATTGCCGGTGATCGCGACGCTCGGGTAGAAGTAGTACCAATTGGCGCCACCGCCGTAGGTCTCTTCGAAGGTGATCTCGCCGCGATTGGCACCCGCGGGTGTGATCTCGATAGCGCGAATACAGGCGTTGTTCGAGACGCCGGCGAAGCTGCATCCGGTGGTGTGCACGGCCCACAGTCGGCCATCACGATACGCCACCTGGTGCATACGCGGATCGCCGCTGTCGAGCAGCACGCCCGAACGCTGTGGCGCATCGGGCGCGTAGCCGTACGGCTGCGCACTGGTGAGCCGACGCCGTTGCAAACCCGGCTTGGCATTGGCGCCACGATCGATGAGACGCCAGAGCGTGTAGCGATCCGAGGTGAACACCGACACCTGGGCGCTGACGAAGAAGAGCGGCGTGTTGCCGATCGTGGCCTCGGTGTAGTGCTGGGCCGGCGCCACCGACACGGCGGGCTGACCGCCGGCATCGATGTTGACGGCGTATTGCCACATGGTCGCATCGGGACAAGCACCGGCCGCGTTGTCGACCAGAGCCGCTTTGTCGAAGGCCCAGATGAACGTCTTGTTGAAGCCACCGCTGAACCGGAAATGATTGGTGCTGATCGCCAACCACTTCTCGTTCACGCCCATCTGCGGGAAGTCGGCCCACGAGTTCTGACGTTGCGTGTCGATCTCGTAGTTACACCAATCCGTGGGCGCCGTCAGGCTCTCGGGATTGCTCGATCGCGAGACCGCCACATAGAGCCTCGAGACCGGGTCGTTGACCCGCACCGCCGAGATGAAGAAACGCTCGGACAGGCGATCGTAGTAGACGCGTGGGTCGAAGATGGTCGAGCCGGTCTCACCGAAGAAGGTGTTCAGATTCCGACTGACTGCGTTCTCACCATTGCGATCGGTCATACGCATACCGACGTTGGCGGCCAGCACGACCTTGGTCGGGCTCACCCCCACCTGACTGTCGGGCGGGAAGAACAGCTGTCCGGTACGCGACGCGCTGACCGTGCTCAGACCGTCGAAACGCCGTACGGTCGCTGGCCCCCGAGTGTCGAGCACGGGTCCCCGGGTGTCGAGCTCAGGGCCGTCTTTGAACGGAATCGGTGGCGGGCCGACTTGCTCCAGGGTGCGGGCACGCGGCGCCCCTTCCCACGTGATCGCGGCGTTCTTCCACGCGTTACGCGTCTCCGTGGGCACGATCACATGACTCGGCGCGTGCGAGCCGACGGCGAACACCTTGAGGAGATTGATCGGCGGGTCGTCGCCGAGGCTGTCGCAGCACGAAATCACTTCGGTAGTGGCTTCGGGCTCGATGACCGCTTCACGGCTCGGGTTTTGCGCCATCACGGCGCTCGTCGCGAGCAGGGCGACGAGAAGAATCGGGAGAAAAGACGACAGTGAGCTTCGCATCGACATTGAGCTTCGCATGGGATCCTTTCGTCAATCGCTGGAGAAGGACATGAGGAGGTTGATGAGGTACCAGAAGAGCAAGGCGACCGACGCGAAGAGCTGGAGCGCACCGGCGACGTAGCGATCTTCCGGAAAGTGATGCAGCACATTCGAGGTGTCGTAAAGGATGGCCGCGCCAGCGAGGCCGATCATCGCCACCGAGAAGAAGGTGCCGAGCGCGAAACCGAACAATGACGCTCCGACGATCGCCACCAAAGCGACGATGAAGCCCCAGAACACGATGCCACGCAGAAACGAGAAGTCTTTACGGGTCACGAAGGCGACCGCCGACAGCCCGGTAAAGCCGATCGCGGTGAGCAAGGCCGCGCTTTGAATGACCCCCGGCGCAAACATGTTGGCCATGAAGAGCAGCGGCACGAAGATCAACGCCTGAGCGACGACAAAGCCGAAGAGCGCGAGGTATTGCAGACCGATCGAATCGGCGCTCCCGGCGATCCGACTGGCGAGCCACGACACGACCATGAACGCGCCGAGCGGGATCAACCAGCTGACACTCAGCATGGCTCGGGCAATCGGTTCCGCCATGCCGCTACCGAAAAGGAAAATCTCCAAACCGACAAAAGCGAGAATGGCGGCGAATAAGTGAGCGTAGGTCTTGACGACGAAAGCGCCACGCGCATCGGCGTCGAGCTCCGCGGCGGCCCGTGGCCCTGGAAGCACCTCAGTAGCGGGTTGCGGATAACGATTCATACGTACCTCGCGGTTGAGCGACGACGACCCGAGCACGCCGACGCGGTCGATGGAGATGGCCAGTCGATCTTATCGAGCCATATGTGGAGTCCGGCGCCACCGTGGTCGGCTGCGGGATCAGCGGCGCTCGGGACGTGACGAAACGCTAGCATCGGTGCACACGGCTCGCAAATCGGCGGTGAAATCGACAAAAGGTTTGAAGCGCACCCGACAAGCGTGGAGCTAAGCCCGCATGTCTCACCAAAGGGCTGGTGAGACTTGTGGGCTACACGCGTTCGAGGTAGGTGTAGCCAGCGAGGCCTTGTTGGTACGTCCGCATCAGCTCGCGTACCTGCTCGCGACGCAACCGCCCGGCGCGCATCGCTGTTTCGGCGCCGCGACGGACCCGGGACACCAGCTCCTCGGGTTGATAGCCGACGTAGCGCAGAACATCGGTCACCGTATCTCCCGAGACCACTTCTTCGATCTCGTACCCACCTTCACCGTCGACCGCGACGTGGATGGTATTCGTGTCACCAAAAAGGTTGTGCAGATCACCGAGGATCTCCTGATAGGCACCGACCAGAAAGATCCCCAGGAAATACGGCTCGTCGCGCATCGAATGCAGCTCGAGCATCGGACGGACGTCGCGCGGATCGATAAAGCGATCGATCTTGCCGTCCGAGTCACAGGTGATGTCGGCGATCACCCCACGTCGGTCCGGACGTTCGTCGAGCCGGTGAATCGGCACGATCGGAAAGAGCTGATCGATCGCCCATGAATCGGGAAGCGATTGAAACACCGAGAAATTGCAAAAGTAGGTGTCGGCGAGCGCCTTGTCGATACCGCGGAGCTCGTCCGGCACCTTGGGCATCTCGTCCATACGCTGACGAATCTGTTTGCACACCGCCCAGAAGAGGTCTTCGGCGAGCACCCGATGGGCGAGTGAGAGGTGACCGAGCGTGAACAGACTCTGACACTCCTCGCGATAGAGCGACGCATCGTGGTACGACTCACGCAGATTCTTGGTGGTGAGCTCACGATGTGTCTCGAAGAGGTTGCCGAGCGCCGGCCCGGCATCGGCCGGTGGGGTGTCCGGCAATTCCCCGACCCGGAACTCGCCGACCTCCAGGACTTCGAGCACCAACACGGCGTGGTGCGCCACCGTCGCGCGACCCGCTTCGGTCACCAAAGTCGGATGCGCCACCTCTTTGATGTCGCAGACTTCCATGACGCCATAAACGATGTCGTTGGCGTATTCCTGCAGGCTGTAGTTCATCGACGAAGCGAAGCTCGACTGCGAGCCGTCGTAGTCGACCCCGAGCCCACCGCCGACATCGAGATAGCCCAGGGGCACACCCATCTCGACCAGGTTGACGTAGAGCCAGCCTGCTTCTCGCACGGCTTCTTTGACGTTTCGGATCGACGAGATCTGGCTGCCGAGATGAAAATGCAGGAGTTGAAAACTGTCGAGCAAATCGTGTCCGCGGAGAAAGTCGACCGCCTCCACCAGCTCGCGCGCGCCGAGACCGAATTTCGATCGATCCCCACCCGACGCCTGCCAATGACCGGCGCCTCGTGAGGTCAGACGCGCTCGCATACCGACGACCGGTCGCACCCCGGTCTTCTCGGCCATCGCGACGATCAGCTCGAGCTCCGATGGCTTCTCGACCACCAGGACCACCTTCGGACCCAATCGCGAAGCGAGCAGAGCCGTCTCGACATACTCCGCGTCCTTGTAGCCGTTGCACACCACCAAGGCTTCCGGATCGTGGAGCAACGCCATCACCGCCATCAGCTCCGGCTTCGACCCCACCTCCAGGCCGACGCCCAGGTCCCGGCCGTAGCTCGCCAGCTCCTCCAC
>JBCDBH010000388.1:0-5579 GCA_039184055.1 Acidobacteriota bacterium
GCGGATGAGCTCGCCGCGCTCGGTACGTTCGAAGCGGCGGGTGCCGCCGTCCAGCCGCTCTGGTACGTGTGGCTGCTGCCCTTCGTCGGCGTCGCCGGGGCCTATCTCGGCGGCATGTGCGCCAAGGTCAAAGCCTGATTCCGTCAACGAGCCGGCAAAGGAAAACGGCCTGAGCTACGCGCTCAGGCCGTCTAACGAACCAGGAGGAGGTGCCACCGTCTCGGAGGGGACATCACCGAGACGGTGGCTGGAGGAGGAGTAGGAGAAAGGGAACTCAGCTCCCTTCCTGGTCTGACGATGGGGATCGTCCGAGGTGTTCATTCCCGCTGAATCGGAAGGGAGCGTTGTTCCTGACCCAGCGCCCTTCTCTATAGCAGGTACCGTGCCAACCCTCCTCGCAACGTCTTTTGGACCTCGCCTGGGTATCCACGTCCCCATTCGATGCCATTACGTCATATAGACGTCATCGTATGGTGACGATTTGGCCTGTACCGGCCAAACGACCGTTATTTCGACGTTTCGCCGAGCGCCCACAGGTGTTTGGTGGTGCGCACGTAGAGCGTTCCGTCGGAAATCGCCGGGGTGGCGAAGACCGGCTCACCCATGTCGATCACCGCGATCTCGTCGTAGGCCCGTCCAGCCCGCAGGACATAGACGTCCCCTTCTTCGGTGCCGAAGTAGAGCTTGCCGTCGGCCGCCACGGGTGAGGCGGTGAACGTTCCACCCTTGGAGAAACGAGCGCGAAAGACGGATTCGCCGGTCGCCGGGTCGTAGGCCTGCAAACGGCCGTTGTGGTGACCGATGATGAAGAGGCCCTGGTAGAGGATCGGGGTCGGCATGTACGCACCGCCCTTGTTCCAGCTCCACGCGACCCCGTCGTTGGCGCGTTCGCCGTCGGCCAAGGAGATGTCACCGCTCGCTCCGGGACGCACGGCGTAGATCATCCGCGCCGGCGGGTAGCCCGCCGAAACGTAGAGCAGCTCGTCTTTGCCATCGACCTCTTTGACGATCGGCGTGGCGATGATCACCTCGGAGTTGGGAGCGAGACTCCACAGCTCGTCACCGGTCGCCACGTCGTAGCCGCGGATCACCGTGCCGTTGACCACGAGGGCGTCACGGCCGTCGTGGTCGTAGACGGTAGGCGTCGCCCAGGTCGGGATCTCGTTTTCACGTTCGGTGCGCCACACCGTCTCACCGGTCGCCAGATCGAAGGCGGCGATGTGCGCGCCCTCGTGGACATCGGCCTGCAAGATCACCTTGCCATCGTGCAAGATCGGCGACGCGGCGAAGCCCCATTCATAGCTCGCGTCGTAGAACCAGCCGGCGTTGAGCGCTCCGAGGTCACGCTTCCATAGCAGCTCGCCGTCCTTCGACCAGCAGAAGAGACCAATGGTCGGGAACACGGCGACGATGTGTTCGCCGTCGGTCACCGGGCTGGAATTGGCCTGGGTGGCCTTCGTATGACGATCGGTGAGCGGTTCGGTCTCACCGGCGACTCGTTCCCACACCACGTCACCGGTGGCGGCGTCGAGCGCGAGCAGCTTCCACACGTGTGTCGACAGATCGCCCACCGTTTCGACGTCACCGTAGGCACCGGTCTTCATGGTGCCGTCGGCGGCGCTCGAAATCGCGGTGATCAGGTACACCCGGTCGCCCCAGACGATCGGACTGGCGTGACCGAGACCGGCCACTTCGACCTTCCAGCGCACGTTCTCACCGGATTCCGGATCCCACGTCGCGGGCGGCCCCTGGCCGTCGGCGACACCCGAAGCGCGGTGACCACGGAATTGCGCCCACGGCGCGGCCGCGGCCCGCGGGGTCGCGGCGGTCGTCGTCGTTTCGCTGGCCGCGGCTTCCTCGTCGTCGGCGCCCTCCTCATCGGGTCGGAAAACCGCTTGAAGGAGACCCTTCTCCGCGATCACGGCTTCGATCGTGCCCGAGCGTCCGAAGAAAGCCAGCCCGACCATCGGGTCGTCCGCGGAGCGAAACTGATTCTCGATCAAGGGCTCGAGCCTGTGCTTCTCCCCGAGCGTGGGTGACTCGGCGACCAACACGCCATCTTGTACCGACACATCGAGCTTGGTCTCACCATCGCCGGCGACGTAGGCGCCGACGAATCGCTCCAGCTCCGCCGGCTCGAGCTTCAATGTCGGCGGCAACGGCCGTGGCTCGAGCGCCTCGATACGTTCGGCGAGCTCTTCGTTCTTGCTGTTCCGCGCGATCGTCGCGGCGATCTCGCGGTCCCATGTGTAGAGACGACCGTCACCGAGCGCGGCGTCGATCAATGCCGTCTTGCCGAGCGGAATCACCTGACGCAGCACGGCGATCTCACCTTCCGCGCCCGCCGCGAGCAGCAAACGCACCACTTCGTCGCTACCCTGCGCCCAACCGAGCGGCTGCTGCCCGTAGAAGGTGTCGCGAACATTGGGGTCGGCGCCCTTCTCGAGCAGGTAGGCCACCACCTCGGCGTGTCCTTTCTCGGCGGCGAAGGTAAGCGCGGTGGCGCCATAGCGGGTCGGCGCGTCGACCGGCACACCGGCTTCGATCGCGGCCTTGACCGTCGCCATGTCGCCTTCACGTGCCGCGTCGTGAAGCTCTTCGGGAGTCGACGCAACGAGCGGCGCGACGGCGAGCAGAAAGCATCCAACTAGCGAGAACCATCGGATCATGCGGAATCTCCTCTGGATTCGGAGGGCGATCTCGGCGGACCGCCCGATCTTCGTGTACCCAACGTATGCAAACCGTCGATCGAGCCGCCAAGGCTCATCGTCGGCAATTGATCTCTCTAGCACATCGTACGCCGAAGCTCGGGTGGAGTTCGAAGAAAGGGCTTGACACGTTCCACGAATACCCTTAGATTTTGACTCGTCAAAGTATTTGACTGATCAAAAACACGAACCGCCACGTCGGCCCTTCGATACGCAGGCTCACCCCTAGGACCACCATGTTTGACGCTACACCCATCTCTCGCGTTTGCTCGCTCCTCCTCGCCCTGGTGCTGAGCGCCAGCTTGGTCACCGCTCAAGCCGAGCCCATTGCCCCGGCGAGTTTCGACCTGGCTGACCTCGAGCTCCTCGATCTCGAAGCGACCGATCTGACCGGCCAGGTCCTGCTGCTCGACTTCTGGGCCACCTGGTGTGCCCCGTGCCTGGCGCAGATGCCCGAGCTCGACGACCTCTGGACCGCCCACCGTGACGAAGGTTTCGCGGTGATCGGCGTCGCGCTCGACACGATGGATCGTCGTAGCTTCGAGAGCTTTCTCGACCGTCACGACATCACCTGGCCGCAAAGCCTCGAGGCACGCACGTTCGACGCTCAGATCGCGACGCAATTTCAGGTCACCGACCTGCCACGCAACGCCCTGGTGGCGCGTGACGGACGCGTGGTAGCGCTCGACGTCGAGCTCGACGCCCTCGACACGCTCCTACCCGAGCTGCTCGCCGAAGCTCGCACCGACGAACCCCCCGCGGCCGAAACCGCCACCGCGTTCTCCGACGAGCTCGTCGTCACAGCCACCCGCACGCTCAAGCGCCGCGCCGAAACTCCAGTGCTGGTGCAAACCATCGACCGTGAGCTGATCGAGGTCTCGGCGTCGCGCACCGTCGCCGACGCGGTCGAATGGACACCCGGGGTGCGGGTCGAGAGCAACTGCCAGAACTGCAACTTCTCCCAGGTGCGGATTCTCGGGCTCGAGGGACCGTATTCACAGATCCTCGTCGATGGCCAACCCACCGTCTCCTCCCTCGCCTCGGTCTATGGCGTCGAGCAATTCCCGGCTCGCCTGATCGACAACATCGAGGTGGTCAAGGGAGGTGGCGCGGCGCTCTACGGTCCGGGCGCGGTCGGCGGCGTCATCAACCTGATTCCCCACACGCCGAGTGCCACCAGCCTGTCGGTCGATGCCGGTCTGCAGAGCATCGATGGTGAAAGCGGCTATTCGATCTCGGCGCTCGCCGATTGGGCCAACGCCGACGCCACGACGTCGATCTCGATCTTCGGCCAGGCCGATCAGGTCGATCCGGTCGACGTCGATGGTGACGGCTTTACCGAGGTCACCCAGCGCTCCTTGCTCACCGGTGGCATCCGCGCCTTGCGCTACATGCTCGACAGTCGCGCGCGTCTGAGCGCCGAGATCAACGTCACCGATGCCGAACGTCGTGGCGGCGCGCTCGACGGGATCGACGGTCCGCCCGACAACACCGCGCTCGCCGAGGACATCGCCACCGAACGTCGCGCCGGCGGGCTGACCTGGCTGCACACGGTGAACAAGCGCTTCGACTATCGGCTCACCGCGTCGTGGGCCGATACCGATCGCGACAGCTACTACGGCGCCGGGTTCGATCCCAACGCCTACGGCACCACCGACAACCCGCTCTTCATGACCGAGCTCCAGGCCAACCACTATGGCGACCGTGGCACGATCACCTGGGGTGCGGCCTTCGCCAACGACGAGATCGACGATCGCCAGCCGGGCTACGACCGCCGGATCGTCGAGAGCAACGAAAACGCGAGTCTTTTCATTCAGGACGACCGCAAGATCGGCACCGGAGTCACCCTGCTCTATGGCGTCCGGGTCGACGACCATTCGACGATCGACGATCCCATCCTGTCGCCGCGTGCCGCGCTGCTCTACTCACCCCGCCCCGCGCTCACCTTTCGCCTGACCGCCGCCCAGGGCTTTCGACCGCCGTCGACCTTCGACGAAGACCTCCACATCGAGCTCGTCGGTGGCGGTGTCGCGCGGGTCATCCGTAACGCGCCCGATCTGGTCGAAGAAAAGAGCACCGCGTATCTCGCCAGCGCGGAGTGGTTGCCCACCGTCGGTCGCAAAGGCACCGCCGCTTTGGTGATCGATCTCTTCCGTACCGAGCTCGACGATCTCTTCAACAACATCGAGAACGACGACCTATCGACCCCCGAGCTCGAGATCCTGCGCATCAACGCGGGCCGAGCGACGGTGCAAGGCATCGAGCTCACCGCCGCCTACCGCTACCTGTCGAGGTTCGAAATCGAAGCCAGCTTCGTCGTCCAGACCGCTCGCTTCGACGAGCCCGAGCCCGACTTCGGCAGTCGTGACTTCTTTCGCACTCCCGAGCAGTACGGCAATCTCTTCGTCCGGACCCAGCTCCCCTGGGACATCGACCTCTTCGCCGGTCTGCGCTACACCGGGTCGATGAAGGCGCCACACTTCGCCGGTTTCATCACCGAAGACCGTCTCGAAACCACCCCGTCCTTCCTCACCCTCGACCTCACCGCCTCACGCACCTTCGAGCTCGCCGGTCGTGAGCTGAGCCTCCAGCTCGGCGTCAAGAACCTCACCGACGAGTACCAAGACGATCTCGATCAAGGACCGGATCGCGACTCGAACTATGTGTACGGCCCCCGCTTCCCGCGCACGGTCGTCGTCGGCGTGGGCTTCGAGCTATAGGCCCGTCACATTCGAGTTCTGACCCCGTCTACACGACAACGGCTCGATCCTCAGGATCGAGCCGTTTTTAGTTGTTACCAATTTGATAGGCGGGGGCGGAATGTCCACATAGGGCAGGGTGTGGGGCACGCCACCCGCTTGGTTGGCGAGC
>JBCDBH010000389.1:0-5576 GCA_039184055.1 Acidobacteriota bacterium
GCAGCGGCGAACGCTTCGGACTCATGGTGGGTGCATCGCTCCACGAGCGTGGTCTGTTCTTCGACGCCAACGGCGATCCGGTCGGTCTCTATCCGACCCAAGGCGACATCATGGGTCCGAAGCGTTCGCCGCTGCCACCGGTCAGGCCCGAGACCTTGTAGCCCACGGAGTCGGAATCGAAATCCGAGGAGCCGTTGAGTCGCAGATCGACGGACGATTGCCAGCCGGTGCCGAGGGAAGGCTCGCGCGTCAAGACGTTGATGACACCGCCGGTCGCGCCGACACCCTGGATCGCATTCGAGCCGTTGATGACCTCGATACGCTCGACGAAGGCGAGGTCGATGGTGTGGCCGTCACGGCTGCCGTCGCGCAAGGCATTGTGCTGGTTGACACCGTCGATCAAGTACAGAGGGTTGCGTCCACGAAGCGTTTCACCTCGGCCGGTCAACTTCTGGATGCTCGGAGCGAATCCCGGAACCTCACGGGACAAGACGCTGGCGAGCTCGTCCGCGATCACCGTATTGGCTTCGACGGCTTCTTCGTCGATCAGAACGACCGAAGCTGGCGTCGAGCTAGCGGGTAGCTCGGTACGGGATGCTTTGACGATGATCTCGTCTTCGAGGGTTTCGAGCGGACGCTCCTGTTCTTCGGCCCGAGCCTCATCTTGTTGCGCGTGCGCATCCGCTGGGAGCAGACAGAGCAAGACCACGGTGAAGAGC
This sequence comes from Acidobacteriota bacterium, assembly GCA_039184055.1. Taxonomy (GTDB): domain Bacteria; phylum Acidobacteriota; class Thermoanaerobaculia; order Multivoradales; family J023; genus JBCDBH01. The sequence continues at coordinate 720 of JBCDBH010000389.1, forward strand.
ATGAGTATCAGCCACGGTTGCTGACGGCGGTCACATCGTTGCTTGGGCACGTTCGAACCTCCAGGCCAAGGTGGCCTCGAATGTTTGCAATCGCTTGATCGGTGGGTGAAACGAGGCGCACGACACCCGTTCGCTCTCGATGAGAACGCCAGACGCGAATCGTGTATCAGGGCTCTACACCACCTCGTCGTGAGTAGGCCGCCGTGTCATGAAACGGAGAGCCGGCGGTGATCATGTGGACGCAGTGTTTCAGTCGGATCTTGAATCTGTACCAATATGGTCCTATTTGTCAATGGCAAGCTGTCTCGCTCTGGAATTGTGCTGTCGACTCGAGTCGACCCGCGATATTGGCTTCAGTCGAATAGTTTCCTGTATCCAATTCTTGACTCTGTCCAGAATTGATGGTCTGATCTGCCCATGAGATCCGACGTTGGCCAGCTCCTTCGTGACCACGGTTTGCAAGTGACTGCACAGCGCATGGCGATTCTGCGCGCGATCTCAGCAAATCCGCACGCCACGGCCGACGAGGTGATCGAAGGTGTCCGAGCGGAGATCGGAACGATCTCGCGTCAGGCGGTGTACGACACGTTGAACGCCCTGGTCGAGAAAAAGTTGATTCGTCGCATTCAGCCGGCCGGCTCCCCAGCCCGCTACGAAGATCGCGTGGGTGACAACCACCACCACCTGATCTGTCGGAGTTGTGGCCTGACCTTCGACATCGATTGCGCGGTCGGTTCATCACCGTGTTTGACCGCCGCCGAGGATCACGGTTTCGAGATCGACGAGGCCGAGATCATTTATTGGGGGCGCTGTCCATCGTGTCGGACGGCGGCGCCCGAGCTCTCGAAGTGATTCGCTGATCGGCGCTGGCTCCGCTGATCGACGCAGTCGCTATCGATACCGACGCCCGCCACAACCCAGCCAGGTGATAGGAGAAAAGCATGTCCTACGAGAACGCAGGAGAGAATCCAGGTACGCCCGCCGCCACGGAATCGGCCGGCAAGTGTCCGGTGATGCACGGTGTGCAGGCACGTGGCACGGTCGCCAATCAACGTTGGTGGCCCAATCAACTCAATCTCAAGGTCCTCGATCAGAATTCGGCGCAGTCCGATCCCATGGGTGAGAGCTTCGATTACGCCGAGGAGTTCAAGAGTCTCGATCTAGCGGCGGTCAAAGCCGATCTCCATGCTCTGATGACCGATTCACAGGAGTGGTGGCCGGCCGACTATGGCCATTACGGTCCGCTCTTCATTCGGATGGCGTGGCATAGCGCCGGTACGTATCGCGTCGGTGACGGTCGTGGTGGCGCGGGCGCCGGTACTCTGCGTTTCGCCCCGCTCAACAGCTGGCCAGACAACGTCAACCTCGACAAGGCGCGGCGTCTCCTGTGGCCGATCAAGCAAAAGTATGGACGCAAGATCTCGTGGGCCGATTTGATGATTCTCACCGGCAACGTTGCGATCGAATCGATGGGGCTGAAGACATTCGGGTTCGCTGGCGGACGTGAGGATGTGTGGGCGCCCGAGGAAGACATCTACTGGGGTCCGGAAAGCGAGTGGCTGGGTGACCAGCGCTACACGGGTGATCGCGATCTGCAGCGGCCGCTCGGCGCGGTGCAGATGGGTTTGATCTACGTCAATCCCGAGGGGCCCAACGGCAAGCCCGATCCGGTCGCGGCGGCGCGGGATATTCGCGAGACTTTTGCCCGCATGGCGATGAACGATGAAGAAACCGTAGCCTTGATCGCCGGTGGTCATACCTTTGGCAAGGTGCACGGCGCGGCGCTCGAGAGCAACCTCGAGCGTGAACCCGAGGCGGCGGACGTCGAGATGCAGGGTTTGGGCTGGCACAACAAACACGGCTCAGGCAAGGGCGCCGACACCATCACCAGTGGTCTCGAAGGCGCCTGGACCACCGAGCCGGCGAAGTGGGACAACAACTACTTCGAGAACCTATTCGACTACGAATGGGAGCTCACCAAGAGCCCGGCCGGCGCGTATCAGTGGACGCCGAAAGACGGCGCTGGCGCCGACACCGTGCCCGACGCGCACGACGTGTCGAAGCGTCACGCGCCGATGATGCTGACCACCGATTTGTCGCTGCGTTTCGATCCGATCTATGAGCCGATCTCGCGACGCTTCTACGAGAATCCCGACCAATTCGCTGATGCCTTCGCGCGCGCCTGGTTCAAGCTCACCCATCGCGACATGGGTCCGATCGTGCGTTACCTCGGCTCGGAAGTGCCGGGCGAGCAGTTGATCTGGCAAGACCCGGTGCCGGCGGTCGATCACGAGCTGATCGACGACACCGACGTTGCCGCGCTCAAGGCCAAGATCTTCGACGCTGGGCTATCCGTGTCTCAGCTGGTGGCAACCGCCTGGGCGTCGGCGGCGAGCTTCCGGGGCACTGACAAGCGTGGTGGCGCCAACGGCGCGCGGATCCGTCTGGCGCCACAGAAGGACTGGGCGGTCAATGATCCGGCGGGGCTCGCCTCTGTGCTGTCGACCCTCGAGACGGTCCAGAACGAGTTCAACGCGGCGCAGTCGAACGGCAAGAAAGTGTCGCTCGCCGACGTCATCGTGCTCGGTGGCTGCGCCGCCGTCGAAGAGTCGGCCAAGAAAGCCGGTCATGACGTTCAGGTGCCGTTTTCGCCGGGTCGTACCGACGCCAGTGACGAGCACACCGACGTCGACTCGTTCGCCGTGCTCGAGCCTCAGGCGGACGGTTTCCGCAACTACCTCAGCGGCGCGTCGGAGGGATATCACGTCGACCGTTCACCCGAGGAGCTGCTGGTCGATCGGGCACAGATGCTCACCCTGACGGCTCCCGAGATGACCGTGCTGGTCGGTGGGTTGCGCGCCCTCGGCGCCAACACCGGCGGTGTCGGTCATGGTGTGTTCACCGATCGGGCCGGCACCTTGAGCAACGACTTCTTCGTCAACCTGCTCGACATGGGGGTCGCGTGGGCGCCAGCGTCCGACGGCCTTTACGAAGGTCGCAACCGTGAGTCGGGTGAGGTCACATGGACCGGAACCCGGGTCGATCTTCTCTTCGGCTCGAACTCCCAGCTCCGAGCCATCGCCGAGGTCTACGCTTCCAACGATGCGCAAGAGAAGTTCGTCCACGACTTCGTGGCGGCGTGGGGCAAGGTGATGAACCTCGACCGATTCGATCTCGCCTGATGCGGATCGGTATCGTCTGATCGCGACATTCGAGAGCCCCCTGCGACCCCCCTCGGCGATCTCTGAGATTGTCGGGGGGGCGTCGGCGTTGTTGAGAGGACGCGACCGAATAGACTGAAAACTCTGAGCGTACTCGTTTTCAAGGCTCGCTGCGGTCGGCGCGAGCCGGCCCGTTATCCTGGCTGAGAACAACCTACCTGAGCACGCACTATGGACAAACGCATCGCTGGAAGCCTACTGATCGCTCTCGCGCTCTTCATGCTCCTAGGTTGGGCGAACGCCGATGTCGAAGGGGCGGCGTCGATCGTGGCGCTGTTCATTGTCGTCGTGCTGCCGGCGGTAGGTGGTGTGCTGTTGTTTCGGGCTCACGCACGAGGCGGCAAAGCGAATCTGGCGCGCCGAGAGGCGCTTCGCGACAAGACGGTGCGGTCAGAGATGATTCGGCTCGCCACGGCTCGTGGTGGCAAGCTGACCGTGGTCGAGGCGATTGCCGCGACCGGGCACGACGAGACTACCGTCCGCCAGGCTCTCGATGCACTGCATTTGTCGGGCATGGCGCGCTTGGAGCTCACCGATTCGGGGACGATGGTTTGGGCCTTCGACGACATCGCGACCGTCGAGCAGAAAGCTGCCGCCCGGGACGTGCTCGATGCCTGAGCTTCCTCCGCCCCCTCCACCTCCTCCTCCGCCTCCTGACGCCCGCCCGTTGACCACCGAGGCTCGGCTACCGTGTCCGGTTTGCCTCGGGGTGCAGATGGAGAAGCTCCGCCCGGTGCACGACGCGTCTCTGGTGCTCGATCGTTGTCCGCGTTGTGGTGGTGTGTGGTTCGACCGTGGCGAGGTCGACGACCTACGTCGTATGAAGCCGTCCGCCGCCTGGCACGAGATTACCGTTGCCGAGGAAGCGGTTCCCATGCTCTGCCACAGCTGCCACGCCAGCATGCCGCGCGACGCCGAGGCGTGTCCGTCTTGTGGCTGGAAAAACCGTCTGCCATGCCCGTCGTGCGGCAAAGACATGGAGCGTCGGCAGCACAGCGGTCTGTACCTCGACGTATGCCGTAGCTGTCAGGGCGTGTGGTTCGATCGCCTCGAGCTGACCGAGATTTGGAACTTGCAGGTGGCGGCGGTCTCGCCGCGTCTGGGTGAGCGTGCAACCGCCGTCGTCGGTGCGACGGGGGAGGCCCTGAGCAGTGTCGATCCGTTCGTCGCCTGGATTGCCGCCGATATGGTCGTCGATGCCGCGCCACACGTGATCCAAGGTGCCGGTGCGGTCCTCGAGAACGCACCCCAGGTTGCCGGTGGGCTGATCGAGGCGACGGGTGGCCTGGCCGGGGCCGCCGTCGACGCCGCGCCTGATGTGATCCAGAGTGCGGGCGCTGTTCTGGGGAGCGCACCCGAGGTTGCCGGTGGGCTGGTCGAGGCGACGGGTGACCTGGCTGGAGCCGTCTTCGAAGCCATTGTGTCGATCATCGAGTCGGTGACGTAGAGACGTGACTCGGAGAACCACGTCCTTACCGTGGTTCAGCCAGACTGGACGCCCATGTCGGCCGTATCAGCAATGCTGCCTCATTCCACCTGATCGCTGGCCGGTTCGACCCACGGATAGTCGATAGAACCCGCACCGGGAGCGACCCCTCAACCTGCTCGCCTAGATCCACGCGGGGTCGACCCGGGC
>JBCDBH010000390.1:0-5544 GCA_039184055.1 Acidobacteriota bacterium
ACCGACGCCGAGCTTGCCGCGCTGCCCGCGCACCCCGCCGGTATCGCCACCGTCGCCGACGACGTGCTGAAAAGCATCAGCGGTGGCTGCGGCAACGTCACCGCCTGCGACGTCTGTCCAGTAGCGTTCTGCACCAGCATCGAAGTTTCGTGCGTCCCACCAGGGATGGGCTGCCCCTGATTTGAGACACCTGCCCAGCTCGTCGATCTCGCGATCGGCGAGCCACCTTATCTGAACCTCACGATTCGCAAACACATCCAGGCAAATCAGCAATTTACGCACTCATTACGCTTATTGACTCAATTCACCCTCACAACTGATACTATTTATCTGTCAATCCATCCCTGATCGAGCCGAACCACCGTCGACCGACTCTCACCTGGATTGTTGGAGACGAAAGGCACGATCGCTGCTCGTCTACCGCTAGGGGCCGGGAACGAGCCCAATCTTTCACAGCCCCAACGACGATAGGAGAATACTCATGAAAAAAATCGACGTGACCCGCGCTCTCCGTGACAGCGAGTATCGAGCCAGTCTGACCGAGGCCGAACGCGCCACGCTACCCGAGCACCCGGCCGGAATCACTACGGTTGCGGACGAAGCGCTTCGCAGCATCTCTGGGGGCTGTGGTCCGTCCGTGGTCGACACCTGCCCGCCAGCTCCCACTACCCCGGCCTATAGCTGCACGATCCCGATGTGGATCTGCCCCTGATCTCTAGAGACCTCCCCAGGCTTCTAGCATCCTAAGAACGGATCTGGCGTCGCGTCGCAAAAACGAGACGCCAGATCCGTCTCACGAACAAACATCAGCCAAGCCAGAAGCTTGACAAGCGCAATGATGCACCTCTGCTCTGTCTCGATTAGACGCTATCCTCGTTTCCCATGACTTCACCCGAGTTCCATCCTTGGTTCCAGGCCTCGACGCTGGTCGAGCGTGATGCCCTGTTGCCTGCGTCTCCGGCTGATCTCGACGTCGACCTGGCACGGAAACGACTCGAGCGCTGGCGGCGTGAATCGTCTCTTCTCGAGGACCCGCGGCTGGCTTTTCGCTTGGCGCAACAAGGTCTCGATGTCGAACGATTTCAGACGCTCTTGGGAAGCTCCGCGCCCGACGAAGCCGAACCGCCCGCTTGGTTCCGAAAGCTCGAGAGTATCTACCGACATGGCTCGGAGATGGACTCGATCTCGATACCGATCCCCGAAGAACAAGGCTCCGATCCGGATCGTGTCTTCATGCCGATCGTCAAGCCCTTGCTCGTCCATGCTTGGGCCGAGCTCGGCGACCGACTTCCATCGACCGGTCCAAGCGAGCTCGAACCGTTCGCCGAGCTTTGGTTTGCTCCCCTGCCCCGACAGCTGCTGTGGATGGTGTCGCGTCCCCTGATCCTCGAGCTTTACATCGCGCGTCTGGAAGGGCAGCTCGAGGGCAATACACCAGAAAACCGTTTCGACGACTTCATGGCCCGTCGCACAACTGTCGAAGGTTCTCTTGCGTTCTGGGCCCAATACCCCGTGCTCGGACGAATGCTCATCACCCGCGTCGAGCAATGGCTTACCATCGGTGTCGAACTGGCGACTCGCCTGGCGACTGACTTTGGAGAGATCGAAGCGACCTTCGCCGACGGCGCTCTCGGCACGCTTACCGAGCTCGAACCAGGCATGAGCGACCGCCATCGCGACGGCCGAACCGTTGCCCTGCTCGGCTTCTCCTCGGGTACGGGCATCGTCTACAAACCACGCTCGCTCGCCCTCGACGTGGTGTTCCAGTCCTTCCTCGATTGGCTGAACGAACGAGGCATCGAACCACGGCTCCGCGGTCTCACCGCGCTCGACCGCAACCACTATGGCTGGGTCGAGCGTGTCGCACCCGCTCCCTGTACGAGTCGAGACGAGATCGAGCGCTTTTATGCTCGCCAAGGCGCATATGTGGCGATTCTCTACGCCATCGAGGCCACTGATTTCCACCACGAGAACCTGATCGCGGTCGGTGAGCACCCGGTGTTGATCGATCTCGAAACGCTCTTTCAGCCGATGATCCTCGCCAGCGATGCACCCGGCGAACAACGCAATCCCGTCGCCAGCACGGTCCTCCGGAGTGGCCTGCTGCCACGACGTATGTGGGGCGAAGCGGGAGCCGACGGGATCGACTTGAGCGGATTGGGCGCACGGCAAGGTCAGCGCACACCGATGCGTCGACTGACCCGGATCGGCACCGACGAGATGGGCTTCGAAGACGGCTTCACGGATCTACCGGTCGGCGATCACCTTCCCTCGCTGAACGGTGAACAGGTTCCCCTGTGGACGATGAGCGACACGATCGTCGAGAGTTTTGCCGCCACCTATCGCAAGCTTCAGGCTCTCGCTCCCGAGATCCTCGAGTCGTGGATCGATCGCTTCGGAGACCTCGAGATCCGTATGATCATGCGGCCGACCGGAATCTATGCACGTCTGGTTCACACCAGCTTTCATCCCGACTATTTGCAGGATGCACTACACCGCGAGCGACTCTTCGACAAGCTCTGGCTCGATGCCGAGCGTTTCGCCTACGTGCCTGCACTGATTCCCGCCGAACGACGTGATCTTTGGCGTGGTGACTTTCCACGCTTCCTGACCCGGTCCGATAGTCGCGATCTTTTCGATGGCGATGGTGGGCGGATCATCGACGCGCTACCCGAAACCGGGATCGATTCCATACGGCGTCGGCTCCAAACCCTCGACGAGGATGACCTCGAACGCCAGCTCACCTTCGTCCAAATGTCGTTGGCGGCCGAGCGGCCGGTCGACCCCGAGCCGAGAGACGACGACCCTCGCGCCTTGCGCCCGCTTCCCTACGCCACGTCGCCCCTGGTCCGCGACGAGCTCTTGAGCGCCGCGGAGCGTATCGCCCAGACGCTCGAACGACTGGCTCTCCGTTCCGACGATTGGATCTCGTGGTTCCATCTCAAACCCGGACAAGACACGCCCTTTCTCCTCGCACCCGTCGACTACGACCTCTACAACGGCACCATGGGCATGGCACTTTTCTTTGCCGAAGTCGGGGCGGCCACGGATCGAGCTCGCTACACCGATCTCGCTCGGCTCATTCTCGCCACGACACGTCGATTGGTGGAAGCGCCCACGGCGAGTCGAAGCATCGGTCCACACTCGGGTCTGGCGGGTTGGCTATTTGGCCTCACCCATCTCGGCGTACGCTGGAACGAACCAGCCCTGCTCGACGAGGCCGAGACGGTGCGTGATCGGATCGTCGAACATATCGCCCAAGACGAAGGCCTCGACGTGATCGCCGGAGCCGCCGGTACGATCGGTGTCCTTCTCGAGCTTCACAAGCACCGACCTAGCCCCGAAACGCTGGCGGTCGCGGTCGCCTGTGGTGAACACCTCCTGAACCGCGCCGAGACGCAGGAAACGGGCATCGCCTGGCGGCTGGTCGCGGTGGCGGAACGACCTCTGACCGGTTTCGCGCATGGCGCGGCGGGTATCGCCTGGGCCTTGGCTCGGCTGGCGAAGGCGAGTGGTCAGCGTCGTTTCGACGCGGCGGCGCGAGCCGCCGTCGCGTACGAGCGGTCGCTCTTCTCGACCCGACACGACAACTGGCCCGATCTACGACTCGACCGGCGAAAAGACGGCGATTGGTCGTATTTTCATGCGTGGTGCCACGGCGCCCCCGGGATCGGCCTCGGACGTCTCGACCTGCTCGACCTGTGGCCCGACGATCGCGACGAGCTCGAGAGCGAAGTCCGTGCCGCGATCCGCTCCACCCGCGAGCACGGTTTCGGTGGCAGCCAATGCCTATGTCATGGAGATTTCGGCAATCTCGAGCTGCTGACCCGAGCCGCCGACCATCTCGAGGATGCCGAGCTCGAACGAGACACCGCCGAACTGGCGGCGCGCATCGTCGCCGGAATCGATCGTGACGGGTATCGCTGTGGCTCGAGCAGCCGCGCTGATCTTCCAGGCCTGATGACTGGACTCGCGGGTATCGGCTATGGGCTGTTGCGGCTCGCGGCACCCGAGTCTGTACCGTCGGTCCTCATGCTGGAAACGCCGTCTTCACAACGGCACCACGCTGGGCACGAGAGCAGGACGAGCGATCACGGCGCCCCGGCCGCGTCACCGCTGAGCGGTCCGACCAGCGCCCACTCCTCATCGCTCGGTTGATAAAACGCCACGCCGACCGTTCCAGGTCCGGCGTGGGTACCGACACCCGGACCGATATCCGACATGATGAGCTCGTGAACGTCGAATCGTTCCTGGATCAGCTTGGCCAGCCGATCCGCCCACACCGGCGCCTTGGCGTGCGCCACGCAGGCGACGATCGGTTGCTTCGGATCGATCCGTTGTGCCATCAGCTCGACGATTCGAGGATGAGCCTTGCGACCGCCACGCACTTTGTCGATGGAGTCGATCTCGCCGTTGACCGCACCGAGAATCGGCTTGATGTTGAGCAGCTTGCCGACCAGCGCTCGAGCCTTACCGACCCGACCGCCACGGACCAGATAATCCAACGTGTCGACGACGAAGAGCAGCTCGATACGGGGCGCGAGCTGCCGGAGTCGTTGCGCGATCGTAAAGACCTTCTCGCCTCGCAGCGCCATCCGCGCCGCCGCCAAGACGAGCAAACCGGTTCCCACCGAAACATTGTTGCCGTCGATCACTTCCAGCGCGACGTTGTGACGGGAAACGGGTAGCTCGAACGTACGCGCCCCTTCGAGGGCCGCGTGTTGCGCCTGGACGAAGGTCTGCGACAGTTTGCTACTGATATGCACCGACACGATGTCCTGGAATTCGACCACTTGCTGATACGCGGCGAGAATCTCGGCGGCGGTCGGAGGCTCGGTTTCGGGATCGGTGGGTTCGGTCTCGAGCAGCTGGTAGAAGTCGCGCGCCAAAATATCGACACCGTCGCGAAAAGTCGAGTCACCGAATTTGACCGACAGCGGCACCACCTTGATGTCGTGCTCCCGAATCAGACTCATGGGTAGATCCGCGCTCGAATCGGTCACCACCGCGGTATGCGAGCGTGGCCGATGCAGGGTCACCGCGCCTCGCTCGACGAGCTTGGCGAGTGCCTCGGCCACCTTGCCGTCCGGTCCCGGCAAGGCGTCGAGCAGATCACCGACCGTATGGCAATCGTCGATCACTTCGAGCAACGCGCGCTGCCCCGTGGTCAGCTCGCCCGATTGCAGCGCCACCCCCGTGTCGACCCTAACGAATACATGGCGATCGGGCAGCTCGGTTTGGGCGTCCTCGAGCGCTCGGATGATCAGGTCGTCGAATCGAACATCGAGAAAACGGTCGGTGGTCGGAGGCGGACCGAGCACGACGCTGAACGTGCCAGCGCGACGACGGACCAAGCGATCGATGACCTTGGCGCCACGCACCGAGCGCGCCGCCGACGCGAAGACCTCCCCACCCCGAAGGTCGACCCAGGTCTTCTCGACCTGGAGCCTTGCGTCGAGACGGAGATCGTGCAGCCCACGCAAGACGGTCACCAAGGGTGTGAAGACCGCATCACCGACCAACGAGGTGAGCTCGACATTGGGC
>JBCDBH010000391.1:0-5544 GCA_039184055.1 Acidobacteriota bacterium
CGGCTGACGACGATGGGTCGTGAGCTGGTGGTCGCCTGGGCGCATCGTCATCAGCGCCGCGATTGGGAAGCCTTGTGCGCCGAGTATCGACGGCGGATCGGCAACGAGGTCACGATTCGCGATCTGCCGGTGAAAGCACGTGTGGCGAGTGAAGATCCCGGCCGTCAACGTGCCGAGGGCGAGGCGCTTCTCGCCGCGCTGCCGGATCCGTGTTGGTTGATCGCCCTCGATAGCCGGGGCAAGAGTCGGACGACCGAGGACGCCGCGCGGTGGTTGGCGGAGCGGCGCGAGACCTGGCCGCATCCGATCGCGTTCGCGATTGGCTCGGATCTCGGTCACGGTTCGGAGTTGCTCGACGCGGCTCGTGAGCGCTGGTCGTTGGCGCCGATCACCTTTGGTCACGAGCTTGCGCGTCTGGTGTTGTACGAGCAGCTCTACCGTATCTTTTCGATTCGGCGTGGAATAAGGTATCACCGCTAGACGTTGCCGAAAGTGCCCGGATCATGGGCAACATTGGGCACTTCGCCGTTCGATGGGAATGCATCAACAGGGGTCGCGAACGGCAGTCGATCACTCCAGTCGCGTGGTTGTCGTCCAGCCTCCGCGATTGTCACGAAAGGAGGCGCCACCGTGCAGGTTCGAAGCACCACGAAGGCCGTCGCCGAAAAAGAGCTCACCGCCGAAGATCTCGAGTACTTTCGTCGTCTTCTCCTGGAGAAACGGGCCGAAATTCACGAGCTGCTTCGTCACGATGTCAAAGCCGGACAATCGTCGAATGACGAGAGTTTCGACGATTCGATCGATCGAGCCAACAATGCATTCAGCCGTGAGCTGAATTTTTCGCTCTCCGACGCTGAGCGCGAGACGATTCTTCTGATCGACGAAGCCCTGGACCGCATGACCCGCAACCAATTCGGGATCTGTATCGCCTGTGGCACGCGGATTCAGCGACAACGCCTCGAAGCGGTTCCTTGGACGCGTTATTGCATCGAGTGTCAGGAAAAAGTCGAAGCAGGGCTGATGGCCGGTTGATCGACCGACTCCTCGAAGACATCGCCCAAGGCACCGTTCACCCGGTCTACCTGGTGACCGGTGATTTGGTGCTCGCCGAGCCTCAAGCCGAAAAACTGGCCGAGGCCCTGGCGACGCGCGCCGGTACGAAGGTGGACCGCCATCGACGGCCGGCTCGACTCACCCCGCTGCTCGAAGCCCTTCGGACCTACTCGTTGTTCGGTGGCGCGCGCGTGGTGTTGGCCGTCGACACCGCTTTGTTCACGGACCGCAACGCCGCCGCCGATTTGATCGACGAAGCCGAGGATGGCCTGCCGGTTGCAGGAGCGGATCTCAATACCGCCGGACGGCAGGCGGCATCGCGCCTGCTTCAGGCGTTGCGTGTTTTCGGCATCGACCCGCGGGTCGGAACCACCAGCGAAGTCTTCGAAGCGTTGCCCGACTGGGCACTCAAAGGCGGTCGTAAGATCCGCAAAAGCAAAGCACGTGGTCGCACTAAGAAGATGGTCGCGACGCTGCGTGAGGGTCTCGAGGAACTGCTCGAGCGCGCGCGCGATGCCGATTTGGTGGGTTTTGCCGACGGTGATCTCGCCGAGATGGGGGCTGTTTTGGAGCAGGGCTTGCCCGAAGGACATGTTCTCGTTCTGGCCGAGAGCGTGGCCGCCAGCGATCACCCGGTGGTGACACGACTCGCCAAGCTCGGAACGGTGATCGAGCTGGGGCAGGTAACCAGCGAACGTGGGCAATGGCACGGGCTCGAGCCGATCTTCGCGCAGCTGGCGACCGATACCGAGGTGCGGATCGCCAGGGATGCGCGCGACGAACTCGCGCGGCGTACGCTCAAACAACAAGATGGCGGATTCGGTGGTGGCTTTCGTGCCCAGTCGGTGAAGAGTGGCTCTACCGCGCGGCTCGGCGCCGAATACCGCAAGCTCGCTTCGCTCGTGGGTCGGGGTGGCACGATCCGACGCGATGACGTGTTGGCGAACGTCCAGGATTTCGGTGACGAAGATGTGTGGGCGATTCTCGATGCTGTTGCCGCCGGAAACGGTGGCGACGCGGTATCGCGCCTGAGGCGGTATCTCGCCGTGGCTGCGGATCCAATGGCGACACGCCTGTCGTTTTTTGGTCTCCTAGCGGGTTTTTGTCGCCAGCTTGCCGTGTTGCCAGGATTGGTTTCGATTCACGGCGTGCCCAAGGCCGAGCGGAGCTATCCACGTTTCAAATCACGCCACGCCTCGGCCTTGCAGGCGGCTCTTCCAGGTGACCTACCCAATCCGTTGGCCGGGCTTCATCCTTATCGACTTCACCGGGCGTATCTCGCGGCCTCGAATCTCGACGAAGAGCAAGCCGCTCGTCTGCCGTGGCTGGTGCTCGAAACCGAGCTGCGTCTCAAGGGTGAAGCGAGCGACGCCACGGCCGCGCTCACCCAGTTGATGACCACGCTGGCCGGGGCGCTGTCGAGGAAAAAAGAGTCGAGACAAAAAAAGACGCGCCACGGGACGTAGCGCGCGAAGCAAAAGGCGGAAGCGTCAGAGATTCGCCCGCGGAGAGCGGGCACGGCGACGTGGGGTGGAAGTCGCCGTTTTCACCCGCGTCCGGTGCGGACCCGGGGGAACTCGTGAGACAGACGTAGCGCGGCGATACGGCGCTGAGTCTGTTGCGATGCTGTTTGGATATCGAGATCGTCGACCCCGGCGCGCCGCATGATCGCGAAGATCGATTCCAACCTATTGCCTTTACTCATCACGCTCTCGTCGAGCCGTACGAGCACTTGCAAACCGGTGGCGCAGATCTGTGCGATCGCGGTCAGAACCGGGTGCGTCAACCGTGTCGGGCGTAGCTCGATCATGACGACGTGATCTTGATCGAGCCGGGTGAGCAAAGTGAGATCTTCCGTCAGCGTGACGGTTGTGATGACGATGCGGATCGTGCGCCCGATGGCGAGATGACGCGCATCGCCGCCATTCGCGAGCCGAACCAAGACGTCGCGTAGCTCGTCGTCACGGGTCGGATCGTAGGGGCGTGCCACCGAGCCGATCTCGAGATCCGCGCCGGTTTCGAGCGCGTGACGCGCTTGCCAGATATCCGCCCGACGCCCGAGCTCGTGGCGAACGTTGTCGACCACGCGGGTAGGAAGCGCGGGTAGAGCCGGGGCGGACATCGTGCCGCTGAGAAAGTTGGCTGGGCTCGAGAAAAGAGTCGGGTCGTGTGAGATGGCGGTGGCCATGATCGGGTCGCTCGCTTGGTGGATCGTACGTGTCGGCTTGCTTACTGTGTCGACTTGACTACTTCGTCGGCTTGATTACGCTCGAGTGCTGCTCTTCTTTCGTCTAACTTGCGCCAAGTTTACGCCTCGCGTGGTGGGCCGTCAAGACTTTTTACGCCTCTTTCTCACCTCGACCCGTGCGCACTACAATGAGGGCATGCCAGAGCTTCCCGAGGTCGAAGTATTGGGTCGGAGCCTGCGCCCGAGGATCGTCGGGCGTCGAATCGAGGCGGTGGCGATCCATGCGCCCGCCTTGCGTGAACCGCTCGACGGCGACGCCTTGCGTAGCCTGGCCGGACGTCGGGTGGTGGCGGTGCGTCGACGGGCGAAGTATCTTCTGATCGATGTCGCCGGCGACCTCACTCTGGTGGTCCATCTCGGCATGAGCGGACGGATGACGCTGGCGCCGCTCGGTGCGGAAGCCGAGCCACACGAGCATCTGAGCTGGAGACTCGACGGCGACGAGAGGCTTCGCTTGGTGGATCCGCGTCGTTTCGGTCAAGCCTTCGTCCTGCAGACGCATGATCTCGACAACGATCGACATTTTGTCCATCTCGGGATCGAGCCTCTGAGTGAAGGGTTCGACGGCGCGTATCTCGAACGGCTCGCACATGGGCGGCGAGGCCCGGTGAAGACATTTTTGATGAACGCTCAGGTGGTCGTCGGGGTAGGAAATATCTACGCTTCCGAGTCCTTGTGGCGGGCGCGGATTCATCCCACGAGATCAGTGGCGCGAATCGCTTCATCGCGCTGGATCGCTTTGGCCGAGGCCGTGCGAGCGGTGCTCGCGAGCGCCATCGAGCAGGGCGGGACGACCCTCAATGATTTCGCCGACGGCGAGGGCAACGCGGGCTACTTCCAGGTGTCGTTGGCCGCCTACGACCGCGAAGGCGAAGCGTGCTCTGGTTGCGAGGGGTCGATCCGTCGTATCGTGCAGGCCAATCGCGCTACCTACTACTGCCCCGGTTGTCAGCGCTGATCGAGACCCACCGAGTCTTGTGGCGGTAGACTGGCTCCATGACCGCCGTACAGACTCCCCTCTCGTCCGAGACGGCATGGCCGTCCCTTCCCTGGGAACCCTGGCGTGAGACCTGTTCGACTTTGCACATGTGGACGCAAGTCGTCGGCAAGATTCGCCTGGCTCAGGAACCGTTGATCAATCATTGGTGGAATGTGCCGCTTTATGTGTCGGCGCGTGGGCTCACCACCTCCGCGATGCCACACGGCGCACGTCGCTTCGAGATCGAATTCGACTTTGTCGATCACCGACTGGTGATCGTCGAGGATCGAGGGGGCATGGTCCATCTGCCGCTCGTCGCCCAGCCCACCAAGACCTTCTATCGACGGGTCATGGACGCGCTGCGCGCGCTCGACCTCGAAGTCGAGATCTGGACGACACCGGTCGAGGTCCCCGATCCGATTCCTTTCGAGGAGGACGACCAGCATGCGTCGTACGATCCCGAGTCGGCGAATCGCTTCTTTCGCGTCATGACGCAAATCGATCGAGTGATGACCGACTTTCGCGCGCCATTTCTCGGCAAGGTGAGCCCGGTGCATTTCTTTTGGGGAAGCTTCGATCTCGCCGTGACCCGTTTCTCGGGACGTCGGGCGCCGCGTCATCCAGGGATTCCTGGCGTGTCGGATCTGATCACCCACGAAGCGTATTCACACGAGGTGTCGAGCGCCGGCTTCTGGCCAGGGACCGCCGATTTTCCCGAACCGGCCTTTTACGCCTACGCCTACCCCGAGCCGCCGGGTTACGCCGAATCGGCTGTCGAACCCGCGGCGGCGTACTACAGCCATGATCTCGGTGAGCATGTGTTGCGCTATCACGACGTGATCGCCGCCGAGGATCCCGAGGCGGACCTCCGCGCGTTTTTCGACAGCACCTACGATGCCGCCGCCGATCTCGGCAAATGGGATCGCGAGTCGCTCGAGCGTGTGTCGATGATGCCTGGCGCCGCGTAGGAAGGTCGCTAAGCGCTCAACGCATCAGCTGACCGAGGTCGAAGCCGCCGTTTTCCCAGCTGGCGTCGACGTGTTGCAGCTGGCCCACCGGAGCGACGCGACTGACGCCGAGATCGATGGCGAGTCGTCGAGTGCGCTCCGTCCACGTATGCCCGACGACCTTGCGGCCGAGCTACGCGCTTGGCGTGGTCATCTACAAGGCATCGCGGTCGCCGGACATACGTGGACGGAGCGCACTCGACGACTCGCCATCGATCTCGGCGTCAGTCGCGTCGCTCCGGTGGGCCAGCTGCAAC
>JBCDBH010000392.1:0-5511 GCA_039184055.1 Acidobacteriota bacterium
CGCGCCGTAGCCGGCGGGCTGGTGAGCAAGGCGGGCTAGCTCACGGCCAGGGTCGGCACAGTCGGTTTATGCAACAACTTCGCGCGAACATGCAAGACGGAGAGTGAGCCCGTCTCTAGGATGTGATGGTTCCAACAAACCGAACGCACATCGAAGGGAGCTCGCTCATGTCCGATACTCGAATCAACTTGCAGAACACGCCGACTCCTCAGGGAGTCATCGTCGAACCGGTGACCTTTCCGAGCAACGGTGTCGACCTGCAGGGCACTCTCTTCAAGCCGGCGAACGCTGCCCAGCCGCTACCGGGTGTGGTCGTCGCGGGTGCGTGGACGACGGTCAAAGAGCAGATGGCCGGCACGTACGCGCGGGAGCTTGCCGCTCGAGGGCTGATCGCGTTGGCGTTCGACTTCACGGGCTGGGGAGAAAGTGGCGGCACGCGGCGTTATGTCGAAGACCCGGTCGTCAAGACAGCGGACATCCACGCCGCCGCCAGCTATCTGGCGGGTCGAGACGATGTCCGAGCCGATGCGCTCACCGGCCTCGGCGTCTGCGCATCGTCTGGGTACATGGCCGAGGTCGTGACCGATGGCGACAACCTTGCGAAGCTCGCTCTGGTCGCGCCCTGGCTGCACGATGCGGAGATGGCCACTGTGATCTACGGTGGACCCGATGCGGCTGCCGGATTGATCGCGGCGAGCGAAGCCGAGGCAGGTTCGGATGCCCCGACCGTGCTCACCGCCGCCAGCACGAGCGACGACACTGCACCGATGTACCAGGCGCCGTATTACACCGAAGAAGATCGCGGGCTCATCAAGGAGTACGACAACCAATTCAGCGTCCTATCCTGGAAACCCTGGTTGACCTACGACGGACAAGCTTCCGCCGACCGATTGTCCAAGCCTATGTTGATGGTCGGTTCGTCGGGCATGGCCTTGCCTGCTGGCGCCGAAGCTTACGAACGTCGCACGAAGGCATCCGTCGAGAGAGTCTGGTTCGGCGAGGACGTCAATCAATTCGACTTCTATGATCGCGCCGACATCGTGAGCGCCGCAGCCGACGCCGTGACTAACTTTGTCAAAGGAAGCGAGGCATGAGGCGATCTTCGGCGAGTGGGTCGAGCTAGGAGGGGGGCAGGCAGGGGGGCACGATGCACGGAAACGCGCATCGTGCCACTGGGCCTTGGCGATTAGCGACTGTAGGTCGCTGTGGCGGCCGTGAACCAGTTTTCACCGCCATCCATCGAGGCTTCGGTGGTGACTACGAAGCCGTCGGCGCTCAGTCCGGAGTAGCTGGTTCGTTGGTGAATCGTGGTGCCTCGCATGGAGAACGAGGTGCCCGTTTCGAGGTTGTCGAAGACGTAGGCGCCGTCGTCGTTCTCGGTGCCCTGTTGAACATCCAATTGACCGCGATCACCGTCGATGGCGGTGCGTCGGTAGACCTGGTGAGTACGGTCGAAGGCGAGCTGGACCAAGACCTGCTCACCGTCGTTCTCGTAGGACTCCTGCATCAGGGTGTCGCCGATCAGCATCTCGATGGTCGAGGTACGTTCGCTGGTGGTGGGCGTCGCGCCCGGGCGAGACGTCCGCTCGACGGTGACGTTCCACTCACCGGCCAGCTCGGCCCATTGCGCCATACCGAGAGGCGGCGGCATGACGAAGATCGCCGGATCGACATCAACGTTGATCTCGACTTTTTCGACGTGCTGGACGCGATTGCGGGTGTACCACTGCGTCTCGACATAGTGCGGAATCATGACGCCTTCGACCGAGCGGAAATCGTCATAGAAGGTCCGCTGAGTCTGTGGCCGTCCGAAATCGGATCCCGGTGAGATGCGAGCCACCTCGAGGTAGGTGTTGGGATCGAGATGCCAGCTTTCCGCCGTCTTGTCGGGTCGTTTGAGATCGATCTGTAGGGTCTCGATGCCGTCGACTTCCGAGGGGCCGACGAGGGTAAGCTCGTAGCTCGCCGCGTCGAAGAGCGGGTTCGGAAAGTCTCGTTGACGCTCGGTGACGGCCAGGTCGGGTCCGCCGATCTTCTTGACGCTCGGATCCCGCATGGGATTGACCCACCAGGCGATTTCGCCGTCGTGGGCTTTGGTCACCGGATGGTCGCCGAGGAAGTACTCCATGTGCAAGCGCCGGTCGTTGAGCTGGGTCAAGGTGAAGGTGTTGACCTTACTGAAAGACTCGTAGGCGCCCGAGGTGCGGATGTTCTCCACGGCTTGCCAGGCCTCGCTACCACCTCGCGCTTCGATGTGCTTGGCGAGGACCGTATCGAGATCGTCCGCGAAGGCCCCACCCGCCATCATCGATGCGACGAGGGAAGTCAGGATCCAGGGTCGAAGGGCTTTCATCTTCATCATGCGCCTCCCTTGTCACGCAGATCGAAGCTGACCAGCTCTTTGTGGTTCCGCACATAGAGACGGCCATGGGACACCGTCGGAGCAGTCCAGCTCAGGTCGTTCATGGCCTGGAAGGAGCCTTTCTCAGTGTACGTTTCGGCGCCGGCTTCGACGAGGAGCAATTTGCCGCGATCCGACAACACGATGAGATGGCCATCGGCGAGGATCAACGAGCCTTTGCCCAAGCCGCGCTTGGCCCACACCAGGCTGCCGTCCTCGGCCGAGACTGCTTTGAGGGTCGCGTTGTCGAAGCTGTAGATCACGCCGTTGTGGGTGACCGCGGCGCTGAAGTGGTTGCGCAGCCGGTGCGAGCTCCACACCTGTTCGACCTGAGTCTCGTCTTCAGGATTCACCTTGAGCACCTGGGCGCCGACGCCTTCGGCGCCCGAGGCGTAGATGAGACCCGGTCCGAGCGCCACCGGCACGGCATGCGTCTCGCCGCGTGGCCAGTCGTGCGCCCACAGCTCTTTACCCGTCGCGTCGATGCAGTAGAGCTTCTGACCCGATACGTAGACATAGCGACGCTCACCGTTCATGTCGACCGGTAGCGGCGAGTTGTAGCCGGAACCGGCATCGCCACGTGCCCAAAGCGTCTCGCCGGTCTTCTTGTCGAGGGCGACCAGGGTCTTGCCCTCTTTACCACCGGCCTCGAGGATCAGCTGATCACCATCCACCAACGCGGAGGTGGCGTAGCCCCAATAGGGGCGCTCACTGCCGAAGTCCTCGGTTAGCTCGAGCTTCCACTGCTCGGAGCCATCGGCGGTATTGAGCGCCAGGAACCGACCGTGTGAGCTGAGGTAGTAGACCGTGTCGCCATCGACCGCTGGGGTCGATCGGGGACCATTGCCGAATTCTGTTTCGAGCTTTTCACCCACGTCGACGCGCCACAGCTCGTCGCCCGTGTTGGCGTCGAAAGCCGCCGCGAATTCGTGATCGACCGCCTCTTCGCCTTCGGCCGCCGGAACCGGCGCCGCGTACATGGTGTAGATACGGTCACCGACCACGGTGACGCCCGAGTAGCCTTCACCGAGCGGGCGACGCCAGAGCTCGGTGGGACCGTTCTCGGGCCAGGAGTCGAGTAGACCGGTTTCCTGGGCGATACCGTCGCGTTGCGGTCCGCGAAACTGCGACCAATCGTTGCCGGCCGGTTCACCCCAGGCAGACGGGGCGGAAAGAAGCAAAAGCAGGCCCAATGTGGTGCCCAAAACGGTCGACAGCCGTCGTGGCTGCGCTCGATCTGAATGGCGATGCATGATTCCGGAGTCCTCCTGGCAGTTTTTTACTCGTCGGTCGCGGACGTATCTGCGACGCGCGAGTTTGGGTCTGTCTTTCAGCTACGTAAAGCCGGGTCACGGGTTGTGGAGATCCCGTTCGTGACCACATAAACGTCGACCCGTTTGATACGCAGCGGCCCGATCCTAACGCATCGAGCTGGATGGCCTTTGGGCCCCCGACCACAGAGCGCGCCGCCGACTGCGACAGCGGGTCGAGCTGGTCCGACGCCGCGCTTTTCAATCCGGAAAGACCACCGCGAAGTCATCTTTCATACTGACGATTTGCCAATCGAGCTCTTGGGCATGCTCGATCAGGGTCTCGTCTCGATACTCATATTCGTCCGGGTCGTCGTGCACGAGGATCAGAGCGAGACCGGGAGCATCGCCGCTGGTCGCGTATTGCAGCATCTCGAAATCGCCCATCGAGTTGCCAAAGGCGAGGATCGGACGCTGACCGATCCGGTTTCGGATCGCTTCGGCTTTTCCCCCACCGTCGATCGATGGAGGCAGAAAGGCATCTTGTCGGATGAGCGAAGCGTCGTCGTCAGCGGTCGAGAAGTCGAGCTCGACGACGTGTCCGATGGTCCTCGCCGGATCGACGTCGACGATGCCACCGTACGTACGGGTAAATCCCTGCTGGGATCCCGACACGATGTGAACGGCAAAGTCGTTGGCGTGTAGATAGTCGATCAGTTGAACCATCGGCAGGTAGTGGAGCTCGCCGTAGGGCCTGTTGAAACGAGCATGACGTGCCGTGTCGAGAAAGTGCTCGACATAGTCGACATAAAACGTCTGGGACTCTCCGAGGAAAGCGGTCAGGAGCACGTCTTCGACGTTGGCGTTGAGCGTTTCGTAGTCGCGGTCGCACGCGGCGCGATAGATCGGCTCGTCGAGCTTGGACGGATCGTCGACCGTCAGCTCGCAGAGGCGAGTCGCCGCGACGATCACTTCCATGTAGTCGGGCTTCTCACAACCGATCGTGCCGTCGAAGTCGAAGGTCGCCAGCCGCGATTCTGCTGGTAGGTAGCTCGGGCCGTCCGGTTGGGTGACCTCGGCGACAAAGTCGAGAATGGCCTGCTTGGTCGCTGTGTCATTCCATGTCGACAGGGGATCGCCGTCGAGTGGTCGAACACTGTCGCGCGGGCTCACGGAGGCGCAAGCGCCGAGCACGACAATGGCCAGGCCGAACAGAATCCGTTTCACGACGATCCGATACATGACGACCTCCGCGCCTTCTGGACTCGCAGGTAGCCGTTACGCCAATCCGCGGAGCATCCGAACGGCGCGTACCGGATCGCTCGCGGTGGCGGCGAGCACGCCGCCCATCATGGCGCCGATGACGCCGACCATGGCGACATCGCTACTGCCGAAATAGAGATTGCGGACCGGTGAGCGCGGGCGGAGCCACGGGCTCTGAAAGCGTTTCGGCGTCGGCATGAGGCCGTAGATCGATCCGTTCACCGGTCGAACGTAATAGTCCGACGACGCTGGGGTCGAGAGCTCCACGTAGTCGACCATGTCGCGGAGCGCGGGAATCTTGGTGAGGAATTGTTCGAGGAGCGATTCTTCCATCGCCTTTTTGAGTCGCTCGTAGCGTTCACCACGATCGGCCCTCGATTTCGTGCCTTGCCATTCGGCGAAGGTCTCCCAGGGTACGAAGGTCACGACCTCACCGGTGTGCCTTTGCTCGGGGCCCGGGTCGTGGTGAGGGTCTTTGAGCGACGGGAAGCTGCAGTAGAGCACCTCGGCGGCTGGGAGGTCGTCAGGATTCTCGACCTTCCACATATCCTCCTCGGTGTCCCAGGTGTCGTAGAACCACTTATTGGCTCCCGAACA
>JBCDBH010000393.1:0-5509 GCA_039184055.1 Acidobacteriota bacterium
CGACCGGGAGATCGAGCGCTTTCACGAAGCTATCGAGCTGGTGCGTGTCGAGCTCAAGCGGATACGAGGTCGGGTCAGCGAGGACTTGGGCGACGAGCTGGCGGGCATTTTCGAAGCACAGTCGCTCTTTCTCAGTGACGGCACCTTTTTGGAACGGGTCGAGGGACATATCGTCGACGAGAAGATCAACGCCGAGTGGGCGATCTACGAGACGGCGACCGAGATCCAGGCGCAATTCGATGCCATCGGCGCCGAGTATCTCCGCGAGCGAAGTGAAG
Organism: Acidobacteriota bacterium; assembly: GCA_039184055.1. Classification (GTDB taxonomy): domain Bacteria; phylum Acidobacteriota; class Thermoanaerobaculia; order Multivoradales; family J023; genus JBCDBH01. The sequence goes on from JBCDBH010000393.1 coordinate 279, forward strand.
ACCTGCGCGACGTTTGCCGCCATCTCGTACGTCAGCTGCGCGGCATTCACCTGCATCATCTCTCGGAGATCGAAGGCGATGTGGTGATCGTCGCCGACGATCTGAGTCCGACCGACGCGGTGCGGTTCGGCCGCGAGAACGTCGTCGGATTCGCCATCGAGCACGGCAGCCGCACGTCTCATACGACGATCATCGCGCGCTCTCTGAACCTGCCGGCGGTCAGCGGTCTGACCGATATCCGCAAACGACTCACCGACCAGGCGGAAGTGCCGATCATCGTCGATGGCTCGGCCGGTGAAGTCGTGCTGCGACCGACGGCCGAGGTCTTGCGCGGCTATCGTCACCAGATTTCGGTGTTGGTGCGCGAGGAGGAGAACCTTCTCGAGCAGGGACGGTCGCTGGCGGTGAGCACCGACGGTGTCGAGGTGCGGGTCATGGCCAATATCGATCTCCCCGAAGAGATCGACGACGCGGTCCGATTCGGCAGTGAGGGCGTGGGGCTGTACCGGAGCGAGTTCCTCTACATCGAGAAGAGCCCGGCGATGCCCGAAGAGGACGAACAGGTCGAAGCCTATCGTCGTCTCATCGAGGCGGCGGCGCCGCATCCGGCGATCGTTCGCACGTATGACCTCGGTGGTCGCAAGATCGCGCGCGAAGTGATGTACACCCACGAGGAAAATCCGGTCCTCGGTTTGCGTGGCATCCGCTTGACCCTCGCGCGACGAGAGATCTTTCGGACCCAGCTGCGCGCGCTCTATCGCGCCGCCGTATACGGCGACCTGTGGATCATGCTTCCCATGGTGACGGTCGTCGAGGAGGTCCGTGGCTACCGTGCGTTCGCCGCGGAGATTCAGGCCGAGCTCGATGCCGAGAACCTCGCCTATCGAGACGATTGCAAGTTGGGCATCATGATCGAAGTGCCGGCCGCCGCCTTGATTGCCGACCTCTTGGCGCGCGAAGTCGACTTCTTTTCGATCGGTACCAACGACTTGATCCAATACGCTCTCGCCGTCGATCGCAACAACGAGCACGTCACGGACCTTTATCAACCCGGGCACCCGGGCATGGTCCGCCTGCTCCGGCAGATCGCGCGGGCCGCGAATCGAGAGGGTATCGAGCTTAGTATGTGTGGCGAGATGGCGGCGGATCCACGTCTGACGCCGTTGCTTCTCGGCATCGGCTTGCGGCGACTGTCCGTCAGCCCGCGTAAGGTTCCGACGATCAAGAATCGGATTTGTGAGCTTTCGACCCGTACCTGTGAGGACATGGTCGAACAGTGCACACATCTCGCGACCGGTGCTGAGGTCGACCAGTTTCTGTTGGACACGACCGGTGCCGTTCATTCCAAGGAGGGCTCGACATGACTGCCACCTCCAAGCCAGGTCATGGCAAGATCAACTACCGCCTATGGGCCACCGCTCTGGCGAGCGTCGGGTTGACGTTTGCGTGTAGCAATCAATCCGAGAAACCCGCTGCTTTGCCTTCGCAGACGACCGCGCAGGTGGAGAGCGAGATCGAAGCGCCACCGCCTTTGCCACCACCCATTCGTCGAACGACACCGACGACCCCGAGTCGTGAAGCGGTCAAGGTGATCGACGACGGTCGCCAGAACGAGCCGCGTACCCTGGTGGAGGCCTCGAAGCTCGCCAAAGAACGCAAGCGCGACGCCGCTGAGCCCGTGGCCGAGATCAATGACGAGAACCTCGCCGAGTACGCCGAGGGCGGTCAGGTGATCATCGTCGAAGAGCCTGCCGTCGAACCGATCGACGCCGCCGCCGACACGGAGCCGACTTCCGATGACCTGGCGGAGGAGGCCACGGCCACCGACGAGTTGGAGCGCGACGAGACCTACTGGCGTACCCGTGGGCTCGAGCTTCGCCGTCGCTGGCGTAACACGGTGGAGGAGCTCGAGAGAGTCGAGCTCGAGGCGGCCGCGTTGCGACAACGCTTTTACGCCGAAGACGATCCGTTCGTTCGCGACGGCACGGTGAAGCCAGCTTGGGATCGATCTCTCGATCGGATCACCGAGCTCCAGCGTGATGCCGAACGGTTCGAGGCCGAGCTCCAGACCTTTCTGGCCGAAGGACGCGCCGCTGGCGCGCAACCGGGCTGGCTCCGAGAAGGCTGGGAGCTCGAACCGGTCGACAACGACGACGCGAACGACGGGCTCCCGATTCAGGACGCACAGAACGTCTACGCGATCGATACCCCGACCATCAACTAGCACGTCCACGTAGGCGTGCATGGTCCTGCTGCCGCGCTTCGCAGCGCGAAAGGGTTAGTCATGCAAGCGATGCCCAAACGGTTCTTTGTCGAAACATGGGGCTGTCAGATGAATGAGCTCGACAGTCAGCGGATGACGGGGCAGCTCATGGAGCTCGGAGTCCTACCGACCCGGGATCCCGAGGAGGCCGATCTGATTCTCCTCAACTCGTGCAGCGTTCGAGAGAAGGCGGCGCAGAAGGCGTACTCGCAGCTCGGTGTGTTCCGCAAGCTCAAGAAGACCCGTCCCGATCTGATGATCGGCTTCTGTGGCTGTGTCGCGCAGCAAGAAGGGGAGAAGGCCTTGGACCGGATCGCCGAGCTCGACTTCGTCATCGGTCCGGGGCGAGTCGGCGAGCTCGGCGACTTTCTCCAGCGCCGACGGCTCGGTGAGCGGGTGGTGGCCACCGGCTTTCCGGTGGCGTCGACACGCAACTACGCCTTCGACAGCGTGGCGCGTGAGGCCAGCTACAAGGGCATGGTGACGATCATCGAAGGGTGCAACAAGAAGTGCACCTTCTGCATCGTGCCCCAAACCCGCGGGCCCGAGCAGAGTCGACCGCTCGACGACATTCTCGAAGAGGTACGACATCTCGTCGACTACGGCTTTGTCGAGATCGAGCTGCTCGGCCAGACGGTCAATCACTGGCTCGATCCTGAGACGGGGGACGACTTCGCGGTGCTGCTCGATCGCGTGGCTCGCGTCGACGGCGTGCGACGTCTGCGATTCGTCACCTCATATCCACGGGACTTCTCGCCGGCGATGGTCGAGCAGTTCGCTCGCCACCCCGACGTCATCTGCCCATACCTCCACATACCGGTTCAGTCCGGCGCGAACCGCATGCTCAAATTGATGGGGCGTGGTTACGACATCGCCCTCTACAACGACCTGATCGAACGACTGCGAGCCACCCGTCCCGACCTCGCGCTCTCGACTGACATCATCGTCGGCTTTCCGGGTGAGACGGAGGAGGAGTTCCAGGCGACCCTGGACTTGGTCGAACGAGTCAGATTTGCATCGATCTATGCGTTCAAATACTCGCCCCGGCCAGGAACAGCGGCGCCTCGGATCAAGGTGGAGCCGGTCGATGACGAAGTGGCGAGTCGGCGTCTGCAGGATCTCTTCGCCCTCCAGGCTCCCATTCAGCAGGCCATCAACGAAGAGATGGTGGGTCGTGAATCCGACGTCTTGGTGACCGGATGGGGAAGAGAGAGCGGCACCCAGACCGGACGCACCCCGTGCCACAAGGTCGTGCACTTTGCCTTTGGCGACACGCCCGCCGCGCTCGGATCGATCCAGCCGGTTCGGATCACACAGGGCAACCCTCGTAGTCTGAAAGCGGAGCGCATCTGAGTAGGGAACGTGCTCGTCACAAACCTCAAGTAATACTTGATGTAAACCTCATGTATTGCTTGAGGTATTTGGCAGCTTGACCTGATGCCGAGACAAAGCAGACAATATTGCTATGAGCAATGAACTCGATCTAGAAACCTGGGCTCATGTGGAGATCAAGGGACTCATGCTCGACCCTGGGTCGAACGTTCCGATCGTGATTCTCCGCGAGCGGGGCAGTGACGATTTCCTGCCTATCTGGATCGGAGTCTTCGAAGCCAACGCGATCGCTCTCAAGCTCGAGAACGTCGAGTCGCAGCGCCCCATGACTCACGATCTGATGACGACGTTGCTGGAAAAAGTGTCGGCGACGGTTCATCGGATCGAGATCAGCGACCTGTCCAACAACACCTTCTACGCCAAGATCGTCATCGATCTCGATGGCGATGTCGTGGCGATCGATTCGCGGCCTAGCGATGCGATGGCCCTCGCGCTGCGTGTCGATGCACCGATCTATGTCGCCCGCACCGTTCTCGATCGAGCTCGCTCGGATGACCTTGGCGAAAAACTGACGGACGAAGAGAAGATCCGCAAGCTCCTCGAAGAGATCGATCCCGACGATCTCAACGTGATGTAGACCATCCTCCTGAAGGTTCATGAAGCGCTCGAGTCGAGTGTGTCTCGCTGTTTCACACGGTAGCGCTTTCACGCAGGCCAACGAAGAAAGACATCTCGCTCGGCTAGTTCCCGCGTCCACTCGTAGCCGTGCCCATCTCGATCTTCTCGTCGAGCTGTCGGAGCACGCCATCGCTGTGCGGACCCTGACTGTGCTCGGATTGGGGAGCGTGACGATTTTCTGGGTGAGCTTCGTTCGGATCGGGCCTGCTGGCCGATATCGATCTCTTGCGCGACCTCTTCACGCAGTCTAGGGCCGGCAGGCACGTATCTTCTCGTTGCGCAGCTTAGGTAGTGTCGGCGCGTCGACATATGCATGCGGCCGTTAGCTTCCCGCTGTCGATAGCATCCAGACGACTTGTGGAACGGTGCTCATACTCCTGCGCTGGTACAGGATGAAACTCATTCACATGATGCGTCCCGAGTGTCGGCGTGCAGACACTCGAGGAGAGAGCGTCATGATTCATGGTCTTCATCGTTTGGCAGTTTGATTCACGGCAGCGCACATGTCGGCGCGCCGACATTGTGCGTTTACTGTTGGTCGAGCTCAGCCGATGTCGGCGCGCCGACATGAAGAACGAGGCTGCCCAGTGGTTCGTTGCACTACCAGTCGATCTTCACGCTAGCGAAACATCCTGCTCGGATTACTCGATGTCGGCGCGCCGACATTGAACTCGTGCTTGGTATCCCGAAGTCAGGTCCATTGTCGGCGCGCCGACCATGAGTCTGCTTTCGACTGGATTCGTTCCTAGCTATTGGATCGCGTGAAAATCTTCGCATGAATCTCAAAGGTCACTAACGTACTGTGGTTCGTGCGCTTACGTGGATGTCGGCGCGCCGACATGGGTCCTGGCGCGGCCGACGCGTCTTGACCCTCCCAAGCGCGCTACATAAACTCCTTCAGCTCATGATCATCGCCATCACGAACCAAAAAGGTGGCGTCGGTAAGACGACCACCGCC
>JBCDBH010000394.1:0-5506 GCA_039184055.1 Acidobacteriota bacterium
ATCGTTTTTGCAGGCCGTGAGCCGCTGGTTTTACGGTGGATCCGCCGGTTTGCGAGGCGCCTCAGCCCCATTGGTGATCTTTTCTGCAGCGCGTTTGGCGACCCTCGCCGGACGGGTGGAGGCCGACCCGGTCGCGACGCGAACCCAGCTCGGCGAGCTGGTGAAGCTGCTTCTCACCCTCGAACCATGGTCGTGGCCACGCGACACCATGGCGCGGCTCTTGGCGCTCGAGGCGCGCTGTCGGCGAGCGCAACGCGACGTGGTGGGCGCGCGTCAGGTGCTGGCTTTCGCGGTGACCGCGCTCGGCGATCATCAGGTGGGTGATGCGCTGGCGTTTCTCGCCATCGAGGCGTCCCGGCTCGAACGGCGTTCGGGCGAGGTGGAGCGTGCCCGGGTGTTGGCCGGTGAGGCCTTGCGTCACGCAGTCGGTGGCACCTGCAGTCGCACCGTGCTCGCCGACGCGCTCATCGAACGCGCCGCGGCGCAGGCGACGATCGAGATCGATCCAGGCGTGGTGCAGGATCTCCGCGCCGCCGCCGCGCTTACACCCGAGGTGGCGGTCGAGCGGGCGAAGGCGTGGCGCGCGTTGACCCGGGTGCGGTTGGCCCAGGGTGAGCTCGCGTGTGCCCGGGAGGACGTCAAGCGTGCCTGGGCCGCGATGCCGAAAGCCCCCAGCCGGGGATATGCCACGCGGGGACGCGGCACGCTCCTTTGTTTGAGCGGTGAGGTCGCGTACCGATTGGGAGAGCACGACGACGCGATCGACGCCTGGAAGCAGGCGTTCGATCTCTTCGTCGTCCTCGACGATCGACCGGGTCAGGTCTTGGTCACCGCGCGGTTGATCCGTCTCCACCTGCGGCGACACGACTCCCGCGCCGCCGGTGCCGCGACCCGTCGTCTGCTTCCCTTGATGGCTCGGTTGCCGAAGATCACCAAGACGTTGGCGGGTTCCATTCGACAGGCCGTCGATGCCGCGTGGAACGACTGTCTACAGCTCAGTCACGCACGCGCGCTCATCGACGCCGTGCGCGCCGATCTCGATGTGGACTTGGTCGATGGGGATCCTAACGCTCGGCGCGAATCTCGACGGATGTCTCGGTGAGGCTCTGCGACTGGCCTTGGGAATCGAATCCTTCCAGCACCAGGCGATAGGCGCCGGGCGCCAGGGTGCTCGCCGGTACGACGACGGCGAGCTCGACCAAGCCGGTGACCCGTAGGTCGGTGGCGGTCCAGCGGGTAGTCTGCGATGTCGCGTCTTCGATCCGCAGGCGATAGCTCCTGGACGGTTCGGCGCCGGGGGTGGCGACGATGAGCAGGACGTGCTCGGCCTCGGGATCGATCGTGACGATCTCAGGGGTGTCGTTGCGGGTGACGGTCGGAGCGTCGATCCAGACGATCGGCAGATTGACCAGCGACGAGGCCGGTTCGAGAGTGGCTGTCGTGGTGTCTATTGTCGGAGCCGACCGCCACATCTGAGCGAGCAGACCGAGCGTGACGACGAGGAGCGCGGCGGCGGCCCATTGCCAGCGACGTACGCGCAACTCGAGACGGGTCGGAGCCTCGACGACGGCCTCGGCGCGTTGGGTCGGCGGCGTGGCGACCGAGCGTTCGGCGGCGGCGTGAAACGCAGGTCCGACAGTGTCGTGAAACCACTCGAGCAGGACGGATGCAAAGTCACGAGAGTCGACGTCACCAGGCGGGCGCTCGGTGGCGAGCCGGGCGCGAATCTCGTCGAGGTCGTCGACGTGACCGGTGCGTCGTGCGGTCACGAACCAGGCGCTGGGCAGCCACGCGGCGTAGGCGCAACGTGCGTGTAGCGGGCCGGTCGATGAGTCGGCGTCGCCCAGGGTGATGTCGTCGCCACGTTCGGGATGGGTGTCGACGATCACCGCCAGCGACCGACCGACCCGGAGGTCGACCAGCAGCCATTCGATCGGGTAACCGGCGCTGGCCTCGAGCCGGAAGAGATCGCCAGGGCCCACGGCGCGGGACGGATCGACGCCATCGGCCAGCTGGTGCTGGCGTGCGTGGGCGCGGGCGGCGAGGGCGCGAAAGCGGTCGGTGGTGGTCATGGTGGTTCCTGTCGATCCAGGGTGATCATGTCAGATCGCGATGGCCGAGCGACGCCCGCGCTTGGCGTACGACGTCGCGGAGATGGGCGAAGAGATCGGGAACACGACGCCGGTGAATGCCGAGTGACCCGGAGATCTGGCGGTGTGAAGGCAGGGCGATGCCACCGTCGTCGGCACGACCGCGACCGGCGCCACGATCGTCGTCGAGATGGGTGCGCACCAGACGCCAGAGATCGTGGAGCTCGCGACGTCGTGGCTCCGGGAGGTCGGTGGCGTCGATTCGGGCGTGCACGGCGCGATCGAGATTGGTGATTTGGTTCTGCGCTTCGAGCGTGGTGTCGGGTTCGACCACCCGTACCGCGGTCGGTTGGCCATCGGCGTCGATCTCGATCGCGGTGGCGCCGATTTCGTCGTCGAGCAGCGATGCCCAGGCGCCACGAATCGCCTTTTTGATCGGATCGACCAGGGTCTTGAAACGAAAGCGCTCGATGTCCTGACCGGCCAAATGGTCGATCCGGGGGGCGAGACGCTCGGCGAGTCGGCCGATAGTTTGCGGACCTCCCGTGTCGAAGATCTCGGGCATGAGATCGCTCGGCCAGTCGGCGACAGTGACGGTGAGATCGGTGGTCTCCGAGCCCTGATCGGCGCTTTCGACGGTGGTGGCGAGCACGGTGTTATTTCGAACCAACATATCGTCGCGGCTCATGCGCTCGTTGGGCTTCGTGGGACCGGCTGCCGCGTCACCGGCTGGATCGATGATCCGGAAGAGTCGCTCGGCGTCGAGCGCGTCACGCACGGCGCGATGCACCACTTCGTAACTGCGATAGCCGAGCGGGTCGTGACGTTTTTGCCGCTCGAAGAGAAAATGCCGGACGTTGAGGGTGATCAGACCGTCGATCGTGGGTTTATCGTCGAGCTGGGCCCCCAGGCTGCGGCCTCGTTGCACGAAGATGAACAGATAGCATTCCGCGGTCAGCTCGTCGAGCGCGTCGTCTTCGTCGCCGGCTCCGGGGACGATCCACTGACGCCAGCCGTGCACGCCCAACCAGCTGGGCTCGAGCTGATCGAGACCGCGTCGACGCATCTCGCGGAAGAGCAGGCGGCGCAAGGCGTGACGCACCTCTTCGATCTCGTGATCGTCCGGTGGCGTGTCGCCACGTAGGGAACGAACGTGATCGCTGAACACGGAGGTCATGCCGTGTCGGGTCAGCCGACGAAACTTTCGTCGTGTGTGTGGAGTAGAGCCATGGACATGCTCGTTGTGCTTCGTTTCACCATCGTCATCGGCCTGTCGTGTCTGGTCGGCGTACCCAGTTTGGCGCAAGACACCCATTCGGGTCGAGGGCTCGAGGTGGTCGAGCTGCCCACCGGGTCGGTGTTGGCGACGGCGGGTGTCCGGGTGGGTGACCGCCTGGTGCGTGGCTCGTGGCACGGCGACGATGCCATCGAGTACGAAGGCGCGATCGAAACGTTCGCCGATTGGGCCTGGTGGTCGACCGAGCTGGCGCCACGGGGTGGGGCGACGCTGACCGTCGAACGCGACGGGCGAGAGATACCGGTCGAGGTACCGGGCACCGTGTGGCAAGCCGGTCTCCTGCCGCCGCTCGGCGATGCCGATCGCGAGTATGCCGACTCCGCCCGCCAGGCTCGGGATCGTGGTGCGCACGACGTCGCGTCGCGGCTGTGGCGCCAGCTGGCCGAGGCTGTCGATCAGCCTGACGTGGCGGCGCTAGCCTGGCTCGAGCACGGCCAGGCCGTCGCGCTCGGCGCGGAGCCGGAACGCGCCCTGGCGGCGTTCGACCGAGCAGCGGGCCATGGGTCGTCGGCACGGGCTCGATTGGCGATCGAGCTGGCGCGCGGATGGGTCCTTCGACGGCTGGGTCGTCCCGACGCGGCGCGCCGGGTGTCTCCCTCCAACTATCAAACTTGTCTGTAAGACCTCTTGATTAGAAGAGGAGGATCACTGATCACTTTAAATTCTTACGTCTCTAGTGAAAATAAATGTTTACTATATGACCTCCTCATAAGTAGAGTAGTTTGAATGAGATGAGCCAATAGTCGTCATGCATAATGTGTGTGCGAAAAATAGGAATCTTATAATTATGAGCTACCTACTGTAGAGGGAGTCTTACCAAACAGTTGTCCTATGTTTTGTATGTATCAATCTCGCTGTAAGTTATATAGTCATTTAGGTAATGCCATCAACATGTGCACGCGATTAATAGTAGATGGAACTCAGGCTAACAACATGGCGGCTTCCATGAGCACTCGTTTCTTTGCGTGCACCAAGATAAACAGACTACCCTGTTCCTACTCTGTTCAGCGTTATCTGTTTCGATTCCTCTCAGATAGAGTAGATGAAAAAAATATTCAAGAACTTCAAGGGTTTTTAAAGGCACAAGATAAACTTGCGAGTGCTGCAACTGCTGCTACTCAGGTCTGCCATATTCTTTGCCAAATCCCAGTCATTACTCGTTGTGTTTGAGATCATAATAGATATTGAATAGTTTTCTGGCCATTCTATATAAATTTCTATCTTATCAGCCAAAGAAAGTTGAGCTCCAGAATCAGAAACCAAAGACATTTTCAGAGCTGTTGCATGAGAGCCAGATGGTTCAAGCTGGAGATTTGTCACAAGCATACACGTTTGGAACAATAACTAATAGAATTGAAGATGATCTCTATATTGATTTTGGTGGAAAATTTGAATGTGTTTGCAAAGCACCAAAGCCAAAAGATACTATAGCTAAAGGTTCCAAAGAACCAGAGGAGTAAGTATGATCTCTCTATTTCATCATTCCACATGTATTATGAACAAAATTATGATAGCATTTGGAAGTGCTACATAAATAGCTAACCAAAAACTGCTAAGTTGATGGGATCAAAGGACACGGTTCAGCCAATTTCAAACTCCCCCCTCCGGAATAATACAGCTGTTCTGTGTGGATAAATGATTAAACTGTCATACAACACAACTACGAGAGCTAAATAATAACAGAGCTGAAAATACCTTTCTCAGTATTTCCGTAAAATTCTGAGCTGTGTCTCATCACTCCCCTCCCCCCACTTACCCTTCCTCCACAAATTATCATTCATTCACATGGGTCTGTATAGTAACTGGTGAAGTGGCCATTTGCAGTGACTTTCCCCATGTGACTTCACTACCGTCACCAATGTAATAGAATAGTAGTGACCTACAGCTCTGTATCTGAGGAAGGACAACTCCCTCAGAAAGCACAGCTGGTCTGTATTTGTCCCACTAGGCTCAAGTGATAAAAGTTATTACACACAAAATTCACCAAACAAAAAAATATGCAAGGGTTCATCCAGCCAAAATTTGTGGGTATAACGCAACTGCCCCTCCTTCCCTCCCTCTCCTTCCCTCCCTCTCCTTCCCTCCCTCTCCTTCCCTCCCTCTCCTTCCCTCCCTCTCC
>JBCDBH010000395.1:0-5493 GCA_039184055.1 Acidobacteriota bacterium
CGTCGAGACGGCCGGTGAGCCGGTAAATCACACCGAGCTGGTTGATGCTCTCGAACAGATCCGGATGGGTGGCGTCGAGCGCGTCTTCACGCAGCTCCAACGCCTCGGCGATCAAGCGCTCCGCCTGGTCGTAGCGCGCCAGCTTGGTGGCCAGCTCACCGAGCGTATGCAGCAAACGCGCACGCGTTACGGGCTGTTCGATCAGCTCGGTACGCAGCCGCTCGGCCCCGAGGTCGAGCAAGGTGGCGACATCGGCGGGTTCGTCGCGATTGCGCTCCGGGTCGCCGATCTCGAAGAGCTCGATGAGAAAACGCGACACCTCTTCGGCCTCGATCCGGGCCTGCTCCGCTTGCGCGGCGGCCTCGGCGGCACGTCGAGCCTCCCGCACGCTGAGCACCGTGCCCACCACCATCGACACCACCAACAGCAAGGCGAGTGTCACCAGCGGCACGTGACGCCGAATGAAACGTGACGCGACATAGGCGGCCGATGGTGGACGCGCGCTGATCGGCCGCGCGTCGAGGTGGCTCTGGAGATCCCGCCCGAGCGACGACGGTGAGTCGTAACGCTGATCGCGGTCGGCCATCAACGCCTGATCGAGAATCGCATCGAGATCCCCACGCAGCGTATCGAGGTGCATCGCCGGAGTGACGCTCCGTTGCTCGGCGAGACGTAGACGTTTCTCGTCGTCGAAGCTCGCCAATCGCACACTTGCCCGCGGGAGATCGTCGTTCGTGAAGCGACTGAATAGGCTCAACCCTTCGAGCCTGTAGGGCAGCACACCAACGAGCAGTTCATAGAGAAGAAGACCGAGCGAAAAGACATCGCTGCGCGTGTCGAGCTCGCCTTTACCGTGCTGCGCGGCCTCGGGGCTGATGTACGCCAACGAGCCCACCAGCTGTCGATCTTGGGTGACCGTGCCGAGCGGTTCATCGAGACCATAGGCGATCCCGAAGTCGATCACCTTGGCGGTCGGCCGGCCATCGACTTCGGTCACCATGACGTTCGACGGCTTGATGTCACGGTGCAAGATGCCCTTCTCATGCGCGTGCTGCACACCCGCGCATACGCCGAGATAGAGCTCGAGCCGCTCCCGCACATCGAGACCATGTCGATCACAATAGGTCGTGATGGCTTCGCCATCGACCAGCTCGAGCGCGACAAAGGGGTAGTCGTCGTCCGCCGTGCCGATTTCGTAGAGGGCGGCGATATTGGGGTGATTGAGCCGTGCCAACGCCCGACATTCGGAACGAAATCGAGCGCGCACCTTTTCATCGTCCGCGAGACGAGCGACTTTGAGCGCAACTCGACGTTTGACCGGCTCGTCCTGCTCACCGATGTAGACGCTCCCCATGCCACCGCGTCCGAGCTCGCCAACGACCCGATAGGACCCGAGCCATTCCGGAGTCGGAGGTGGTGGACGACGAAGAGGATCGGTGTCCGAGAAACGCGCCAGGATGGGTGTCTCGAGAAAGTCGTCACCCAACGTCGAATCGTGATCGAGGAGCGCCTCGATCTCGTGGCGCAGATCCGGATCTCCCGCGCATCGCCGATCGAGAAAGCGTTCGAGCTCTTCACCCTCGAACGCCAGGGCCTCTTGTAGAACGGCGAGAGCGCGTATTTGGAGATCGCTCATGCGCGTAGATGTCGCCGCAGCCACAGCTTGGCGGCGCGCCAAATCCGCGTCACGGTGGGTCGCGACAGCTCGAGCACCTCGGCTACTTCCGTTTCGGTCAGACCACCGAAATAGCGCAGCTCCACCACTTGCGCCATGCGTGGATCGAGCTCGGCGAGCGCCGCGAGCGCGGCATCGAGCGCCACCACATCGACCGCCGCGCGGGCACTGGGCTCGGGGGCCTCGTCGAGCGGCACCAGCTCGTCATGGGGAATCCGTTTCCCGGCGTTCTTGCGACGCGCGTGATCGACCAGGATCCGTCGCATCGAACGAGCCGCGGTCGCGAAGAAATGCCGTCGATCCCGATAACGCGGCTGCTCGCCGGCAAAGAGACGCAAATACGCCTCGTGAACGAGATCGGTGGCGGCGAGCGAAATCCCGGCGCGTTCGTCACGGAGAAGCCGCGAAGCCAGCCCACGGAGCTCGTCGTACACCACCGGCAAGAGATCTTCGATCGCATCAGGATCGTACGCCGCGCCCTCGAGGATCGCGGTTAGCGTTCGCTGGTCGTCGAGCATACGAGAGCAAGATACCACTCCGCACGTGCTCGATAGGACTGGAAAACAGAGTGGCCCGACGCGGAGCTGCCGATCCGCGTCGGGCGAGGAAAGTGCTGGGCACCAAACCGATCGTCGTGGCTCCCCTCAGCCTCGAGACCGTTACATAGGGGTAGGAAGCAAATCCGCCACCGAATACTTCCTACTTAGACATGCGGAAGAATCGGCGCGGATGCATCATCTATTTTTCAGTCCAGGCAAATAGAATAGGAAAAAGTCGTGAACGGGTGATCGACGCGTCGATCCGGTCGTCATCGTCACACGGATCTTCGTCGAAAGTCTTCACCATCACCAAGGAGTGAGCTCGTGATCGAAGCGACCGTAGTTTCGAACGGAATCGAAGGCCTGGAGGAGTTCTTCCCGAGCCGCGCCAACGTGCGCTATCGCTTCGTCGAGCTCGACGATGCTCCCCAGCTCGACCTCGACGACACCGATCTACTGATCGTCCCCAACGGCTCCGATCACGTCGCCATGCTGACGCTCCGTCACCAGGTCGCGGCGTTTCTCGATCGCGGTGGCGCGGTCTTCTGTTTCGACGGCTGGTTCACCGACTGGCTACCCGGCAATCGCTGGGTGCACGACAACAGCCGAGCGACCCGTGACGTCCGCTATCGCGTGCGCACCGATCGTCACGCTCTCTTCGACGGCGTCGACCTCGACGACTTTCAATTCACCCACGGCATCAGCGGTTGGTGGGCCTGTGGACGGATCGAGCCCGCTCCGGGGGCCGATGTCGTGCTCGAAGACACCTGGGGACGACCGATGATCGTGCTCGACGAGGTCACCACCCCGGGTCTGATCGCGCTCACCGCCAGCGGCCCTCTGGGAAGCGCGGCGGGTGAAGGCATGGCGCGAGGCCTAGAACAGGTCTACCGTCGTCTCATCGACGTGGTGAGCAAGCGTCCCAAAGCCGCCAAACCCGTCGCTGATGTCGTCACGGACCGCGCCATGGTTCATGGAACCCGCGGCAAAATCGGCCTGCTCTTCAACGGTGTCTGGTCGCAATGGGCCTTCGCGACCGCTCCGAAATACCGCGACCTCTACGAGCTGATCTACGTCCATCATCTCGACTACGAACGGATCCGCCATCTCGATGCGCTGATCGTGCCGTTTCAGAGTCACCAAGCCGCCATCAGCCGACGCGCCGACGCCATCTATCGCTTTCTCGCCGACGGCAAGAAGGTCGCCGTTTTTGGTGATAGCGACGTCGCGTGGATCGACGCCACCTGGGAATGGCGTCCGGTGAACAACTATTGGTGGGTGGAAGACCCGAGCTCGCCGCCGATCAGCCACACCGACTTCGCCCACCCCGTTTACCAGGGCCTCTCCCAGCGTCATGCATGCTGGCATATCCACGGGATCTACACCGACATCCCGAGCAACGCCATCACCGTGCAAACCAACGACGCCGGCGAGACCATCACCTGGCAAACCCACGCCCACGGCGGCACCCTCTTCGCCTCGACGCTCGATCCGATCGTCGAGCACGGCATTCAGCAAATCCGTCATCTCGACCACTACTGCGACAAGCTCACGACGTGGTTGTGTGGCGAGACACCCGTGGGTGCATTCTCGATTCCCGATGACGCGTACGGAGTGGAGCACGTGGCGATCGGCTAGCCCGCATGTCTCACCAAACGCCGTAGCGAGGGGCGGAAACGTGCGTGAGATCTGGGCAGCGCAGGGATGAGCGACCGGAGGCGTACCCGAAGGTACGTCGAGGGAGCGAAGAGCGAGCACGCCCAGAGATTGCGTGCGTGTACGCGCCGCAGCCGGCGGGCTGGTGAGACATGCGGGCTAACTCTCGTCGTCTCCAGGCAACTCGAACGGCGGATAGTCCATCTCCGCGACACACGACACGTCGAGCCCGTCGACGCTACCCGCGTCGAGGAAAGCGGCGTCGATCTGGTCGAGACAGTCCAGATCACCGATCGAGTAATGCGCGATCGGGGCGATGATGTGCAGGCTGTTGGGGAGATGACTCGCGGCTTCTTCCCCCCACCACGGACCGGTGACCGGGTCGATGGCGCCAGAAAGCAGCAACGTTGGAACCTCGACGTCGACCGCATCGCCCATAGTCGATGGCGCCACGCGCTCAGGCCAGATCGCACAGGCGGCCATTTGGTCACGCACACGCTGGGCACCGAGAAAGGTGTTCTCGGTGAGCGGGTCGATCTCGGCTGGATCAATCCGCGCCAGATCTTCGGCGCATACCACCGAGAGCAGCTGCCCTTCGGCGAGCGCGCGATCGAGCGCCCGACTCGATCCCATGGCGGCGCTGGCGAGAGGTGAAAGATCCCCCTGCTTGGCGGCGTGCAAAATCTTGGGCACCCGTCGTGAGCCCTCGGTGCTGTACATGAAGACACGCAACCCGCTCGCCGCCGGCCCACGGGCGAGGGTCACGGTGTGCGTCTCCTGGGTCTCGCGATCGACGATCTCGACCTCGGCGGGTGATGCCTCGAGCTCGTCGAGCACGTCTTCCCACACGCCGGTGAGATCACCATAGGCACGCAAACACTCCCGATCGGCGCGACACTGCGCGAGCACGGCTTCGAGAGCATTCTGCGCTTCTTGGGCGTGGTAAAGGGGATTGCGAAAAGCGGGTGGCGCCAAGCCGGAGAGATTGGCGGTGCGCACGGTCTCGGGATGACGACGCATGTAGACCAAAGACGCCCGCGAGCCATAGGAGCCACCCATCAGGTTGATCTGGTCGTAACCGAGCGCGGCACGCACGTCGTTCAAATCGTCGACGAATGCGTCGGTGCCGTATTGCGTGAGATCGGCCTTCGCCATCAGCTCGTCACGACAACGGGTCATGGCTTCGATCTCGAAATAGGGTTCGAGATAGACCTGAGGATCGTCGGCGAGGGGTGGGCAATCGAGCAGGTGTGAGCCGTTGGTGCCACGCTGATCGACAAATACGATGTCGCGTTTCTCGCGTTCTGGTGCGTCGGCCCACCATGGGGCCGATTCCGTGACCGCGCTACCCGGCCCGCCCGCGATCGGAAAGATCGGATCGGGTTTGGCTTTTGGCCCGGTCGCCGGCAACACGATCACATCGATCTCGAGCATCCGCCCTTCACCCGTGGCGCGATTCTCCGGTACCTCGTAGACGCCACACAGCGCATCCTCGGGCAGGTCGTTTTCGACCGGGCCAGGCGGCTCGATCACCGGACAGGGACCGAGCTCGATCGTCGAAGCCGTCGTGGTTGCATCCTTGGTGCTCGTGTCTTCTTTGCTGGTGTTCGGTCTTCCGTCGGC
>JBCDBH010000396.1:0-5466 GCA_039184055.1 Acidobacteriota bacterium
CCGTCTCGCCGGTGGCGGCGTCGACGCAGGTCAGGAAGTTGCCGGAGTAGCCATAGAGATAGCCTTCATGGGGCACCGGAATGGCAAAGGTGCCTTGGCTGCGCAGCGCGCGCGATCGCCAGGCCTCTTCCACCGTGTATGCGTCGGCGTTTTTGCTGACCTTGAAGAGGGCCGACTCGGAACCGTCGGTCAGGAGAATTCCGCCGTCGCCCGTCGGCACGGGTTGCGTCGAGCCGAAGCCCCGCTCTTCGGAATGCCGGTGCTGCCAGAGCACGGCGCCGGTCTCAGGAGCCAGACCGATCAGGCTCTGATCGGTAAGCGCGACCACGGAGATCTCGCCACCGACGTCTAACGCCATCGGCGACTGATAGCGGACCGAGTCGTCACCGGTCGACCAGCGAAGCTCGCCGGTTTCGCGATCGAACGCCGCGATCGAACGTCCCTCGGCCGCGCCGGTCTCGACCACCACCACGTCGCCGAACACCGCCGGCGCGGTGGCGAATCCGAAGTGCGGCTTCACGGCGCCCAGGTCGGCCACGAGATCGCGACGCCACGTCTCCGTGCCGTCTTCAAGGGACACGGCAAACAGCCCGCCCCAGCCGCTCAGGCCATAGACCGCGCCACCGTCGATGGTCGGCGTCGCCAGCGGACCGTCGTCCGAACCGTCATGCCCCTTGTAGGTATCCGAGATTCGATAACGCCACTGCTCATCACCAGTCGACGCGTCGAGGGCCACCAGGAAGTCCGACTCACCATCCGAAAACGTGGTCACAAGCCGTCCGTCGACCACCGACAGCCCTGAATAGGCGGAGCCGAGTGGCCGCGACCACACTTGCTCGAGACCAAAAGAACCGCCGTCGAACAAACCGTTGCCCATCGAGGTGAGATTGCCAGCTGGCCCGCTCCACGTCGGCCAGTCCCCTGGCAGCGTGACCGAGCGCTCGGAACGAAGCTCGGGATCGGGTTGGGCAACGGCAACGCTGGTAACGGCTAGCAGGACGAGGCAGATCAAGGCGATTCTCTTCTGGTGCAAAACGGACTCCTCGACGAATGGAGATCAACTTCCCAGCGGTACGCCGGGCGCTGCGTGATGTACGCCGGTACCGACGAGCGGTTTTGCAATGCGTGACCTTATACAGATCGTTTACAGCCACTCTCGAGGTTCTCGTGGCTCAGCGGACAGCGACCGGCTCACCAGGAATCGCGATATCGAGGATTCACGAACGGAAATCCTGGTATGCACGACACGATTCAAATGTACGGACGTTCTTGAACGTCGAGCGATATCTCGGACAGAACGAGCGTTCCATCGAGATTTCTGTCTGGCTTTCGACCTTTGAACGGCGGTGAATCATGAAATACACGATCCCACATGAACCGATCGGTCGTTTCCGCAACGCTCCTAGCCAATCGCCCTGCCTGACTCCCGTTCTCTATCCTCGTTCCCGGGAATCACGAAGTGCATCAAGGATGTCCTGAGTAGAGGCACGCGTGCGAACGGAGGGCACGTCGAATGGCGATTTGGTCGGGACTCTTAGACTCACGGCAAATTGATCACCATTGCGGCGTCGGATAATCACCTCTTCTCGCTTTGCTTCTTCAAGAAGAGTTGCGAGCTGTTCGCGAGCTTGGGTGTAGCTATAGACTTTCATCTTTAGTTTAGGAGTTGGATGCCCAGTTGGTTTGCGGCTGCTCGCATTTTCCGATCGAGAGCGACAAGGGGTCGATTCTGCGACAGAGCACATTGTAGGTAGTAGGCATCGTAGGCATAGGTACCGGTCACCAATGCAAGACTAAGTGCAGCCTCGATATCGACCGAAAGCAGCTTGACCGCGATTCGGCCGGCTGCCCGCCAAACCTCTTGAACAGCCTCCCGCTCGACCCGACCGCGTTTTTCCATGGCGATGAGAGCGTTACCGATCTCGAAAGGAAGCACCTCGGGTGCCACCAGAGAGACACCGACCGTGCCTTGAACGATCGAAGCTCGTTCTGGCTCGTCGAGGACTACCGCGAGAATCGCGCTGGCGTCGGCTACTGCTTCCATCTGACCAATTGTACAACTCCCTATGACTGACAACAAATTAGCTGCCTCCCACCCGCATTTTCACGCTCGCCCCTCCTCTTTCGAGCTGAAGGACGTTCAGGTCGGGATCGACGACGACGCGCTCGGGTCGGAAGTCGGAGTGGATGGTGATCTCGCGTTCGTCGTCGGCGCCCAAGGTGAGGGTGCCGCGGGCGTCGCGATGGTCGGGGTTGGGGTCGCCGTCGCGGCCGAAGGCGCGGCCACCGGCGGTGACGGCGATGTCGACGGGGAGGCGGCCGGTACCGGCGTTGCGGACGTGGATGGTGGAGATCCAGCCTCCGCCTTGCTCGACGGTTTCGGCGGCGACGATGCGGTATTCGGGGATGACGGTGTCGAAGAAGAACTGCTCGACGAAGTCATCGTACGCCTGGGGATCCGGTGCAAAGGGACGCAGGGAGGCGATGAGGTCGGGGACGAGGGGATGGTCGTTGTTGAGGTGGTAGGTGCGGAAGTAGTCCTGGAGGCCGGCGAGGAAGGCGTCACGACCCATGTGGTGTTTGAGCATCCATAGGGCCCAGCCACCACGATCGTAGATGACGGTTTGGTCGCCGGGACGGTGCCAGGTGGTGGAGACGAGGGGCTTTTCGGTGTCGGGCTGGCGGTTTTCGGCGTAGGTGCGCTCCATGATGCGGGCGAAGCTTTGGCGCGCGGCGGGACCTCGCACTTGTTCGAGGAGCATGAGGGTGGCGAGGTGGGCGCCGCCTTCGGAGAGGACGATGCCACCCGGGCCGCCGCCGTTGCCGACGATGTGGCCGAACCAGGAGTGGGCGGCTTCGTGGGCGGTGATGGCGAAGGCGGCGTTGCTTTCACGCGGGTTGGAGAGGAAGCCGACGTTTTCGGAGAAGAGGATGTTGGTGGCGTTGCCCATGGCGTAGTTGGCGACACCGGGGAATTCGTTGAGACGAAGCTCTTGCCAGGGGTAGGGATGGAACCACTCGCTGTAGTAGCGCAGGGCGCCATCGAGGGCTTCGAGCATGCCGGGAACGTTGAGGTCGTGCTCGGGGTGGTGGAAGACGGCGGTGTTTTCTTCGCCCTCGGCAACATCCCAACGACCGGCGATGATGTTGAAGACACGCACCGGGTAATCGGCGTTCCAGACGACGGTTTTGCGACCGTCTTTGACGGTTTCGGCGACCTTGACCCCGGTGGCGTTGACGGTGAAGTCGGCGGGCGCGGTGATGCGCAGACGGTGGTCGAACCAGGAGCGATCTTGATCGCCGTCGACGATGCCGAGGTGACGGTTGGCGGGCGCGTCCCAGGGCTCGAAGCGGTTGTCGTCGTCGACCCCGAGATCGTCGACGAAGCCGAGCACGGGGACGAATTCGGGGTTGCGACCGTTGAGCAGGACGCCCGAGGGCAGGATGAATTGGTTGACGCCGAAGACCTGGCCTTTGGTGGGGCCTTTGGGCCAGGTGCCTTCGAAGGCGAAGCCGAGCCGTGCTGTTTCACCGGGCTGGAGGGCGACCGGGAAAACGTAGAGACCGGAGCGTTCGTCGGGGGTCGCTCGAGCGCCGTCGAGGGTCCAATTGGGATCGGACCACGAGAGGCCACCGGTCAATGCGAAGCGGCTCATGGGCTCGTCGGTGCGGTTTTCGAGGTCGTACCACCCTTCGAGCGCGAAGCCACGGCGCTCGGGAAAGAGCTCGACGTCGAGATCGACTGATGTGATGTGAGGTTGGGGCGCGTGCAACCAGGTGGAGACGTTGTCACGCCAGTAGTCTTTGCGCGCGCGTTCGGCGCCACCGCCCTGAAAGCCCGCCGAGATCTCGGCCCATAGCAGCCACCCGATGACGGCCGGCACGAGCAGGGCAACGGCGACGGCCGGGCTCCAGCGCCCTTTGCGCGCCTGGGCACGATCCCGCTGCCGACGCGGGAAGTGACGAACGCAGAACCAGAAGAGCGAGATCGCGAGGGCGATGACGAAGAGCCGGTTGAGCACGAGCGCGGCACGATCGAGCTCGAAGATCGAGATGTCGCTCCACATCAGCATGCCGGTGAGCGACCAGTTGGTGACCCAGGTGAGCTCGCCCCGCACCACCAGCCACACGGTGGCGAAGATCACCGCGATGCCGATCAGATACGAGCCACCACGCGAGCCGGTGGCGACGTAGCCCGCCGCGCCGATGGCGATCCACAGGATCAGGCTGGGCCCGAGCAGAGGTAGCCAAACGATGGCGAAAGGGGCGAGGCTGAAGACCTGACCGTCGCCGACGATGGTGAGATAACCCGCCAACAGGCTCACCAGCATTGCCGCCGCCACGACGACCATGATGCCCATCAACTTGCCGAAGAGCATGGGAGCGTTGCCGATCGGCAGGGATTTGAAGATCCCGGCGAAGCTGTGATTCTCCTCCCGATGGAGCGCATCGGCGACGTAGAAGAGCAGGAGAATCGCCAACCAGGTGCCGAGCGGGCCGAGCAGGACCACCGCGGCGACGCCCGGGGTGTAGGCCAGGCTGGTGTTGAACGGCCCTTGGAGCACGTTGAAGGTCTGAAGGGCCGAGAAGAAACACAGGGCGAGGAAGACCCAGATCACCCCACGCGCGCGCAGCTCACGGACTTCGGCGCGAAATATGGTCCAGGTGGCCCGCCAGCCCGACGGTCGACGCGCGGTCATACCGAGCGCGCTCAGGGCGGGCGCCAAGCGCGGCGCGCGGTCTTCGACGTGCACGCTCTTGCGTCGTGGCCACGGCAGTCGCCATGTCGCGCCTCGAGCACGACGCGCCACCGGCCAGACGGCGAGCCCGACGATGAGCATCGAGACGACGACCCACGCCAGTCGCGATAGGAGAAAAGGCGTGTCGTAGACGATCGGCTCGACGTTGTAGAAGCCGAGTCCGCGATCGGTGATCAACCATTCCTGTTTGAGCCAGCGAAAGCCGCTCGGATCGAGCCATTGAAAAATACGCTCGGTCGCTTTGCTCATCTCGGGTGGATACCACCCCCACACCCGCTGGCTGAAGAAAAAGAAGGCCAGCAGCGGCAACACGAACAGCGCCAGCGCACGTCGCGCGAAAACGATGACGAGAAACGCCGCGGCGGCGATGACGGTCACCGCCGGCAGGATGAAGACCACGAACGGCCGCACGTAATTGCCGAGCTCAAAGGGGCCGTAGATTTCCGGATCACCGAGATTGGGTAACCCGTGCGCAAAGACGATCCACGAGGCGAGAAAAAGCCCGAGCACGACCACACACATGCCGTAAGCGGCGCCGAATTTGCCCCACACGTATTCAGCGGGACGTAGCGGTGTGCTGTGCAACAGAGGACTAACGTTGTCTTCCTCGTCACGCACGATGGGTAGCCCGACGGCGACCGCGACAAAGAACACCATGACGAAAAAGCCGATCAAGGCGGCGATGTAGGCGATCTGAAATTCCGAG
>JBCDBH010000397.1:0-5464 GCA_039184055.1 Acidobacteriota bacterium
CGCGGGTGCCGAACGACGCACCTGGCTGCCGCTCGAGGGTCGATAACGACGCCACAACGAATCAAGGCCGGTGGCACGCGCCACCGGCCTCGGAACACATTCGAGCTAGTCAGCTCAAAACGTCATTGCTCCTCGAAGATCGCCGCGTCGTCCTTTGGCCCCTGATGGGTCGGCGGATCGCCTTCGTCGGCCTCGAGCTTCTGCGTCACCAAATACGTCTCGGCAAAGCCGACCTCACCGGTGATCATGACGTCGAAAACACAGCTGTCGTTGCGCTCACCTTCGATGTCCTTACAAACCTCGACCGCGATATCGAAGGGGAGCGGCTCGGCCGGCTCCTTCTCGGGCACCTCACACGGCGGATTGCGTGTCGGCCAACCCGGATAGTCGAAGTCCTGCGTGCCCATACCCGACGCGTAGTCGAAGAGGCTGGTGGTGTTGGTCACCCGCCACGAGTCGGCGAAGGTCTGGTAGAGCTCGTCGTAGCGATCGTTGAGGTTGACCGGTTTGGGTCCCAAAGACGAACCGTCGGAAAGAGCCGGCAACCAGCTTCCCGGCGCCAACGCACCGAGCAGACCTTCGGTGGCTGTCGTCTTGTAGACGTTGACGTTGAGATACCAGGCGTTCTGTGACGCCCACCAGCCCGGAGTCGCGACCAGCCTCGCACCGCTCGGGAAGTGGATCGTGATGCCATTGCCGACCGACGACGGAACCACCCGACCACCACCGCTCATGGTGACGCCGCTCGAGCCGAGGGTCGTCAACACACCGTCGATCCGCAGCTGCATCCCGGCGGGATCAGGCTGCCCATCGAGGCTCGGCTGGTAGGTGACCCGGTTGGTACCGACCCGAGCCGCCACCGCGGTGTTGAGACTCGGGCATACCGCCAAGCCGGTGTAGGGATTGGGACCAGGGAAGAAGTTGGTCGCCACCGGCGCCATCCGCACCTGGACTTCCATCCCGTCACCCCGCAGCTCGGTGAACTCACCCGCGCTCTGGAAGTCGTAGCGAATGCCCTCGACCGTCCTGAGATGAGGATCACCTTCGTTGGCCGCCGAGCCACCCGACACGATGTCGGTGTAGGCGTCGTAACGGGTGGTGCCGTTCGGGTTGTTGCCCGTGCTGTTGGAGTCGTCGGCCCAGATCGGGTGCACCCGACCCTGGAAGTAGGTCATGCCGTGGTAGTCACCGTATTGAATATCGGCTTGCCCCGGCGCGGGCGGTGACGACCCCGTACCGGTAGCGACGCCATCGCTGACCAGTCCATTGGCCATGAAGACAGGCGTCGGCGGTGTCGGCGTGGCGATCGTGCAGTACTCCTGCATCGTGTTGTTACCCGGCGAGTTGCGTGCATCGTGCCAGCACACCGCGATATTGCCCGACAGCGTGTTGCTGGCGATCCGAGGCAGGAACTGACTGCGGGTGGTGGTGTCGTCGTTGACCTGGATCGGCGCGCTCCAGGTGATGCCGTCATCGTCCGAGAACCGCACCATGATGTCGGTGTCGTTGCTCTCGTTGATCGTCTCTTCGGTATACACCAGATAGAGACGGCCAAAACGAGGGCTCGGCCCCGGAAAGCCCGGCAGACTCGGCGTGCCGTCGAAGGCGTCGTAGGCGAGACCCGCTTCGGCGTCCACCGAGCGGATGTTCTGCGGCGGGATGAAGTCGAAACCACCGACGTTGGTCGTGGTCGCGACGATCGCCGCACCGAAGTTGTTCGGCCCCAGACCGTCGGCATCGGTGTTGACGATGATGCTCGCCGGCCCCTGACCACCGGTCGGGTTCTGACAAACCTGGACGACCGTGCCACTCGGCGCGATCGCGACGTCACCGAAGCTGCAGTTGAAGGTGCCCGGAACCGTCTGCAGCGGGTTGAAGGCGCCGACCGTGCCGAGACCGGTCACCGCCGCGCCACGCGCGCGCATCGTGCCGCTTTGATTCCATACCACCCAGAGAGCGACCGGCGCACCCACGGCAGTCGTATCGGCGGCCACCAGAGTCGGCTGATCGACACTGCCCGGGAAGGTGGCGAGGGTGGTGAAGGTCTGACCGCTATCGGTGCTGATCAACACCACGACCGCGTTCACCGCCGCGTTGAGATAGCCGAGGTAGAGATTGCCAAAGCTGTCCCAGGAGAGAGTCGGGTCACAGCACGCGGCGGGACCCTGGCCGGGATCACCGTCGGCGATCGTGCGATCGACCGGATCCGGATAGGTCCAGGTCACACCGAGATCGGTGCTTCGCGCCGCGAAGAGACCCGGGCCGGCGTTGTTGCAGGACGCGAAGAGCTCGTTGGCGTTGGTCGGATTCTTGGCGATCGAGCATTCGTTCTGGTAGTTGGCGAGCTGCGACGTGTTGACGTCGGTACCCGCGGCGATCTGGCCATGAGCACCGGTGGCGAGCAAAAGCACGACAAAGCCGGCGAGGGCGATGACGGTCGAACGACGGAAGACACGTTGGTTGTACATGGTTCGTTCCTCGTTCATCGCTGTTGCTCGTTGGCCCACACACCACGACGCTGGGTACGAGCTTCGTCGGCAGCCGCTTCCAGCTCACCGTATTTGTAGCCATAGCGGAGAGTTTCACTCTTGGGTGTCGCCAGCCCGGCACGGACCAGCTCGACGTTTACTTCCTTGATTCCGATCTGCGGATCGTCAGTGAACAAGCGCGCCCGCATCTCGCCGAACTCGCTCCGACCTTCGAAACGCATCCGAGCGTTCTTGTCGAGCACCATCGTCGCGACCATCTCGCGGGCCGCCGTGGCCAGGCTTTCTTGCGCGGGGATCTCGATACCGACCAGATGGAGATCGTACGTCCCCTCACCGTAATCGAGCGTGACCAGGTCGGCGCGCTCCACCGCGATGACCTTTCCGTAGAGCGAATCACCGGCCCACAGCGGCGTGACGGCGATCGCGAGCACGAGACCGAGAATCGCGACACCGGCGACTCTCCACGAGCGGGACCTCTGACTAAGACATTCGAGCATTCTGCATCTCCTACATGAATGGGACCCTTGGCCGGGAGATACACCGATCCCCACGAGTGGCCAGGCAGCTCCACTCCGCCCAGTGGCGGGGTGACTTGTTTCAGGGTCGAGTCAGAACAAAAAAAAAGAGATGATGCAATATCAGTATGGGGCAGACACCATCGAGTGTCAAGCAAATAGACCAGATTTTTCGTCTCCATCTTGAATGGCCTCACAGAACAATCAAGGGCTCTTATATGCTTCTAGAACATTTAATAGCCAAACAATATATGCTTCTACAGCACAAACCGTCCGCCGCTCACTCGGAGTGCTCGAGACGGCTCACACCACAGGAGAACGATCATGCATCTCAGGTCTCACAACTCTCCGTATCCCCCTCGTCTAGTCCGCCGTCTCGTCCAGGGCTTCACCCTCTCCGCCCTGAGCCTCCTGGTCTTTCTTCTCAGCCCGCCGGTCGATGCGCAAAGCGTCCCGCCAGACCGCATCTCTCACTACGGCCAACCGGTCTTTGTCGCCGGGGCCAATGTGGCGTATCTCCGCTTCGAGGCCGATGTCGGTCTCTCGTTCTGTATCGCGGGCACCTACCCCTGCGGCACCAGCCAATTTACGATTCCTGATCCCAATCTCGACAATCAATCGGTCGAGGACAAATTCATCGAGATGCTCGATGCGATCAAAGCGGCGGGTGGAAACACGGTGCGTTGGTGGGTCCATGTCGGCGCCAACTTCTCCCCCCTCTTCGATCAATCGACCGGTGAAGTCAACGGCATCAGCCCAGAAACGCTCGATGACGTCGAACGCGCGCTCGACCTGGCTCGGGACCGCGACATGTTCGTCATTCCGACGCTCTTCTCGTTCCAACTCGTCAACGAGCCCTCGAATGCCTACCTGCCTTCGCCCGAGCTCGTCATCGCACCCAAGACCACGGAGGGCGGACGAGATCTGTTGATCGAAGACAATCACCTCGACCAATACATCCAGAATGCGCTGATCCCACTCGTTACCCACGTTGGCAACCACCCGGCGCTGCTCGCCTGGGATCTCATCAACGAGCCCGAAGGTGCGACGCAAATCGGCTTCATCAAGTTCAAGCAGCGCCGATTGCCGGCCGTACGACTGCTGCCCAACGGTGACAAGCAACTCTTCAAGCTCAACAACGCTCAGACCCAGTGGATCGAGGTCGACGAGGACAACAACGCGATCAACAACGGCGCCAACAACTTCGCCGTCAACGATCCCACCCAAACCAAGCCCAATCCGCTCTATTTCATCCAGCGTTTCGCCAGTCGAACGGCCAAGGCGATCAAGGAAAACGTGCCGGGGGTGAAAGTGACCCTGACGGCGCACTTTTTCGCCCGTGCCTCCGACGTCAATCAAGGCGTCGGCGCCTTTGTCGAGAACTACTACACCGACGTCAAGCTCGCCGCCGCCGGGGGAGAAACCGGTCCACAACCGGTCGGCGTGCTCGACTTCATCATGGTGAACTACTACACCCAGCACTTCTCGAAGATCAACTCTCCCTTCCACTACCCGGCTACGCATTGGGGAGTCGGCAAACCGATCGTCGTCGGCGAGTTCGTGGCCGACGGCATCGACCCCTTCACCTCGCCGGGCGATCAATTCGAATGCGGCGACACGGTCTTCATCAATGCGCTCTTTCCCAAGCTTCACCAGACCGACTATGCCGGCGGCCTGATCTGGAGCTACACCGAGAGCTGGGACACCACCGTACAGCGCGTCAAATGCAACTCACCCCAAGTGAAGAGCTGTGCGCCAAACGCCAACAACTCGTGTCTGTGCGTCCCGGAATTCGACGTCACCCCCACCTGCAACAACAGCGGCAACTTCTTCGACACCTTCTCGTGTAGCGACAGCGGGGGCAATCCATGCTCCGCATGCACGTGCGCGGCGAAAGAGAAGACGATGACAATGAAGAAGGCGCTGAAGAACGGGCGCCATCTAGAGGATGTGGCGATCGTTTCGATCGAAGCCGAACACCCGGGGAACGATCTCGACAACGTCCAAGTCGAATGCCCCACCTCGACGACGCTCACCACGGCGTGTGGTGAACCGAATACCTCGGCGGGATCCTATGTGCGCATCTGGCCGCGATATCAACGGTCGCTTGCGGTGTCGTTCGAAACGTCGAGATTCCCCATCGGAGTCCAGGAACAGGTACCGATCGTCAATGGAATCAAGCTGCTCGAATTTGTCGTACGAATTCGTTACCGGGTTCCCCAGCAGGTCGAAAAGGTCTTCACCTTCGAAGTCGACGGCATCACCTACTCGACCTTCTCCATTCCGTTCGCCGCGACCAACGGTTGGGCCATCCTCGAAGTTCCGGCGTTTCTCCCTGCGGCCAGCACGGTCAGTGTGCGGGTGGCCAATCCTGCTGATACCAGCGGTTTAATGCCGGGTCCACACAAGCTCGACATCGACCGTATTTCGATCTCCCGGATTCCGACGCCTTGATGCAAA
>JBCDBH010000398.1:0-5447 GCA_039184055.1 Acidobacteriota bacterium
CGGTGTTCTTCGAGGACACGCGATTCGGTGTCGAAAAGTACAAAGAGATCTTCTTCGGTGAGCTGGTGAAGGATGATTGGGATGTGCTGATGCACTATTTCGAGTTCACCGACCGTGTACAACATGTCATGTGGCGCCTCTTCGACGAAGAGCATCCCCGTTACGATGCCGAGGAAGCTGCGATCTGGGGAGATTCGATTCTCCACGCCTATCAGGACATGGACGCCATCGTCGGTGAGGCGATGGAGAAGAAGGGTGAGGACACGATCCTCATGGTGGTATCAGACCACGGTTTCGCCTCGTTCCGGCGCGGTATGAACTACAACACGTGGCTGGCGCAAAATGGCTATATGCGGCTCAAGGGCGAGGATCCAGGACGCATGAACTTAGAGCAGCTCTTCGACAAGGGTGACTTCTTCGTCAACGTGGATTGGAGCCAGACCCGCGCCTACGCTCTTGGATTGGGGCAGATCTACATCAATCTGAAGGGGCGCGAAGCCCAGGGGATCGTCGAGCCCGGGGCGGAGTACGAAGCGCTTCGGGCGGAGATCAAAGCCGGCCTCGAAGGCTATGTGGACGAGGAGACAGGTGAGAATCCTGTTGCCTACGTATGGCGCCGAGATGAGGTCTATGGCGTTTTCGATCCTGAGTTGATCCCCGACCTTATTCCCTCGAATAGTGATGGCTATCGAGTTGGGTGGCAAGATTCTCTAGGAGGCATTGCCAGGGCTGTCGTCGAGGACAATCTCGACGTGTGGAGCGGTGACCACTGTTCCGTCTATCCACCGCTGGTCGACGGGATTTTCTTCAGTAGCATCCCGGTCGACAACTCCGAGCAGCCTTACATGGCCGACATCATGCCGACGCTCCTCGAGATCTTCGGCGTCGAATCATCGACCGAATTCGACGGTAGAAGTCTTCTTCCGCCAGGGTGAAACGGTTGCACGTACGCGGTCGACTGATAGCCATCGTGACGCTCGGCTTGATGCTGAGTGCGGCGGCTGTCGCGACCGCTCAGGATTCCGGGGAGCGAGAGACCGCGCTCGCTGGAATCCGCGCTGAGATCGCCAAGCTCGAAACTCGGGCCACGGATCTTCGCCAACGTGAACGTACGTTGGCCAACGAGCTGGATCGGGTCGAGGTGGAGCTTTCTCTGCAGGAAGCTCAGCTCGAGGAGGCGACGACGGCTGCCGAGCTCGCGGCTTCGCAGGCCGCCGATGCCGAGGCCAAGGTGGCGCGCTTGACCGTTGCGCTTTCGGAAACCCGTGCGGGGCTTCGGCGCCAGCTCACCATGCTCTACCAGCTCGGGCGCCAGGGGTATCTGCGTCTTTTCCTGTCGCTCGATGGCTCACGCGACGTCTTGCCGGCGATTCGCCAACTTCGTTTTCTCGCCTTTCGGGATCGTCGATCGATCGATCGCTTCACCGCCTTGCGTGACGATCTATCGGTCGAGGAGGAACGGCTCGAAGCTCGTTTGGCCGAGCAAGAAGCGTGGCGGCTTCGGGAGCTCGAGCGGCGTGATCGACTGGCTGGGTTGCGTACGGAGCGCGCGGCCTTGCTCGAACGGCTCAATGCGCAACGTCGGCGAGTCGAAGCCGAGACCGCCGAGCTGACGGAGAAGGAAGAGAAGCTGGCACGCCTGATCACCGCCTTGACCGTCGACGACGAACCGTTGGCTGGCCAACCCATCCAAGGTTTTTTCGGTGTTCTCGATCGACCCGTGGAAGGTGCGCTGATCGGCGAATTCGGTCCACGTCGAGATCCTCGATATGGAACCAAGGTTCCGTACAACGGCATTGACATCGCGGCCGAGCCCGGGGCCAAAGTGAAGGCGATCTACCCGGGCGAAGTCCTGTTCGCGGCGCCTTTCGAAGGGTACGGAAAGATGGTGGTGATCCACCATCCAGGGCGCGTCTTCTCGCTGTATGCGCGGCTCGCCGACCTGACGGTCACGCAAGGCGCTATGGTATCGTTGGGAACCGAGGTCGGCACGTCTACCGACCTCTTCTACTTCGAGATTCGCCGCGAAAATCAAGCCGAAGATCCCCTACCTTGGCTACGTTGATGTACGGCGGATCGCCGATCAGGACGCGGATTCGTTCGATATGAATCTGCTCTCGTCTTCTCAGGTGAACGACACATGCTCAACCGTGCTCGCCTTCTCTTTGTCGCTACCTCTATATTGACTGTTTTCCTACTGATCGCCGGCTCCCTGTGGAGTGGCGCGCATGCGGACGATCCGGGAGGTGACTCCCTATACAAGTACCTGTCGATGTTTGTCGAAGTGCTCGGGCTGGTCGATCGCGCCTACGTCGACGAGGCGGATCTCGAACCCTTGCTCGGTGGCGCTCTCGGGGGAGCCACCGAGGCGCTCGATCCGTTCTCGGCTTATATCCCAGCGAGTGACGTGGATCGCTTTCTCGCCAGTCGCCAGGAAGCCGCTTTTCGCAGTGGCTTGATCGTGCTCAAGGAGCGCGGAGTCCTGTATGCCGTGGCGGTCGAGAGTGGCAGTCCCGCTGAGGCAGCGGGCTTCGAACGCGATGACATTCTTTCGGCGATCGACGGAGTGTCGACTCGCAACATGCCTCTGTGGCACGCGCGTGCGGTGCTTTCCAAGCCGGTCGGTACCGAGGTTCAGATCGAGCGGATTCGCTTTGGCGAGACCGAGACCATTACCCTGACGCTCGCGGAATACGAGCGACCCGGTGTTCGTGTCGAGACACGCCGTGGCGTACCGGTGCTCTTCATCGAACGCATCGGTGCGGATGCCGTCGAGAACGTGGCCGCGAGCTTGGGAGTACTGGGAACCGAATCACCGGCAGATGCCTTGCCTGGGCTCGAGCGACCCGACACGTTGGTGATCGATGTTCGTGGCACGGCTGGTGGCGATATTCGGGCTGCCTATGATGTTGCGGGGCTCTTTACTCGAGGCGAGCTCGGCGTGTTGAAAGGCCGTGGCGAAGCGATCGAGGTCTTCTCGAGCCAGGACGAGCCGGCGTGGAGCGGTACGATCGCGATCCTGATCGATCGCGGCACGCAGGGCGCGGCCGAGGTTCTCGCAACGGTTCTCTCGCAGCAAGTCGACGCGGTGCTCGTGGGTCAGCCTACGTTTGGCTACGCTGGCAATCTGGCGCTCGTCGAGCTTTCGAACGGTGGCCGACTTCAGCTCACCGACGCCTTCTACACCGGTCCGGACCAGGCGCCGATCACCGACTCGCTCGAGGTGGATCTGCGCGTGCGTGACTTTTCGAACTTGCTTGCTCCAGACGGTGAGGACACGGACGTGGTTCTCGAGCGTGGTCTCGAAGTCGTACTCGGTGAAACCGAAGTGCCCGAGGAACGCCAAGCTGCTTGACCCTGTCGTGTCATGAAGCCTCGTCCGCCCCAACGCCGGGCTGCAAGGAAGGGCGGAACAAGAAAAGTGTCTCGTTCTTCTCTTCGGCTTCGACTTCTTCTGGCGGTTGCGGCGGTTGCACTCTTCGTGGGCGGAATCACGCTCGGGATCCGCATCGCCGCTCCCCCTGGGCCACCGCAACTCCTGAACTCTCCTGATTCGCCAGCGCCCCGGGATTCGGGTGCGTCATCGCAGCCCGATCGTGTGGTGCCATCGCCGCCCGAGTCAGCAGCGATTCCACCTCGCGTGACGATTGTGATCGACGATCTCGGTCGTAGTCTCGACGAAGTCGATCGGCTTCTCGCGCTAGAAGAACCGATTACATTTGCCGTGCTGCCGTACGAGGTGCGTACCGCTGAGGTGGTCGCGGCGTTGCGGAGTCACGGTGCCGAGTATCTCTGTCACCTTCCGATGGAGGCGAAAGGGAGTGCCGATCCGGGGCCCGGCGCACTCGAGCTCACCATGGCCCATGACGAGCTGCGTGCCACGACCCGTCGTGCCTTGGCGGCGGTTCCGGGTGCGGTCGGTGTCAACAACCATATGGGTTCTGGGATCTCGAGCGAGCGCCGCGCGATCGCAACGGTACTCGGGGTCATCGCGGAACAAGGGTTGTCGTATCTCGATTCGCGCACGGCGGCCGATACCGTCGGGTTCGAGGTCGCGCGTCAACTCGGCATCCCCGCGGCGGAGCGGCATGTGTTTCTCGATTCGGATCGAAGTCCGGAGAGCATCCGGCGCCAGTTCGAGACGCTCTTGGAGCAGGCACGTCAGCGCGGCTCGGCTATCGCGATCGGACATCCTTACCCGGAAACGCTCGATGTCTTACAGACGGAGCTTCCACGTGCACGCGAAGCTGGATTCGTCGTCGTGCCGTTGAGCCACGTGTTGATCGACGGTTGAAGGTCAGGCCGTTTGGTGAAAAATGCGGGCTCGCAGGCAGGCCACCGCTCGGCAGCCGAGCGGTGGTGAGTGGGGCGGGACCATCCTGATGGATGGCGGTTGGAGGGAGGGTCAGGTCGACAGCAGACCCCGAGGCGTCGGCAGACGGTTCACTTCGGGTAGCCGTGTCGAACCTGAACCCGCCGGCCGTTGCGGGGTCGCGTGGGCCGGGATGGACTGAGGTTTCGGTGCGGTGATGGGAGGTGGAGGCGGTGGCGATTGCGGAGGCTCGACGCCCCACATCGTCGGGGTGACGCGGTACGGCCGTGTCGTTTTCGGTTGCCGTCGTGTAGTGACCCGGTCGAGTCGTGCTGCTCCGACTGCCGGACGAGAAGGTACGGAAGACGGCAGGGCTCCTGGGCGAGCCGGCCGGTGGTGGCCATGGTTGGCGCGGATGCGTTCGGTGAGAACTTTGACTACGAGATCGAAGGATTTCATGGCGGCTCCTCGGAGACGGGTTGGTTCGAGATGCCTGTCTCTTTGGCAAGCCACGGGCCAATGTGACCGGCTACCGTTAAACGCCATGATTGGAATGATTTGGCTTCGACTCTAGGAAGTCTCCGTAGACACGGATCGTCAAACGAATCAGCATCGATCCGCCATCCACACGCCTTGTTCGTTACCAAACCTAGGAAATCCGGGGGATTTTCCGTCTGTCAGAAGATCTGGACAGATGCCAAATCCCTTCAACCTTCGTTGCGTAACACCTCGATCGGTCGCTGCGCGAGAGCACGAACGCTGGCGGCGAGACCGGCGCATACGGAGAGTACGATGGCGAGAGTCAGGGCAATGATGAAGTCGAGGCCTCTCGGCGACCACGTGATGTCCATACCGTGGACCAACACCGCCCAGGCGAGAATGCCACCGCCGATCGTGCCGATCACACCGGCGATCATGCCGACGAGGGCATATTCGGTGGCGAATGCCGCGGCGACTTGATGGCGGGTCATGCCGAGGGTTTTGAGCAAAGCCACTTCGGCGCCACGCTGGGAGGCGCCCGCGGCGATCGCCCCGATGAGGATGGCCAAACCCGCCAAGACCGTCAAGCTACCGAGCATGCGCACACCGGCACCGAGTCGTTCGACCACGTCGGAGACTTTTTCCAGGATTTCGC
>JBCDBH010000399.1:0-5428 GCA_039184055.1 Acidobacteriota bacterium
GGCGAAGGAAGCCGTGACACCACCGGTGGTCGGATCGGTGAGCACCGAGACATAAGGCAGGCCGGCTTGACGCAGACGGTTCAGGGCGGCGGCGATCTTCGCCATCTGCATCAGCGACAAGGCGCCTTCTTGCATACGCGCACCACCCGAGGCCGAAACCACCACCAGGGCGCGGCGGCGTTCAATGGCGGCTTCCACCGCGCGAGTGATCTTCTCGCCCACCACGGAGCCCATTGAGCCACCCATGAATCGATAGTCCATGACCGCGAGAATCACCGGTTGCCCCTCGATATCGCCGGCGAGCACATGGACGGCATCGCGCAGTCCGGTTTGTCGCTGATACGTATCGAGTCGTTTCTTATAGGGCTTGGTGTCGCGAAACGAAAGAGGATCGGTTGGGCTGACCGCCTCGAACAGACGATCGCCTTCCTGATCGAGCAACAAGCGGATCCGCACCTCGGGATCGATACGCAGATGATGGCCACATTGGCCACAAATATGCTGGTTGGCGTCGAGATCTCTCGAGTACACCGGTTGCTTGCAGCCTGGGCAGCGGACCCATAGCCCTTCCGGAACCGAGCTTCGATTCTCGATCCGGACAGGTTTGGGCTTCTTTGTTTTTCGGAACCAGGACATGGTGGCGGCAGGCGAGTCGACCCGTGAGCCGGTCGGCTCAGACCTCGTCTTCTTCGTCGAGATCGTTGGCGATGCCGAGACGGAGGCAAGCGGCGTCGTACATGGCGCGTGCCGCTTTCTTGTCGTTCTGTAGCCCGGCCAGGCGCTCCTTGACCTTGGCCAGCTCGGCCTCGATCTGTTGGTCGAGCTCGGCGATCTCCTGGCGGGTTTCGGCCAGGATCATCTCGTAGCGTTGCCGCTGCTGATCGGTCAGGCTCATCGTCGATACCTCCGCCGCGCGTCGTGGCGCGAAATTATGGCGCGTCGCGCCTCGGTTGCGAAACGCTGGCGAGAATACTCAGCTTTGGCCAGGCTGGCAAGCGGCGTCAACCGCCACCACCGTCGCCATCTTCGTCATCGTCGGGTTCGGCCGGTGGTGGCTCCTCGGTGGCTTCGGCTTCCTGTTGCGCCGCATCGAGATCGCGTTGAAGCTCTTCCGTGCGTTGACGGTACTCCTCACGCAAGGCCTCGGCGCGTCGGGCCATCTCTTCTTCGAGGCGCTTTTCGATCTCGTCCGCATCGAGATCCGCACCCGCTTCAGCCGGTGATTCGTCGGTCGTTGGCTGATCCTCGGTTTCGGCGCTTGAAGCGGCATCGTCCGGCAGGCTCGCATCGGCCGGTTGGCTCGTCGCCGTGGCCGGCTGGTCGGACGCGGTCTGCCCAGACGCGGTCGGCCCAGACGCGGTCGGCTCCGATGCGGTGGACGTGGGTGTCTCGACGGGATCTTCGCCTTCGGGATCACCGGCTGCCGGGCTCGACGCTGCGGGTGCCGGTTCCGATGACGGTGGCGCGCTCGATTCGTTACCGGACAAGAAGTACCAAAGGGTCGCCGCGATCAAGATCAGCAGAATGACCGCCAGGATCAGACCCGGCAACCGCGATTTGCCTTCACGGCTCGGTGTGGTGCCGTCCACCGGCTGGTACGCCGCGTCGGTGGCCAGGTCGGTCGTCTGTGTGGTGTCGGTTCGTGTGTCCGAGGACGCGGGATCCGAATCGAGAAGCGATGACCATCCCGTGCCCGTGCCCGTATCGCTCGGTTCGGACGTCGGGGCTGGCGTTTCGACGTCGCCCCGTGCCGGTGCGCCGAGTTCGACCGAGTCGGGTTCGGCCCACATCTCGGGTGGCGGCGCGGGCATTTCGCCACTTCGCCGCACGCGTACCGTGCCGAGAAAGAGCTGTTGCACATACGCCGCGAGGTCGATGGGCTTGGGCAGGGGTGTCGTGGCCGCGAGCACGGTTTCGAGATCGTCGGCGAGATCACCAGCGGTCTGATAGCGGGTCGACGGTTCCGCTGCCATCGCTTTGAGGACGATCGCCTCGACCGCCGCGGTGATCTCGGGTTGCAAGCTTCGAGGTGTCGGGAAGCGGCATTCCCGCACCACCTCGAGCACGCCCAGCTCACTGTCGGCGGCGAAAGCCTTGGTCCCGGTGAGCATCTCGTAGAGCACGGTGCCGAGCGAGAAGATGTCGGAGCGCCCATCGACGTCACGGCCCCAGGCTTGCTCGGGCGACATGTATTGCAGCTTGCCTTTGAGCGCACCCATTTGCGTGGTCGACGCCTTGGTCACCGCCTTGACGATGCCGAAGTCGCACAGCTTGATATCGCCTTCATAGCTGATCAAGACATTCTGTGGCGACACGTCGCGATGTACGAGGCCGAGCTCTTGATCCTCGAAGTCGAGCTTGTGATGCGCGTAGTCGAGGGCCCGTGCGAGTCGCGCGGCGATCATCAACGCCATACCCGCGGTGAGCGGCTGGTGGGCGCGTCTGCCCGTATTCAGGATCGAGCGCAGATCGCGACCGTCGACGAACTCCATAGCGATGTAGTAGTCGTCGCCGGTTTTGCCGAGGTCGTAGATCTGCACGATGTTGTTGTGATGCAGCTGCGCCGCCAGCTTGGCTTCGTCGATGAACATCGTGACGAAGTCGCCGTTGTCGGTGAGGTGGCCGAGGATCTTCTTGATCGCCACGTCTTTTTGAAAGCCCTCGACACCGCGTCGACGTGCTTTCCACACCTCGGCCATACCGCCGACCGCGATTCGCTCGAGCAAGGTGTACTCGCCGAATTCCTGATCGTTGGTTCCGCCGAGCGCGGGTAGCTCGTTGGTTCCGAGCAGACTGTCGTCGGTGACCGCTGGCGTGCTCGGTGCGAGGAAGCTGAAATCGTCGTCGTCCGGGCTCGTCAAGCCGCCACCGTCGGTGAAATCGAGCTCGTCGCGCGGTGCGTCGATCGGCACGAATCCCGTTTCTTCGGATCGCGTGGACGGAGGCACGAGATCGGGATAGAGCGCCGGAGCGTCGAGATCGAGCACGATCTCGTCATCAGCCGTACTCTCGAGCGTCGCGGCTGAGGCTTCGAAAGGTGCCTCGGTGTCGAGGCTGGGGACGTCGAGCGTCGGCGGTGGCTCGAAGCCCCAATCCGGAGGGGCAAAATCCGGGAGCCCGGGACGGTCGCCGAGATCCGCACCCGACGCGTCGTCGCTCGGATGCGGCGCCGTGGACGGGGTGAGGGCTTCGGCTGGGGGCTCGGGTGGCGCCGGGAACTCGGGAGTCGCGGGTGGCTCGGGCGCCGCCGGCATCGCGGGCGACTCGGGGGTCGGTGAAGCCGAGACGTCGGTGTCTTCGGTCGGCGTGGCGGGAGTCGGCGGTACCGCTGGCGCGCTGTCGACTCGCGGAGTCGGTTTGGGTTGTGGTCGGCCCTTGCTCGGTAGCTCGAGCGAGGCGAGCGTTCGGTCGAGCAGAGCGTCGACGTCGTCACGCTCCCGGTTCGGCTTGGCACGGGTGGCGTCGGTGGTCTTGGCACGTCCGGGTTTGGCGCGTGCGGCAAGATCCTCGGCGAACAGACCCGACAGTGTTTCTTCGAGCTTGCGTTCGATGTCGTCGTCGTCTCGCCGCGCGCGGGTCGTGGCGGCTGGACGCGGTGGCGCGGGTGGCGTTGTGGCCGCGGCCGGTGGCGCTGGAGGCGCGCTGGGCGTGGGTGGCCCGGGTGGCGACTCGGATGTGGGTCGCGGCGGGCTGGGCGCGGGCAGGGGCGTGTCGAGACGAGGCGGCGGCGCAGTCGCCGGAGGGTCGGTCGGTGGCGGCGGCGGCAAGATCGGCTCGGGCGATGTAGGTGCCGGAGGTTCAGGGGCGACTTGTCGCGGCGTCGGTGCGGCGGCCCGTGTCGTCGGCTCGGATGGTGCCGCGGGTCGCTTGGCCATCTCGTTTTGCGAGGGCGATGGCAGCCAGTCGCCGTCGTGCGTCTGTGCCTCGACTTCGGCGAGAACGTCACCGAAAATGTCCGCGGCGGTCAGCTGATTGCCGTCGGCGCGGCGCTGTTGGGGCGACGAGCTGAGAGCGCGACGCACCGTCGAGCGCAAATCTTCGTCCGAAAACGGCTTGGTCAAAAGCTCATCGGCACCGAAGTCGGCGGCGGTGACCGTGCCTCCGAGCGCGGCCGGAATCAACACCACGGCGCCGGGGCCACCGCGTTGGCGCGCGAAGACACCCAGCAGCTCGCGCGCGCCAGCGATATTGGCGTCGATCAGCGCCAGGTGAGGCTTTTGACGCGCCACGCGACTCCCCGCGCTATCGCGATCGGTCGCCACGGTGACAGGCCAGCCATCGGCCTCCAGGGCGTCACGAATACGCCCGGCAAAACTAGGATCCGGTTCGACGACGAGAATCATCGGTTCTAACTCGGCAAAAGTCGGCCGCTCACGATGCGGTGGAGGGGGTTGCGTTTCGGTGTCCCACGCGTAAAAGAATCCATGAAACCGTTGATCAGGATACCACTGATTGTCGGGGATTCCGTCAGGTGGCGACTCAGCTTGAGTTCTAGCACTGGCAGTTCCGGTAGTCAATCGTGTAAAGCGTTGATCGTGCTGGTGGTTAGTCGATGTGGTCCGCTCGGGTTAGAATCCCCGGCGGTGTCACGGCCATCGTCGCTACGGTGGTCTGAGGTGAAACCGCTCGACGTGCAGGAGATTTGTTCATGGCGGGCCATAGTAAATGGGCCAATATCAAGCGCAGGAAAGCAGCCGTCGACGCCAAGCGCGGCAAGATCTTCACGCGTTTGTTGCGTGAGGTGATGATCGCCGCCCGTATGGGTGGTGGCGATCCGGACGGCAATCCACGTCTTCGCTCGGCGATCGCCGACGCGCGTGGCAACAATGTTCCCAACGACAATATCGATCGCGCGATCAAGAAGGGCGTGGGCGAGCTCGGCGGCGCCGCGGTCGAAGAGGTCGTCTACGAGGGATATGGCCCGGGAGGCGTGGCGATGCTGGTCGAAGTGGCGACCGACAATCGCAACCGCACCGTCGGTGAAGTGCGCCACGCGTTCACCAAATATGGTGGCAACCTGGGTGAGAACGGTAGCGTCGCCTACCTCTTCGATCGGCGTGGCTATTTCGTCGTCGAGGCCGAGGAGATGGCCGAGGATGCCTTTCTCGAGATGGCGCTCGAGCTCGAGGTCGACGACGTGACGACCGGTGACGAGGCTTTCGAGATTTTCACCATCCCCGAGCGGTACAACGAAATCAAGGCGTCGCTCGCCGAGCGCGAGGTGCCGGTCGCGGTCGGTCAGCTCGCGTGGATTCCGCAGACGACGGTGGGACTCGACGACGGCAAGACGACGTCGGCCATGCGTCTCATCGAGGCGCTCGAGGATCTCGACGACGTTCAGAATGTCTGGGCGAATCTCGAGGTGGACGAAACCGCCGTGGCGTGAACGAGATACGGGTTCTCGGTCTCGATCCGGGTAGTCGACGAA
>JBCDBH010000400.1:0-5420 GCA_039184055.1 Acidobacteriota bacterium
AATGGCGCGCCGGCCCTTTTGTCGTTTGTCGATTTGTTGTTTGTCGATCCTGATGTCATGAAAAACGCTCCCACCGCCGCCGCCCTGGTGATCGGCAATGAAATCCTGTCCGGGAAGATCCGCGACGCCAACGTACCCCATTTGGCGCGTGAGCTCTTTTCGCTCGGGATTACGCTTCGTCGGGTGATCGTCTGTCCCGACGAGGTCGAGACGATCGTGGACGATCTCGACGCCTTGCGTCGCCATCACCATTGGGTGTTCACCAGCGGTGGCGTCGGGCCCACTCACGACGACGTCACCATCCGGTCGGTGGCCCGCGCTTTCGCGGTGCCGATCGTCCGGGCGCCCGAGTTGGAGGCCTTGTTGCGCGACCATTTCGGTTCTCGACTCACCGATCACCACCTGCGGATGGCCGAGGTGCCCGAAGGTGCCGAGATGGTGGCGGGGAGCGGCGCGCGCTGGCCGGTGATGCGGATGGACAATGTTTTCGTGCTTCCCGGTGTGCCACAGATCTTCCGCCGCAAGCTCGCGGTGATTCGCGAGTATCTCGACTCGGGGGTGTCGTTCGTCAGCCGAACGGTGCACACCACCAGCGAAGAGGGCGATATCGCCAGCCTGCTCCACGACGTGGTCGACGCCTTTCCCGAAGTCGCGGTGGGAAGCTATCCGCGCTGGGACGACAACGGTCGATATACGTTGACCATCACGTTCGACGGTCGCTTTCCGGAACGGGTCGAACAAGCGGTGGCGAAAGTCCGCGCCGCCTTGCCCGCCGATCGGCTCATCGAGCCTCCCGATACCGCCGCAACAGCCGAAGACGAGTAGGCACCCATGGATCACGACGCCAACGACCACGACGATTCGATCCCCGCCGTCAACGAGCTACCGGCCATCTTGCCGGTCTTTCCGCTCACCGGGGTTTTGCTGTTGCCCCGCGCGCGATTGCCGCTGCATGTCTTCGAGCCACGCTATCGCGCCATGGTGCGCGACGCCTTGGCCGATGGTGGTGGCGTGCTCGGCATGATCCAACCTTTCGTACCCCGTGACGACAACGCGGGGCCGTCATCCGACACGCCTCCCGCTGGCGACAGTTCGCTCTATGGGGTCGGCTGCGCCGGTTTTCTCGAGCAAGTCGAATCGTTGGACGATGGTCGCTTTCTCATCATGGTTCTGGGGATCGCCCGTTTTCGCACCTTGCGCGAGCTGCCGCTGAACGAAGGCTATCGGCGTTTCGAGGTGAGTTACGATGGTTTTGCCTTAGACGAGCATGAAGATGATTTAGACGTCGACACCGAACGGTTGTTGGCGGGTCTCGGAACGTTCAGCGAGCGTTATGGCCTCGACCTCGATATCGAGCGTCTGGCCACGCTGCCGGCGCTCGCTTTGCTCAACACCCTCGCCATCGCTCTGCCGTTTCCGGCGGCGGAGAAGCAGGCCTTGCTCGAGGCCGGGGACGTGGCGAGCCGGGTCGATACCCTCTTGTCGCTGATGCGCATGGGGCTCGAGCCGGGAGCACGGCTGGTGAACGACGAGCAGTCGTTCACCGCCAATTGATTCCGACGTCATCGACGTCGGAGGGGGATGATCGGGCCGCCGGTGTGGGAGCCGGTGGCGGGGGAATATCGTGCAGTCGATTGTTGATGGGATGCTCAGGGGATCGACAGTTGCGTTCATGGCCGTTACCGGCTCGGAAGGCTGGCCCATCTGGCTAGCGTACTGGTCGGCGACCCTGGTCATGGCGGTCATGTGCGCCGCGTTGGTCTATTGGATTTCGTTTCATGCCTTGATCGGCTTCTGGCGTCGGCTCGGCGCGCGGCTCACCTATGGGCTGGTGCTGGTCTTTGCCATCGCGGCGGTGGTTCTCGTGATGCTCTATCGCGACGACCTGCTCGCCGTGCATTACGGTCTGCATCTGCCACTCGCGGTGGCAGGCGTCCTCGTGTGGTCGTTCAACTTCTGGTTTTGGATGGCGCAACGGGGAGAGCTCGACTACAAGACCATGCTCGGTCTTCCCGAGGTGTCGCCCCGGGATCACGACCGGCCGTTACTGGTCGACGGAATCTATCGGCGGATGCGTCATCCGCGTTACGCCAGCGCCATGCTCACCGTCTTGGCGTTCGCGTTGCTGACCAACTACCTTGCGATGTGGATCTTGGTCGTCATGACCGTGGCGGGATTCTGGCTCGTCGCGGTGCTCGAAGAGCGTGAGCTGCATCGCCGCTATGGCACCGCCTACGCGCGCTATTGTGCCGTCGTACCGCGTTTCTTGCCACGTATGGGGAATCCGCGGCCTGATGTCGTTGTTGATGAGTGAGTCATTGTCGATGAGTGAACCATCTCGGACAGTCGACGGCGGTGAAGGATAGAGTCGGCAGTGAAGGATAGAGTAGGGACTCACTCCAGTCTTTTCGTGTGAGATCGAGAGGCGACACCATTTCACAGAGCATCGAAGGCAACCTACGCGGCGTCAAGACCTCACAACGCAAGGCGCTCGAACGCACCTATCGTCGGCGTACGTCGCCACGCGAGGTCGTTTCGCCTGAGTTGGCGCGTCATCTCGCCACGACCTCGCGTGATCTCGGTCGCCAAGTCGGCGTGCTGCTCGATCGCGGTGGCGTGGTGAAGAGTGTCGTGGTCGGTGACGCCACCGAGCTCCACGTGCCTGATGTCGGGCGGTTGCGAGGCGGCCCGGGGCGTTTCGCCGGTCTGCGTTTGGTCCACACGCATCTGCGTGGCGAAAGCATCACCGCCGACGACCTCAACGATCTCGCGCTCCTCCGACTCGACGCCATGGTGATGATCGAAGCCACCGAAGAGGGCGACGCGGGTCGTGTCGAGGTGGCGATGCTCGACCCGGCGACTCTCGCCGAAGGCGCGGTGGCGGCCGACGAGGAGGTCGACCCCTTTCGTCATCTCAGCGCGCGTGACATCTTCGCGCTCGATTTCGATTTCGAAGCCGAGATCGAAGCGCTCGAAGCCGAGTTCCGTCGGGTCGCCCAGAGCGCCGGTCGCACTGGCAAGGAACGCGCTCTGATCATCGCGCTCACGCCGGAAGACTCACGTCTCGACGAGATGCTCGAATTGGTGCGTGCCTCGGGAACCGAGGTCGCTGGCGTGATCCGTCAGAAACGCTTTCGCGTCCATCCGAAGACCGCCATCGGTCCCGGCAAGCTCAAAGAGGTGGTGCTCGAGGGCATGCGCCGGCTGGCCGATGTCGCCATCTTCGACATCGATCTTCGACCCGCGCAATCACGTGCCTTCGAAGACGCCACGGGTCTCAAAACCATCGATCGCACCCAATTGATTCTCGACATCTTTGCCCAGCGCGCCAAGAGCCGAGACGGCAAGCTCCAAGTCGAGCTCGCACAGCTCAAATACTCGCTACCGAGGCTGACCGAGAAGGATGCTGGTCTGTCGCGGCTCACCGGTGGCATCGGAGGTCGTGGACCGGGTGAACCGGTGATGGAGATCGGTCGTCGGCGGATCAACGATCGCATCCGCAAGCTCGAAAAGCAGATCGACCAGCTGTCCAAACAGCGTGAGGTGAGGCGTCGGCGGCGACGTGAAGAGCAAATCCCGATTTTGTCGATCGTCGGCTATACCAACGCCGGCAAGTCGACTCTCCTGAACGCCATGACCCGAAGCGAGGTCGAGGCCGCCGATCAGCTCTTCATGACCCTCGATCCCACCAGTCGTCGATTGCGTTTTCCCCGTGAGGGTGAGGTGGTGATCACCGACACGGTCGGATTCATCACCGATCTACCCGACGACCTCAGAATCGCCTTTCGCGCCACCCTCGAAGAGCTCGCCGACGCCGATCTTCTACTCCACGTGGTCGATGCCTCGGACGAGCAGCTCGACGCCAAAAAAGAAGCGGTCGAAGCTTTGCTCGAAGATCTGGATCTAGGCGACGTGCCGCGTCTGTTGGTGCTCAACAAGGTCGACCTCCTATCCGAATCCCAGGCCGAGGGCCTCGCCACCCGGCTCGACGGCGTCGCGGTGAGTGCGGTGGAGCGTAACGGGCTCAAAAAGCTGATCCACGCCGCCGAGGAGCGCTTGGCGCTCGCCGATCCTTTGCTGCCGACGTACCCGGATCGCGCCGAATCAGCTTAGCCTGCACATCTCACTAGCCCTCTCCCACCTTCCTTCCGAGTCTTCTTTGACAGCCGACCAATCGGTCTGACCGATTGGTTGACTGCGTCTGAGTCGCGCTGTACCCTCCGATGGTTCGAACATTCGGTCAGACCGTTAGGTCTGAACATCTGTTCGAAGACTGCGGGCGAATGACTCGCTGTCCGTCACGATCCACGGTGAGCTCGAACGCTGGCTCGTCGCGTGACGCCTGATTTCGACCATGAGGTACGAGCTTTTGACCAGATTGCTTTGTCTCTTCTTCCTCGTTGCCACGGTGTGGCTCGATTCGTCCGCACGGCTCGTCGCCGAGGATCGACCCGTCGTCGAGCCCGCGACGAACGTCACTGAAGTCGCCGTGGGGCGGCTCGGTCCGTCCTCGGATCTATTCGATGCGATCATCGCCGAGACGCAAGCCGTGCTCGGTGGAGCAACGACGATCGCCGTGACCGAGTCCGTCACCGAAGCCAGTGTGGTGATTGCCATCGATCGCTCGCCGTCGCACGAGCTCGAGGTGCCGACGGTGATCGTCGATGCCTCCGGTCTCGGACTCGCGATGCCAGCGCACGCGGCTGCCATACCGGTCGCCGCCGCGAATGTCCTGTCGGCCGATTTCGAGCTCATGCGACGTGTGCTCGGAACCGAACGTTCGAGCGTCGTCGTGATCGTCGAGCCGGCGTGGCTCGCGATCGATCCCGAGCTCGAGCCACGTTTGATCGATGACA
Source organism: Acidobacteriota bacterium (assembly GCA_039184055.1). GTDB lineage: Bacteria > Acidobacteriota > Thermoanaerobaculia > Multivoradales > J023 > JBCDBH01. The sequence continues at coordinate 4,857 of JBCDBH010000400.1, forward strand.
CGCGGGCTCGAGCCACCGACCTCCGCGTGGTCTCGCTCGCTTCGATCGATGAAGCACCGATCGAAGGCGTCGAGGCGATCTACATACCGTCTGGACTCACTCTCGACGCGAAGACGATCTCTGAACGCTGGCCCGACGTGCCGGTGATCTCGGGTCGTGGGCGTGTCGACATCGACTCGGGCGTGCTCGCCGCGATCGAGCGCGATGGGCAACGACGGTTGGCGCGTCGTGTCGCGCTTGCGGTGAGCGACCGGCTGCGTGGTGGACCGAGCTCGTTTTCGGTGCCGACGGTCACGGGCGGGCAGCTGGTGATCGACCGGAACGTCGCCGATCGACTCGGTATCGCGCTGCCTTGGGCGCTCCGTCTCGAAGCCGCGCTGGTTGGCACGACACCGCCCGCCGACTCCATGACTTTGCGCGACGTCATGACCCGGGCGATCGAGGCGAATCTCGATTTCTCCGCGCGTCAGCTCCGTACCGCGGCCAATGAAGAAGACATCGCCCGCGCGATGGCCGCCCGACGACCGCAATTGACGGTCGGACTCAGCGGTCTGATGATCGACG
>JBCDBH010000401.1:0-5368 GCA_039184055.1 Acidobacteriota bacterium
GGTCAACACCAGCGGCTGTGCCGAAGATCCGAGCGGCGTGCCGACCTGTACGCGCGGCACCATCGGTGCGGGTTTCTTTACGACCTACACCATCAACGTCACCTCGACCACCTCGGGTCTCAAGACCAACAGCGTCACCGTGTCGGCGACCACCACCGATCCGAATAGCAGCAACGACACCGCGACCGAAGACACGGTGATCGAGCCCGAGGCCGACCTCGCCATCACCAAGGACGACGGCGTCACCGACGCCATCCCGGGTAACGCCGTCAACTACACGATCGTCGCCACCAACAACGGTCCCGATCCGGTGATCGGCGCGACGGTGGCCGACACGTTCTCGGCCGTACTGACCTGTAATTGGATGTGTACCGCCTCGGCGGGTTCGAGCTGTTCCAATGCCGGTTCGGGTGACATCAACGACACCGCGGTCGATCTCTTGGTGGGTGGCACCGCCACCTACGTCGCCACCTGTGGCATCGACTCGGCGGCCGCCGGGACGCTGAGCAACACCGCCACGGTGAGCTCGTCGGTGTCGGACCCGGTCACCGGCAACAACGCGGCCACCGACATCGACAACCTGACGCCCGAGGCCGATTTGTCGATCACCAAGATCGACTCGGCCGATCCGGTGGCCCAGGGCGCGGCCTACAGCTACACCGTGACGGTGAGCAATGTCGGTCCGTCGGACGCCACCAACGTCGTCGCCACGGACACCCTGCCCGCAGGCGTGACCCTGGTGAGCACCACGGGCTGCGCCGAGGATCCGACCGGCGTGCCGACCTGTAGCCTCGGCACCATCGCGGCGGCTAGCTCGGCGATGTACACCATCGACGTCACCGCGCCGCTGACCTCGGGCACGATCACCAATACCGTGACCGTGGCCTCGGACGCCACCGATCCGAATAGCGGCAACGACACGGCGACCGAAGACACCGCGATCGCGCCGGAAGCCGATCTGTCGATCACCAAAGACGACGGCGCCACCATCTCCATCCCGGGTGATGCGACCGTCTACACGATCGTCGCCACCAACAGCGGGCCGGACGATGTGATGGGGGCCACGGTGACCGACACCTTCGCGCCCGAGCTCACCTGTACCTGGACGTGCGCGGCGTCGGCCGGCTCGACCTGTACCGCGGGCGGCTCGGGTGACATCAACGACACGGTCGATCTGCTCACGGGTGGCACCGCCACCTACACCGTCGACTGTGACATCGACCCGTCGGCCACCGGAACTCTGGTCAACACCGCTGACCTGGTGCCACCGATCACCGATCCGGTGCCGGGCAACAAGAGCGCCACCGACACCAACACCCTGGTGCCGACCGCCGATCTCGACATCACCGCGACCGCGATGCCGGGACCTCCGCTCACCGTCGGGGACCCGCTGACCATCACGGTGATGGTGGTCAACAACGGTCCGTCCGACGCCACCATGGTCGAGGTTGCCCAGATCTTCCCGGCCGGTATCGACGTCGTCAGCACGACCGGCTGCGCCGAGGATCCGAACGGTGTGCCGACCTGTAGCCTCGGCACCCTCCCGCCGGGTGGCATGGTCAGCTTCACCATCGACGCCACGGTGACCGACTCGATCGTCGGTACCTACACCGCGACCGCGACCACCGACGCCGACGATCCCGACGGCGCCAACAACGAGGTCGAGATCGACCTGGTGTCGATCACCGAGATCCCGACCCTCGGCGAGTGGGGGATCGGCGTGCTGATCCTCCTGCTCGGGGCCGCGGCGACCTGGCGTCTGCGTCGGGTGTGATGCGTCGCGAGCGCTGATCCGTTCTCGGATCACCAACCGAAAAGGCGGGCGAATGCCCGCCTTTTTCTTTGGGTTCGATGCGGGTGACGTCAGCGCAGCGGCAGCGCCGGATCGCCGAGCAAATTGTAGAGATGAGAAGCCTGCGGGGATTCGGTTTGCCGCTTGGCACGTACCACTGCCTCGCCGAGCGTCGCTTCCCCGGCCAGCGCGCGTAGCAACGAGTCGCTGAAGCGATGCGGTGTAAAGAGCGCCACGCCCGAGCCCAAAAACGCCACCGTGCCACGATCCGGCGCCAGCAGCATCACCTCTCCCAGCGAATCGGCGCTCGGATGATCAAACGGCGCGGTGCCACACGAGATGCTGAGATAAATCGGTAGGCGATCCGCTGCCGGCAGACGCTCGATGTCGTCCTTGTCGAAAAACGACTCCGGATCGAGATCACGACGCTTACCGAGCTGCCACATATTGCGCGCGCCGTGCCCGCCAAAATAAAGCACTTCGGGTTGCGCCTCGAGCAGCTCGATCAACACCACGTCTCGATCTTTCCCGGTGTCCTCGGCGGGAAGCACGATCTCGATCGGTGCATCCTCGACCGTCCGCAGAAGGCGTTTCACCCGACCGAGAGACGGTGGGCTGCGATCGCTGCTCATCACCACTCGGGGCGTCGACACTGCTGCCGTCGTCACTGCTGCCACCGCCTCGGCATGCCGGATCGTCTTGTCGATCAGCGTCTCGAGCGTCGTCACGTCACCTGCTGGAAAACGACCCACCGCGAAACGGGGGAGACGATCGTCGTCGGCATCGTAGGCGTAGAAATGATCACTCGCCGCCAGGCCAAACTCGGCGATCCGCACCGCGCTCGGCACCAGCGCCTTGGTCTCCTCGCCGTAGGGCATCGTCTGCCCGGGCAAAAACCAATCCGCTTCGCCCACCAAGAGCACAAAACGAAGCGACTCGCCCAACGAATCGAGAAACGCCCGGATCGGCACCGGTCCGCGTTGGCCGCCACCGTAGGCATCGTAAATCGCATGCGAGCTCACCACCGCCACCGACAACCCACGCTCACGATGAAACGCCGCCAGCCGCTCAGCCGACGCCACCAAAGCCGGTGGCGCCACCATCACATACTCCAGCGGATCCGGAAGCTGGGGGAGCGCGGTCGTCGTGTCGATCCCCACCGGCGAGCGTAGATCCTCATCACCCACCACCCACAGCTCGACCGCCTCCATCGTCGGCGGCACCACCCACCGACCCCCGCTCTGCCGCACCGACCAGCCCGCGTCCGCATAGATCCGCGCGTCTGCCGGGCTGCCCTCCGCCGACAGCCAGCGTGGCTCATCACCCGTCGCCAACATGAGAGGCGACCCGGCATCCGCCAACGCCCGATCCGCCGGATAACGCACCTCTAGCCAATCCAGCTGCACCAAGTCGATCAGCGGATCCCGAGCATCCGGCAACATACGTCGAGGCACCTTCAATCGCAGCTCCGAGCCCGGTGCCGCCGCCACCTCAGACACCTGGAGATCATGCTGCCGCCGCCCATCCCACTCCGTCACGCCGACCGGCTCCTCGCTCGCTCCTTCGCCGACCACAAAAAGCTCCATCCGATGCCCGGCAACCCCCTCCGGCATCTCCGGCTCCGACCAGCCCAAGAGCCGCACCCGTACCGCAATCGACGCGTCCTCCACCCGATCCGCCATTGCACCCAGTGCCACCACCTGCTGCGACGACGTCCGCTCACTCAGCGTCGCCCAATACCAAAGCGACTCCACCCCCGCATGCACATCCTGCCGACGCAGCGTCGCCATCACGCGATCCTCCTCGAATCGCACAACGCGATGCACCTCCGCCTGAGCCTCTGCCTCAGAGGGCAGTGGAGAAGCGGCAGTCGACGTGCCGTCCGTCGTCAACAACAGCACCGGCAGCGCCGTGTACAGCCATCGCGACTCAGCCTCGAACACCCGATGCGGCACCAAAAATCGCAGCGCATCACCCGGCCCGAACAACCCATCCGCGTCCGTATCCTCCACCCAAAGAGGCAGCGAATCGCCGAGATGCGTCAAAGCAAGCGACTCGATCGAGTTCAACCCCGCCAGCCCAGCCTCCGCCAACGCCTCGAAGCCCACCTCATACACCCCAGGCTCCGCGACATAGAGCTTCGGAGCCGCAAAGAGCGGCGGCGTCGCCAACATCACTAGCACCAAAAAGAATCGCATCAACCAAACTCCAAAAAGCCGAACCGTTCCGGCCGATGAAAATCAGCCGGCGTCACCCACGTCGGCGACCAGGCCGAAAACTCCGCCTCACCATCCCGTGGTCGCTCGATCCGATACACATTCAACCGCCACCGGCGGGGCAAAGCCTCCAACCCAAACACCGCCAACACCCCCGCCCACGGCAATCGCAGAGTCGCCCGCCAATCCTCCGCCGACCCCATCGGCTCCACCCCGGCCTCCAGCTCCAGCCAATCCCACGACGTATCCACCGTCATCTCCCGACGGTCGCCATACGGATTCTCCACAATCGCATCGAACACCGTCCCAAGCGGACTCACCTCCACCTCCACATAGCGTCGGGGAAACGGCTCATCCGTAGCCGGTGCGAGAAACACCTCCACCGCTTCCTCCTGCCACAGCGGATCATCCCGCTCGGTATACGTACCCCAAGCGTGCCGATCCGCACATTCGAAACGAACCCACAGAGCGTCAGACGTCGCCGCCAACGACACCTCCGTCGCCTGCTCGGGCGCGGAGCCGTCCGTAGCGTCGACGAGCTGGACCGTCGTCCACGCGTCGGGGGTCGTGGCAGTCGGAGAGGGGAGAGTGATCGTGTGAATGGGCATAGAAGTCACTATACGGAACATGCCGATTGTAAGCGCCTCTTGCGAAATGGCGAGCTCTGAACCAATCGAGCGAAAGAATCTCCACAAACAGCCTCATTGATGCGACTTGGCCATCAAAATCGCAATCGATAGCCTGTTTGGTGCGATTTAGCCATCAAAATCGCAATCGAGAGCCTCTCGGAAGTGATTTGCTCGTGAAAATCGGTCCCAAGCCTTGAGGGCATGACTAGCCAGATCACCACCAACCAGCTCCGTTCCCATCCGCTACGATAGCCAAAACAACCGTATCGCTAGGGGAACATTCATGCCCGATCCCGTCGCTCTAGGTGCCAAGTGGATTCCCGATCTCTGGCAGAAGCTCCGAAAGCTCTCCGAAGGCCGACGCGCGCGTCTCCGCGTCATCGAAGACGCCATCGGCGTCGGTCGACTCGAGCTCCTCGCCCAGCACTACATCGAGCCCGACTGCCAGCGCACCAACCCCGCCGACCATCGCGAAGACGAGCCCATGCACGTTCTTCGTCAGCCCGTGCGTGACTACTTCAATCGCTTCTTCAACAAACCCTTCTTCGAAAAAGACGGCCGCCACGTCGTCTTCGTCCTCTCCGACGCCGGCATGGGCAAAACCTCGCTCCTGCTCATGTTCAAACTCACCGACGAGCTCAGCTTCTGGCCCAACAACACCGACTTCCAGCTCCTCAAACTCGGCCCCGACACCCTCGACGCCATGGAGGCCATCGAAAGACCCGAACGCA
>JBCDBH010000402.1:0-5362 GCA_039184055.1 Acidobacteriota bacterium
GCGATTTGCAGGATATTGAGTCAGGTGACTGGCTTACCGGGTTTGTTCGCGCTCCTCTCAGTCACGGCTCGGGCTTTGAGCTTATTGAGGTTGAGGACTACGACAACCCGGAGATTCGGGAGCTGAGACGCTATTTCCAATTGAGTATTCAGCTATTTGCGTCGAACAAGGATTACAGCGTGGCGTTGTTGCCTCTAGAGGAACCAGAGCTTCTGGTGGTTCCTAACTCTCCAACCGATAGACCAAGGCGGGTCAGACTCCGGTTTGAAGATGTAGAGCTTCGTCCGAACGTGCCGGTTCTTTCTGAAGAATTGAATGCGGAGCGTCTCGTATCAGCGCTAAATCGTTTTGGTTCTGCTCAGGCTTCGCCGATTGCATTTGTTGCTCTTGGTGAAGAGTTTTATGTGGTTTACCAGGAATTACTTGACCGAGGTATGAGGCGTTTACTCTTGAAAGTTGATGTTAAGACTGGAAGACTAAGTCACAGCCTGCAGCTTGTTGGCGCGGGGGCTCAAGAAGGCTCGATAATCGTAGCTCCGAGCCAGGATTTATGGGCGATTTTTCAGAAAGGGCGAATCGTCAGTTTTGGCGACGCTGAGAATAAGAGCATAGTCACCTTTTCTAGTTTTTGAGATCACCACTGTTCCTTGTTGCTCGGGAACGAAGTTTTGTTCACGGTTTAACCAGAGAAGGTTATGGGCCCGATGAGTGAGAATCTGCCTCTGAAACCGCAATCAGAATCTGAACAGAAGGCTGATAGTTCAAACACCAACCTTTGGGGTAAATGGGCGGTTCCTGTGGCAGTCACTGGAGTGATCGCAGGGCTTGTCATAGCTCTATTGTCGGGAGCATTCATCAGCTACGCTAAAATCCAGACCAACGAGAGAGAGCTCGTTTCGTTGAAGGGTCAGAATAAGAAACTCGAGCGATCCCTCTTGCAGCTTGAAGCGGCCAGGACTAAAAACTTAAATGCAGAACTTCACCTTATATACCGTCGCCTATGTGACAGTACTGGCGGTAAACCCGAAGATGCGCAGTTAGAGGGTACCGGCTCAATGCGAGTTCTATGCAAAGATAACGATCGCCTTATTTTTGAGGCGAGCCTTCGCTTTTAGGCTTCACGGTTTGCACGACGGTCTCGTTGCGTTCGAATCTAGAACGTCTAGGGTCGAGATCCTCGCGAGTCCTGGCATGCATATCTTCTAGCGATGGTCTAAGTTTTAGCGAAAGTAACACCCTACGACGTCGATCAGTACGTTCGTGTCAATGAACGAGACCGACAGAGCTCGCTCACAGGTGCTCGCGATAGATGGATTCACGAGTCAAGGCCTCGTCGGGCAGGGGCTTATGCCCGGGAGGGGTGGGAAAGGAGCGTACGAGATCTCGGGCAAGTCGTTCGAAGTCCTCGGGATCGAGTGTGGGCCGATTTTGCATCAGCCTGGCAACGGTCGCGTCGAGTGCTTGGCTTAAGATCGCTTTGATGGCGTCGGTGTCGTGCCGACCAATGCTGTCGAGGATCCGTTTGTTTTTGTTCTTCGGTCAGTTCGAGCTCGATGGTCATGGCCGAGAGCCGCCTCTGACTCAGAATACCAGTCGCTCACATCTCCAATTTCTCCAGATGCCGCACGCCCATCCGTAGCGGTACCCAGCTCGTTACCCCGGTCAACACAGCGATGAACACGACGCTGCCGATGGCGATGCCGCCAGCGGCGGTGCTGTCGATGAAGCGCGCGAGCAGCGGTGCATGGAGGATGGGGATGAGCGCGGCGACGACGAGGAGGATGTAGAAGACGCTGAGGATGAAGGTGAGGGTGCCGCCGAGGCCGGAGGTGATGCGCGCCGGGTTGTCGCTGCTGAAGTCGGGAAAGAGGCTGCCGAGGCCGACGGCGAGGGCGCTGAGGGCAAGGCTGGCGAGGAGGACGGTGAGCAGGCTGGCGAGCAGCGGTAGGGGCTGGAGGGCGAGCTTCCAGCCGGTGAGCGCGGCGAGGATCAAGGTGAAGGCGGCGGTGGTGACGACGCTCAAGGTGAGTTTTTGCAGGACGAGGCGACGACGGCTCAAGGGAGTGAGGTGGAGGATCCAGAAGCGTCGGCCTTCGAGGCTGAGCAAGGGGTAGATGAAACGGGTGGTGAGGGTGGCGAGGATGAGCAGGCAGGCGCCGAGGTTGAGCAGGGCGATCCAGCCACCGCTTCCCGGCCCACGCTGGTCGAGGTTGGCGACGTAGAGGGCGAGCAGGCCGAAGAAGAGGACGAATTGGCTCCACTGGGTGGGATCGCGCCAGAAGAGCTTGATGTCTTTGCTCATGAGAGCGCGGGTGGGCTGGGGTAGCAAGCCGAGCGCGCGATCGATGAGGGCGAGGGGGCCACGGGCGGTGGCGGCTTTTTTCTGGACGTCGCGATCCCCCAAGCTGGTGTAGCCACGTACCCACCAGCGTTCGGCAACGAGCTGGGCGAGGAGGACGGCGAAGAGAGCGTTGGCGGTGAGCAGACCGAGGGCGAAGAGGGCGGTCGGCAGATCACCGCTGGCGGCGCCGAAGACGGCGTCGGCGAACCAGGTGCTGGGCAGATAGGGCGATTGGCTGCGGCTGAGGGTGCCGGCGAGGGCGGCGAGCGGCGCGGTGTCGCCGACGGCGGCGTCGAGGGTCGGGCTGGCGAGCAGGGCGCGACGCGCCATGAGGAAGAGGAAGCCCCCCGCGAGCACGAAGAAGCCGATCCAGACGGGGCGACGGATGTGTCCGAAGAATCGCGCCAGGATGACGGCGGCGAAGGTGCCGAGAGCGGCCGGGAGGACGATGAAGGGCACGCCGGCGACGATGAGCGCCGGGTAGAAGCCGAGCGGCGCGGCGCGTTCGAGACCGTAGGCGAGCAGCACGGGTGAGCCGAGAAAGACGGAGGCCCACGAGCTGAAGGTGACGCATTCGAGAAAGCGCGCGGTGAAAAGGGTGCCGATGGGAATCGGGCTACGCATGAGGAGGACGAGCTCGCGGGCGCGATAGAAAGTGGCGAAGGCGACGGCGATGTTGGAGAAGATGAGCATCGCGAAGAGCGCCAGGGCGAAGAGCGACAGGAGCCGACCGAGGAGGAGGTCGGCGAGCGCCACGCCACCGCTCGAGCCGAGCAGCTCGGCACCGAATTCTTCGAGCAGCTGGAGGCCGAAACGCGTGCCGACGAAGGCGAGCAGCCACAGACCGAGCGCCGAGACGGCCACGAAGGAGACTTTGAGCCGTGATTTGCGCCACGCGCCGTCGAGCATGTTGCGCGCCGTGCGACGGCTGGACCAGATGAGGGCGTCGAGCTGGTTCATCTTTTAGGCCGCCGCGTCGTCGCGGGTGAGCTCGAGGAAGACGTCTTCGAGCGAGCCGGGGCGCGCGGCGAGGGCTTTGATCTCGTCGACGGTGCCGACGTGACGCAAGCGCCCCTGGTGCAAGATGCCGACCCGGTCGGCCATTTCTTCGGCGAGCGCGAGGGTATGGGTCGACATGAGCACGGTGAGCCCGGCACGAGTCCGGTCTTTGAGGTCGTCTTTGACCGCCCGGATGTTCTTGGGATCGAGACCGACCCAGGGCTCGTCGATCACCGCGACTTTGGGGTCGGGCAAGAAGCAGGCGGCGAAGGAGAGCTTCTGCCGCATGCCGTGGCTGTAGCTCTCGATCAGTCGATCGGCGACCCCGGCGATTTCGAATTGCTCGAGCAGGTCGTCACTCCGTTGGTGGGCGTCGGGTTCGGCGAGCCTGTGCACCCCGGCGACGAAATGCATGAATTCACGTCCGGTGAGCTTGTCGTAGAGGTGCGGCGTGTCGGGCACGTAGCCGAGGATGGCTTTGGCGGCCAGGCTATCGGTCACCACGTCGTGACCGCCGACGGCGGCATGACCTTGAGTCGGACGGACGAGACCGGTGAGAATTTTGATGGTGGTGGTTTTGCCGGCGCCGTTGGGCCCGAGAAAGCAAAAGAGCTCGCCACGCCGGATCTCGAGATCGAGGCCGTCGAGGGCGAGCTTGTCACCGTAGTTCTTGGTCAGGCCGTGGGTTTCGATCATCACCGGATCGTGCATGTCATCTCCCGGTCGGCCTGGGTTTCATGGCGCTGGCTCCCACCAGACCGACGGTATCGGTTCGTCTTGCCGCGCATCATGACGCACGTTCGTCATATTCGACCGCGTTGATACGACTGTATTGATTCGAGTGTGTTTATTCGACTGTGTTTATTCGATCGCGTCGATCTCGATCGCGAGGCGACCGATATAGGGAACGAGCTGAGGCCAGCGCGCGATTCCACCCTCGAGGATTTTGATGTGGGTGGCGTCGGCGATTTCTTGGCCGAGCGTCGGATCCATGCGCTGCCAGCCGGCTTCGACACAGACCTCGGGCCAGGCGTGGTAGTAGAAACCATCGAGATCGTCGCTCCACACCAAGCCGACGGCGATCCGCGTCGGCAGCTCGACCGCGCGCGCGAGAGCTGTGTAGAGCACGGTGTGTTCGTTGCAATCGCCACGACCGTCGTCGAGCACTTCGATCGCCGACGGCAGGCCCAGGACGGGAGTTTTCTCGAGCGTGCCCCACACCCACTCGTAGAGGAGTCGAGCCTGCTCGGATCGCTCGGTGGCGTCGCCGACGATTTGCCGGGCCTGTTCCTGAATCCGTGGGTGATCGCTTTCCACGAACGGTTCGGCGGCGAGATGCTCGGGGCGAGGCGCGCAGCCACCTCCTGGAACCCCGTGCACCAGGGTGAAACCGTTGGCCGTAACGCGTTGATGGTCGTCGACCGGCAGGGGGCGCTCGACGCCCGATGCGCTCAGCACGATCCGGCTGGCGCCACGAAAAGGTCGCTCCCCGCTCGGTTTGACCGCGGTGCGGGCGAGCAGACCGGCGGCGGCGCGACCATCCCCCGCTGTGCTGCCATCGATCGCCGTGCTCTCGTCCGATGCGAGCGTCGGGTCCATGTCGAGCGCTTCGAGCACCAGGCCGAAGGGCGTACGGGCGCGCAACATCATGCCCGCTTCATCGAGCCAGGCTTCGGTTTCGACCCCGCCGGTTTCGAGCCTGACCTGTTGCGCTTCGCGGTCGACTCCGGCAACCGTGATCGTCTCGCGCTCGCCACACGTCACCCGCGCTTCGCTGGCTTGAAGGGTGAGCGGATCGAAGGCGTCGAGACGGTAGCGTTCCCCGGGCTCGCAGGTCGGTAGCGCGACTAGGTTGCCGAGACTTCCCGATGCGAACGCTAGCGGGTCGTCGATCGGGATCTCGACCTCGGTGGGCGCACCGTCACCCGAGGCCAGCTCGGCGCGTAGAAGGCCGTCGGCGAATCGCCCGCTGACGCCGACTTCCTGTCCGCCCGAAGCGACCGTGAAGTCGAAGACCGCCGC
>JBCDBH010000403.1:0-5339 GCA_039184055.1 Acidobacteriota bacterium
AAAGGTGCGTGAGATCTGGGCAGCGCAGGGCTGAGCGACCGTAGGCGTACCCGAGGTACGTCGAGGGAGCGAAGAGCGAGCATGCCCAGAGATTGCGTGCGTTTGCGCGCCGTAGCCGGCGGGCTGGTGAGACATGCAGGCTAGGCTCAACTCAACCAGGATTCGGGATCGGGCGGCTCCGGCAACGGCTTTTCGAGGCGACCGAGCAGGGTTTCGTATTTGCTCGCCGTCATCTTTTTGGCATTCGAGCTATTCGAATTGTTGGCCGCCGCCTGCGCGGCGATCATCGGATAGTCGTCGGTGGGCACCTCGAGGGTCGAGAAGTGGGGCACGTCGAGACCGGTGAGCAGGGTCAGCAGCTCTTCCATGAAGAAATCGGCGCGATGCACCACGTCGGTCTTGACGTCGGCATCGGGCTCGATGAGCTCGAAGAGACGCGCCAGCCGCGCGTCGATATAGGGCCGGTTGAATTGCAACAACGGGTAGAGAAGGATCGCGTTGGTCTTGCCGTGTGGCAGGTCGTAGAGCCCGCCGAGTGATTCCGATAGACAGTGGACCGAGGCGACGTCGGCGTTGCCAAAGGAGATGCCGGCGACGGTGGAGGCTTGCATGATCCGCGCGCGAGCTTCGTCGTCCCCTTCGATATCGGCGGCGGCCCGACCGATGAAGCGCCAGATCGAGACGATGGCGCGTTCGGCCAAGATGTCCGAGACCGGGTTCGCCCTGTTGCACGTATAGGCCTCGAGCGCGTGGGTGAGCGCGTCGAGCGCCGTCCACTTGACCAATGCGGTCGGTAGGGTGCGCAGGAGATCGGCGTCCACCAGGGCCTGATCTGGAAACATCCCCAATCCCTTCACGCTCACCTTGGTGCGACGGCTCGGATCGCTGAGCACGGAGACCCAGGTGACTTCGGAACCGGTGCCACAGGTGGTCGGGATGGCGATGAAGGGCAGCGGTCGGCTGTGGTACTTGCCGACGCCGGCGAACGATGCCGCCGGGCCCGGGTTGGTCGCCAGCATGGCGGCGGCTTTGGCGGCGTCGAGGGTGCTACCACCGCCGAGCCCGATCACCGCTTCGAGCTTGTGCTCGGCGGCCAGGGCACCAGCGGCTTCGGCGGTGGTGGTACGTGGGTTGGGCTCGATGGCGTCGAAGCTCTCGACGTGAACGCCGGCATCGGCCAAATCCTTTTGCATCCGTTGTGGATGATCGGTGGCGGCGAGACCCGGATCGAAGACGAAGAGTACCCGACGCGCGTCGAGGCTCTTGGTGACGTCGGCGAGGTGTTGGCTGGCGCCCGGGGCAATGTGGACGTGGGTGGGAAGGCGAAATCCGATCATGAGGTATCTCCGTCGAAATGGCGTACGGCGGACGTTATCGGTTGCGGTGAGGCCAATTGGTGCGCTCGAACGACTCTGCTATCTTGCCGACACATGAAGCGAGATGAGCTTTCCTCTTCCCGTCGTCGGCTCGAAACCGCGCTCGGTGAGCTTACCGGACGATCGGTCACCCTCGACGATACAGACGGTCCGGTGCGTGCCGCCGCCGAGGCCAGTATCGACGCTCTCTTCGCCGGTGGGCTCAGCGCTGGCCAGGCGCACGACCATTGGCTGAGCGTTTTGGTGTTCTATGCCGTCGAGCCGTGCTCGCGGGCCTTCTTCGATCGCTATCTCGGAGCCGAGAGCTTCACCTCGCACGACGCCTTCGACACCGCCGTCGAACGGTTTCAGCGTGACGCCATTCGCCTCTTTTCGACCTTTTCCGAGGCTTATCGCACGCTCGCCACGAGTCCCGATCTGGAAGCGGTGCTGGCGCCGATCGTGCCCCTCGGCAGGGAAGAGATCGCCGAGACCTATGAAGCTCGGACACGCTGGACGACGATCGAGGAAATCGACGAGGTCGATCTGCCCAATCTCGGCTATATCGCCGCCGCGCGGGTCCGTCAGGAGACTCACGAACGCTTGCGTCTCAAGCGTTTCCTCGAAGAGCTGGCCCACGACGTGCGTCACAAGGGTGGCTCACACGCGGTGCAACAGCACAGCGAGTCGACCCGTCGAACGATCGAATCGCTGATGCGCAAATTCGATACGCACTTGCCGCACGGGTTGTTTTCCCCCCTCTTCGCCCCCGACGCCGACGAGCTGATGCGCGAGGCCAAGCGGTTGGCGCCGAAGAGCGAGGAAGAGCTCGAAAAGATGAGCACCATCCAGGAAACGGCGCAACGCAATCTGGCGCACTATCTGACCGCCGACTACCTCGACATCTACGTCGCCACGTCGATGCGCTCGAACGCCGATTTCGTGTCGGTCAACCGTTTCGTCCGTGCTCTTTTCGCGCAGCCACGGATCGCGCCGCTGAAATTGCGCGCCTTCAACCCGACGCAATCGTGGATCGACGATCGCATCGGCAAGGGCCTGGTCGAAGCGTTGATGTTGCGCCGCGCGCAGATCACCATCTACATGGCGCAGAAGACCGACACCTTCGGCAAGGACTCCGAAGCGTCGGTGTCGCTGGGGCAAGGCAAGCCGGTGATCGTTTACGTGCCCAAACTGGCCGTGCCCGGTACCGAGATCGACAGCGAGGCGCTCGGGCGTATGGCGCGCCCGCAATTGCTCGACACGCTCGCTAGTCTCGGTTACGACGGTGATATCGAGAGCTATGACGACGAGGGGTTGATCGGCCGTCTGCTCAGCGGTTGGCTGACGGCCGCCGACGACGCCAAGCTCACCGCGGTGGTGCGTGCCGTATGGGCCGATTACGATCTCTACGAAGAGGCGTCACGCATTCTCGACGACGATTCCGAGACGCAAGAAGAGAATCGCGCCAGCTACCGGCAGTGGCTGGATACGGTGACCGGGGGCGAGGATGCGCCGATTCCGGCGGTATGGCGACCGGCGCTGATCGGTATTCTGGTCGCCAACACCTTGCGTTTCGAACGTCGCGCCAAGGTGTTTCGCGAGATCCACCCGTTGGCGCTCCAGGTGATCTTGAGCTCGGGCGTGCTCAACGGCATCCTGGTGGTGCGTTCGGTGGAGGAATGCGCCGACGTGCTCGCCAACCTGATCGCCAACGATCTCGATCTCGAGCTTCATGTCGACGACGACAACTACCGGCTGGTCGAAACCATCACCGGTTCGACCATCCGGGTGATCTCCCGCAACGATCTCTTGCAAAGCGCCTTCGAGGCGCAGAATAGTCGCGAGCGTCGTCGATGAGCACCGCGTCGTCGATGAGCACCCGGCGCCGCGTGCTGATCGCCGGTTGTGGCGACGTCGGGTGCGCGTTGGGCACGCGATTGGCGGCGGCCGGGGACGAGGTGTGGGGGCTGCGACGCAACGTTGCCGCTCTGCCAGCGTCGATCCGGCCGCTGGCGGGCGACTTGACCACCACCTTGCCTCGTTTGCCGGCGGTCGACATCGTCGTTTTCGCCGCGGCGGCGTCGGAACGGAGTGACGAGGGCTATCGCCGGACGTACGTCGACGGGCTGCGGCGGCTGCTCGACCGCTTGGAACAGGACGGCCAGCAGCCGCGTCGCGTGCTCTTCACCTCGTCGACCGGCGTCTATGGCCAGGACGACGGATCCTGGGTCGACGAAGATAGCCCCACCGAGCCCGAGGCGTTTACCGGTCGACGCATGCTCGAAGCCGAAGCGTGTCTCGACGATCGACCCTGGCCCACGGTAGCGGTGCGTTTCGGTGGCATCTATGGACCGGGGCGAACCCGGATGATCCGTCGCCTGCGTGAGGATCCTCACGTTCCGCACTCGCCTCCGGTGTGGACCAACCGTATCCATCGTGACGATTGCGCCGCCGTGCTCGCTCATTTGATCGCCGTGCCGACCGTGTCTCGTGTGGTGGTCGCGGTGGACGACGAGCCCGCGTCACGGTGGCACGTCGCCAGCTGGTTGCGTCGCCGTCTCGACCTCGAACCACCGATTCCAGTCGATCGACCACCGAGCGGAGCCGGTCAGAACAAGCGCTGTCGCAACACTCGTTTGAAGGCCACCGGCTATTCCTTCCTCTATCCGTCTTTTCGTGACGGCTACGCCACGATTCTGGATAAGCTCGAATAGCCTGTCTGAACAGGCTATTCGAGCGCCTGTGTTACGCTCGAAGCGCGGAATTGTGCAACCTATCCGGAAAAATCACACGGATTTGTCATGGAAGTCATCGGCATCGCTTTTTTTGGTCTCGGCATGCTCGTTTCGATGGGAGCCGGGCTTTGGTACCTACTCGTCAGCTTTCGCGAAGCGGGCGCGATCACCCTGCTCACTTTGGTGCCGATCATCGGCTTCTTTGTCGGTATCTACATCCTGATCAACCATTGGGAAGCGCTCAAGAAGCCCTTCCTGGTGCAGATCGGCGGTACGACGTTGATGCTGCTCGCCGTTCTCGCCACGCCGGGAGCGATCAGCGGGGTCGGCGGATCGGATGGCGGTGATTACGACTACGCCTACGACTACGGTAGCGGTAGTGGCGGTGGGGGTGGCGACTACTCCTACGACTACGATTCGATCGCCGGTCAGGAATCCGACGAGCTCGCCGAACGCGAGCGTCAGCTCGAGCTCTTGAAGCGGGAGAAGGAGCAGCGGGCGCGCGAGAAGAATGCCGTGCGGCGGCGCGATACCCGACGCGACCGGAGCGAGCGACCCAAACGCCGGGTGTACCAAGCCGACTCGGCCGATCAGCTGATCGGTCGTCGTGTGCGTATCGTCACCACCGAAGGCAATACGGTGATCGCGCGGGTCAAGGCGGTCGACGGTGACACCATTACCATCCAGGAAAACCTCGGTGGCGGAGTCATCGCGTATCCGATCGAGCGTGATCGAATCAAAGAACTATTGGTTCTTCAATAGGGCTCAATCTGATCGTTTCGCGGCGCGGCCACGCCACACGATCCAGACCAACCCGACGAGTAAAACGACCAGTGCGATCCCTCCGAAGAGGATCGCCAAGCGCTCGTAGTTCGCCACCGCCGCGTCCCAGTTGTCGGCGGTGACCAGACCCGCCACCATCAGCAGGCTCACCCACAGGACGTTGCCGATCGTCGTCCACACCATGGCGCGGCCAAAGTGCAGGTTGAAGGCGCCGGCACCGTAGAGCACCACGCCCCGGATCACCCACAAGAAGCGGTTGAGCATCAGGGCGCGCTCGCCGAAACGGCGGAAGAGCGCGCGAACCTCCTCGTCACCACCCTTTTTGGGCCTGGATTGGCCGGTAAATCGGCGAATCACCGTCATGCCATAGCGCCGACCGAGCAGGAACGCACCGGCGGCGCCGAGCACACCACCCAAACACGCGGCGAGAAACATGGCCGGGAGCGACACGGCGTTCTGACCGGCG
>JBCDBH010000404.1:0-5277 GCA_039184055.1 Acidobacteriota bacterium
GCGCTCCCAGCGCGCGCCACCGAGAAAGGTGAGGTTGTCCCCGAGCAGCAGCTCGACCTGACCGTAGAGCGCGGTGGTGTCTTCGCTGGCGTCGTCGGCTCAACGGGCTCGAACGTGAGAAAGACATCGAAGAAGATCTCGGCGACTACGACGCCAGCGAAGACACCACCGCGCTCTACGGTCAGGTCGAGCTGCTGCTCGGGGACAACCTCACCTTTCTCGGTGGCGCGCGCTGGGAGCGCACTGAATTCGACTACCGGGCCAACGAGCTGGTCTTCGATGACGACGGCGACATCGTGGCGGTCAACCCCACCTCGGGTTCGAGCGAGAACGACGAGATCCTGCCGTCGGCGCACCTCCGCTGGGCGCTCGACGAGGAGACGAATGTCCGCTTCGCCTTCACCCGCAGCCTGGCACGACCCAACTACGAGGATCTTGCGCCCTTCAGCCTCATCCTGGAGGAAGACGGCGAGATTCAGCGGGGCAACCCCAACCTCGACATCACCACCGCGTGGAACTACGACATCATGTGGGAGCGCTACCTGAGCACGGTCGGCATCGTCTCAGCGGGTGTCTTCTACAAACAGATCGAAGACAACATCTTCTTCTTCACCGCCGAGGAAGATCGCAACGGCGACACCTTCGACGTCATCCAGCCACGCAACGGCGACAGCGCCGAAGTGATCGGGCTCGAGGTGGCCTACCAGAACCGCTTCCGCAACCTACCCGCGCCGTGGGATGGTCTCGGTCTTTATTTCAATGCGACCTTCATCGACTCCGAAGCCGCCATTCCCGAACGTGACGACACCCTCTTCCCGGGGCAGGCCGACACGGTGTACAACCTGTCGTTGTCCTACGAGAAATACGGGTTCTCGGGTCGTGTGTCGCTGAACTACCATAGCGAATATCTCTCCGAGGTCGGTGGCGACGAGGCGTCGGACATCTTCATCGACGAGCGCACCCAGCTCGATCTGTCGTTCAGTCAGCAGGTCACCTCCAAGGTGCGTCTCTACCTCGATGTGCTCAACCTCACCGACGAGCCGTTCCGCGTCTATGAAGGTAGCGAGGATCGGCCGATTCAGGAGGAGTACTACTCCTGGTGGGGTACCTTTGGCGTGAAAATCGATCTGTGATGATGCGTGCTTTTCATTTCCTTCTCTTGATCGTGGCGTTGCTCGCGAGCGCCTGTGCTCCGTCGTCCGAGGTGGCATCTTCCGACGTCGCGGATTCCGAGCCGGTGGTGGTCGTGGACGAGTCGGCGGTGACCGACTCGGACGCTCCCGCTGACGTCGTCACCCTCGCCGAAGCGTGGGAAACCGGGCGCACCCCCGACGCCAACGTCGACTCGGTGGCGGTATGGTACGCCCCCGAGGGCGCCGACTATCTGCTCGCCACCGGCAAGGAAACCCATCAGCTGATCGTCTACGACGCCGCGACGGGTGAGACCCTGCGTACCGTCGGTCGCGAGGGTGATGCGATGAAACAGCTTAGGCGTCCCAACGGTGTTCTGGTGCTCGGGGATTTGGCCTTGGTAGTCGAACGCGACAATCACCGCGTGCAGGTCTTCGCCCTGCCGTCATTCGAATCGCTCGGCACCTTCGGCGAGCAAGAGCTGGTCTATCCGTACGGCATCACCGGTGAGCCGATCGTCGACGAGGGCTACCGGCTCTACGTCACCGACAACTACGAGCTCGGTGGCGATGTCGCCGATGAAAGGGTCGAAGTCTTCGATCTTTACCTCGACGGTGACGACCTCGTCGTCGAGCCCGTGCTCACCTTTGGCAACGACAGCGATCTCACCCAGGTCGAGACCCTGGTCGTCGACCCGGCGCACGAGCACCTCGTCATCGCCGACGAAGCCGACCGTCTCATCCGTCTCTACGAGGTGAGCGGTCGGGCGACCGGTCGGGGCATCGACGACGGGCACTTCCGCAATGAGCCCGAAGGCATCGCGCTCTACGAATGCGGCGACCGCGGCTGGTGGGTGATGACCGACCAGCATGACGACGTCAGCTATTTTCATGTCTTCGACCGCGTCTCGCTCGAGCATCGCGGTGTTTTCATGGGCGAGCTGACCGCCAAGACCGACGGCGTGACGGTGGGTCGCGCGTCGACCGAGGCCTTTCCCGAAGGGGCCTTCTACGCCGTGAACGCCGATCAGAGTGTCACCGCGTTCGACTGGCGTGACATCGCCACCGCGTTCGATCTCACGTGCTGAGCTGAACGGTTCGGCACCGGCTTTCGAGCCGGCGTTTTTCGTGGGCGAAGACTGGTAGGATCAGCGACCGCTGTTTTGTGCCGATCGAAGTCAAAGACATGTGAGGGGCCTGCCGCATGCTGCGTAGACACGAGCTAATCGACAATCCGGTCATGGGACGACCGATGCATGTTTGGTGCTTTGGCCACTTCGGCGCGCCGATTTTGGTGTTTCCGTCGGCGGCCGGTTTCGCTCATGAATGGGATCGTCAGGGCATGGTCGAAACCCTGGCGCCACTCATCAATCGCGGCAAGATCAAGCTCTATTGCCCCGAAAGCAACGTCGCCGAGGCGTGGACTCGCAAGGAGGGTCACCCAGCCTGGCGGATCCGGCGTCATATGGCGTACGAGCGCTTCATCCTCGACACGCTGGTGCCGTGGATCCGCCGCGATTGCCGCTCGGCCGACATCCGCATCGCCACCGCCGGTGTCAGCTTGGGGGCCATGTACGCTGCCAACTTCACCCTCAAAAACCCCGAGCTCTTCCACTACGCGCTCTGTATGTCGGGGCGCTACGAAGTCACCCACTTTCTCGGTGGCTTTTCCAATCTCGACGTCTACTTCAACAACCCCATGGCGTACGTCGGCAGCTACGAGGGCGAGCATCTCGACTACGTCCGGCGTAACACCCATCTCACCCTGGTCTGTGGTCAAGGCAAATGGGAAGAGGGCTGCATCGAAGACACCATCGCCCTGGCCGCGCTGTTCGCCGCCAAAGGCATCAGCCACTATCGCGATATCTGGGGTCACGACGTCAGCCATGATTGGGTGTGGTGGCAACGGCAGGCGAGGCTCCATCTCAACCACACGTTTGGCTGATGGCGACCGCTCTCGAGCAGCTCAAATCGGTCTGGCGAACCGCCAACGACGACGAGCGCGCGCGGTTCGCGCTCGAGCATGCGCTCGATTGCTTACGCGCGGTGCGTGCCGCGCACCCGACCGAACGTCCCAAGCCGCGGGCTCGGATCGACATGGCCACCCACGAGCCGAGTCTCGAAGGGCGGTCCCTGGTCAACGGTGAGCAGGTCGAAGCCCTCGTCGAGCCCGGTGGACGTTGGATTCCGGCCTGGATCGAAGGCCTGCCCGAGCAGCCTCGATTGTGTTTGCGACTCGCTGCGAAGGTGGTCCGGGTCGAGATCGACGACGACCTGATCGTACGGCGCCCCACCGAGCCCGACCCGTCCCTGGCCGATTACCTTGCCGAACGACTCGAGTCGAAACATCCAGCTGGGGCCGAGTCGCGATAAGGTTAGAGGACAGACGTGCACGACAACCCGCCGCCCACGCGGCCGCAAGGAGCGTTTTCATGATCCGTTCGATCTTCGTCATTGCCCTGCTCATCGCCGGTACCGCCGTCGCCCAGCCGGCCGGCGTGGCCACCGAAGACACCGCTCCCACCAGCGCCGAGTCGCCGGCCGCCCCCGAGCCGGCCGCCGCCATTCCCGCTCAGGAAACCATCGTGCCGGTCGAAATGCTCCTCATGAGCTCCCAGACTCCGTCGCCGGTGCCCGTCGAGGCACCCGCCGACATGCCCGCCGACGTCGCCCGCGGTCAATATCTCGTGCACCACGTCACCATGTGCGTGCAATGCCACTCACCGCGTCAGCCCAACGGCAAGCTGATCACCGACCAGCTCCTCATGGGTGCGCCCGTGCCGGTCGACGAGCCGTCCTACGTCAAAGACTGGGCCTATCAGGCCCCCGCCATCGCCGGTCTTCCCGGCTACAGCAAAGAAGACATGGTGCGTCTCCTCGTCCAAGGCATCACCCGCGACGGTACCTACCCCGCCGCCCCCATGCGACCGTTTCGCATGAAACAAGAAGACGCCGAAGCCATCGCCGTCTACCTGGATTCTCTGCGTCGCGGGCGGTGAGCGATAAGAGCTGATCGAGCTCATCGGCGGTGAGATATGTGCTTGCTCACCGCCGGTTCAGCTGAAGCAATCGATCCTGATCCGCGTTGCGCGTGAAGATCGGAGAAACGCCTGCTTCCTTACATCCAGAACTGGGAGATTTCCCGTTCCGTCGGAATGGCAATGACAATCTCGTCATCGAGCCCTAGTGCCTCTCGTCCCTGTCTCAGCTCATCGAGAACCGAAATCATCGCGCCGTAACGAGCGTCGGGAACGGTTCTGAGAATCACGGGCTTCTCGGGATTCACCAAGAGTATGGGCCGAAGGTGGTCGAGCAGATTGTCGACGTCGAGCGGTTTCCCATCCACCAGCAAAGAACCGTTGGTCTGCACTTCGACCAGCGTCGACTCGACCGGATCCACCACGGCATCGTCCCTGTCTTGGGGCAAGGTGAAGTCGAGCCCTCGAGTGGCCGTGAAGGTAGCGGCGACCATGAAGAAGATGATCAACAGGAACGCGATATCGGCTATGGGACTTGTCGGTATCTCGTCGGAAAGCTTGGTCGTCTCGATGTGCATCGTTCCTCCTTGTGACGGTGCTTTAGACCGATGAAACCGACCTCCAGTTCCGGGCGCGCAAGGATCAGGGTTCGTACCGAATCGGACCTCGAGGCGCCGATGGGATTTTGCGTAGATGATCTGCCTACAATCAGCCCAGTGGGATTTTCACGGTTTCAATTGTCTTGCAGACGGTGATTTACTGATTCGGAGAGAGTCGTTCCCGAATCCTGATGGACCATATAGGCTCTCAATGGAGGAGGTTACGATGAATGCGATCAAATTCGAAACAACCGTCGACGAAGAGGTTGCAGGTGTTCTCCCACGACTGCGACCCATGCTCGGCCGGCGAGTCGAGCTCATCGCACTCGAGTCGGCTTCTCCTGTTCGGGAAGAGCGCTCGCTGACCTTGGAGCAATTCCTCGAACAGCATCGTCTCAAAGCTAGAGAACTCTGAAAGCTCGATCGACAGCTTACTTCAGGGGTGTCTACGAAGGCGAATACGACTAGGGTAGGGGTGTGACTGTCACGTTTAAATAGTGTGGTAGACATCGGGTCATCATCTCAGCTCTTTCGACGCCGCGCCGCTTGCCGCACAGTTTAATGTTGCCA
>JBCDBH010000405.1:0-5268 GCA_039184055.1 Acidobacteriota bacterium
CCGATGTCGAGGCCGACTAGGTATTCTTCCGCTCTACCCATGATCGCACTCCCACCTAGGATGCCGCCGCGTCGTCGGTCGGCGGCTCCGACCCACCGATCGAAGCGGGGCTTTCCACTTCGACCGGCCGCACGACGATGCGTCCGGAAAAACGCAGATCGAGCTCGCGTACGACGCCATAGCGCGTATCGATCTGATCGAGCACCGGCCGAAGCCGATGGAGTCTTGTGTCGAGGGTGCCAGCTCGTAGCAGCACCGGATAGGGCAAGGCCCGGGTCACCACCCGCGCATCGCTCGCCCCCAATACGTCGATTTCACTGAGCCCCGCCGCCCAATGAGGCGCGACGCGTTCGAGCTCGTCGATCAAAGCCAAGGCGACGGTGAGCGCCGACTCGTCGTCACGATCGCGTCTTCTGACGATTGGCAGGTCGACCTCGCCCGTGCTCGGATCGAACGGCGCGATCCGCTGCCCGCGCGTATCGAGGTAGACCAGCTCGTCTTCGTAGAGCAACGCCGCCGGTCGACGTTCGATCACCCGCACCGACAAACGCCGCGGCAATTCCTTGCGCAACGACACCGCGTCCACCCAGCGATGTGACAAGAGCGCCGTTTCGAGCTCGCCGAGCGGCAGCCGCAGCAGGTGATGACCCCGCAACGGCATGACCTGCGAACGCACCCAATCCGAGGCGACGCGGCCTTCGGGATCGATATCGATCCGCACTTCTTCGAGCGCCAAACGCGGCGTCGTCAAGGCCCAGGTCGTGGCGCCCACCGGCGCACCGACCACCAGCACGACGACCAGCAGCGGTCGCAGAATGCGGGTCAGCAGACGGCGGCGGCGACGCTTGACGATCGGCCGGCCGTCGGCGCCTCGTCGACTCAACCTCGCGTCCGACGACGAGGGTCGGTGCAAGACGAAGCGAGTCACCGGACTCTTCACGCGGCCTCCTCGGCGAGCTGACGCGCCAAACGAACGATGTCACCGGCACCGAGCGTGATCACCACGTCACCCTCGTCGACCGCTGGCGTCAACATCTCCGGCACCGCGTCCCAAGGGCCACAAAAACGCACCTGACGATGACCGCTACGCCGCGCGGCCTCGACCACCGACTCACCCGTCACCCCGGGAATTGGCTGCTCGCGCGAGGCGTAAATCGACGTGATCCACGCCGTATCCGCTTCCATCAAGGCGCGGCCGAAATCCTCGGCATGTTCCTTGGTACGCGAGAAGAGATGCGGCTGGAAGATGGCGTGCACCCGCCCCTCCGGAAAGGCCTGTCGGGCTGCGGCGAGCGCCGCCCGCACCTCGGTGGGATGGTGGGCGTAGTCGTCGATCACCGTCGCGCCCCGCCAGGTTCCCACCGGCTCGAAGCGACGATGCACGCCACCGAAACGCGCCAGGGCGGCGGCGATGACCTCGGGGGACAGGTCGAGCGCCAGACCCACCGCGACCGCGGCGAGCGCATTCTGAACGTTGTGCCGACCGTGCATCGGCAACCGAACCTCGCCGAGCTCCTCGTCGTTCCTCACCATCGTGAACCGGCACCCTAGAGCTGTGGCCTCGAAATCACGCGCCTGGAGCTCGGCCTGTGGCGAAAACCCGTAGGTCACCACCCGATGCTCGGCGAGACGTGGCAGAACGGCCTGGATATTGGGATCGTCGAGACAGACCACGGCTTGACCGAAGAACGGCACCCGCCGGGCAAAGTCGAGAAACGCGTCGGTGATCGCCTCGAGATCGCCATAGGTATCGAGATGATCCCGATCGATATTGGTGACGATGGCGATGACCGGCATCAAGCGCAGAAAGCTGCGATCGAATTCGTCGGCCTCGGCGACCATGAGATGACTCTTGCCGACTCGCGCGCCGGTACCCGAGACCCGCATCCGCCCACCGACGATCACGGTCGGATCCAAACCGGCCTCGGTGAGCACGGTGCCCACCAACGAGGTCGTGGTGGTCTTGCCGTGCGTGCCCGCCACCGCGATGCCGTATTTGAGCCGCATCAGCTCACCGAGCATCTCGGCGCGGCGCACCACGGTGATGCCCCGTTCGCGAGCCGCCTGGACCTCGATATGGTCCTCCGGCACCGCCGACGACCGCACCACCAGATCGACTCCATCGAGATGGGCCACGTCGTGCCCTTCGAAGACCTGGACGCCCAACGACTCGAGCCGACGGGTGATCTCGCTATGACGCAGATCGCAACCGCTCACCTTGACGTCGTAGCCGGCGAGCACCTCGGCGATACCGCTCATCCCGGCGCCACCGATGCCGAGGAAATGCACGTGCGACAGCCCGGCGAAGGTCTGGAACATGGCGCTACCGGCGGTCATGCGCGCTTCTCCTCGTCGAGCGCTTCGGCACGATCGGCGATCGCCGTCGCGGCGTCCGGGTTCGCCAGCTGACGCGCCGCCACGGCCATGGCGTCGAGACGACTACGATCCGCGTGGAGATCGGTCAAGGTACGGGCTAGCTCGGTGGCGATCTCCGGCTGATCGATCATCACCGCGGCCCCGGCGCTGGCGAGCTGCGCGGCGTTGCCACGCTGATGTCCGGCGGCGGCGGCGAGCGGCACCAGCACCGAAGGACGCCCGGCGACACACAGCTCGGCAAGCGTCAAAGCGCCGGCGCGCGACACCACCAAATGGCTCGCCGCCATGGCGCCGGCGACGTCGTCGAGAAACGGCGTTACCCGCCAGGACACGTGATCGAGAGCGCCGGCGTCGTCCCATTGGCGATAGCTCGCTTCGACGGCTTCCGCCCAGCGCGCCCCGGCCTGGTGCGTGACGATGATGTCCTCGCCGTCTAGATCGAGGGCATCGAGATCGAGCGCAGCGAGCGCCGCCGGCACGCCGACGTTGAGCTGTTTCGCACCCTGGCTGCCACCGAGCACCAAGAGATGAAACGGCCCCTCCGGGAGCGCTTCGGGGATCGTCGCGAAGACCGCGCGCACCGGGGTGCCGGTGACCACCGAACGACACTTGAGATGAGCCTGCGCGGCGGGATACGCCACCGTCGCCTCGGTGGCGAAACGCGCCAGCATGCGATTCGCCAGACCCACCTCGGCGTTCGGCTCGAGCAGCAACACGGGTCGCCCGGTGAGCCGCGCACCCAGCACCGCCGGTGCCGAGACATAGCCTCCGGTACCGATCACCACCCGGGCCGCCAGCTTGCGGACCAGCGACGCCGCGCTCACCATCGAACGCAGCAGCACCAGGATCGCCAGGAGCTTGCCGAGCACGCCGCGCCCGACCACCGGCTTGGCGGCGAGACGATGGAAGGGATAGCCCTTCTCACCCACCAAGCGAGTCTCGAGACCTTCGCCTCCGGCCCACGCCACCGACCAGCCGCGGCTTTCCAACACCGCCGCCACGGCCAAACCCGGGAAGACATGGCCTCCGGTGCCGCCGCCGCTGATCAAGACTCGTCGACGCTCAAGCATGTTGCGACACATTCAGAATGAGCCCGCAGGCGAGCAGGGTGGTGATGAGAGACGTGCCGCCGTGCGAAATAAACGGCAACGGCACACCGGTGGTCGGCAAGAGGAGGAGCGTGACGCTCACGTGGATCAAGGCCTGGACGACGATCAACAGGGTGCAGCCCCAGGCGAGGTAGCGACCAAAATCGTCCGGCGCGCGCAGACCGGCGCGCATGCCACGCCAGAAGAAGACCGCGAACAGCGACACCAGACCGACTGCGCCGATCAAACCGAGCTCCTCGGCGACGATCGCGAAGACGAAATCGGCGTGCGGTGACGGTAAAAAGTAGAGCTTCTGGACGCTGCCACCCAAGCCCAGCCCACCGACGCCTCCCGAGCCGATGGCGATCAACGATTGCAACCCCTGGAAACCACCGCCCGTCGGATCGGCGGCCGGGTCCAGGAAATTCGTCAGCCGCGCCACTCGATACGGATCGAGCCAGGTGGCGAGCGCCAGAACCGGCAGCAGAGCCAAGCCGCCCGCGGCGAGATAGCGCCAAGAAAGACCGGCGAGAAAGACCATCAGAAACGCTGGCACAAGGAGGAGCACCGCAGTACCGAGGTCACGCCCGCCGAGAATCAGACCGATCAACAACGCTGTCGCCAAACCACAGGGCAACAGGGTCGACCAATGGTTGAGCCGCTCTCGCTTCTTGGCGATCTGATAAGCCAGATAGAGCACCAGGGCGAGCTTCGCGAGCTCGGAAGGTTGAATCGACACGCCACCGACGAACAGCCAACGCTTGGTGTTGTTCAAGGTGGGCGCCGAAAGCACCGCGATGAGCAGGGCGGCGGTGCCAGCGAAGACGCTGTAGACCACTTCGGGTCGGCGCAGCCATCGATAGTCGAGATGCATGATCCCGACCATCGCGCCCAGACCGACCAACGCGGCGAGCACTTGCTTGATGAAAAGCGGATTGCGCATCCCGGAGTCGGACACCAACACCGAGGTCGCCGAATACACCATCACCAAACCGAGACCGACCAGCAGCACGGTGACGCCGAATAGCAAGCGGTCGAAGACCAGCTTACGCGCCATGCGTCCCCCCATGCTGGAGCTCACGCACCAACGCCTGAAACGCCCGGCCTCGCGCGATGAAATTGCGGAATTGATCGAAGCTGGCGCACGCCGGTGACAGCACCACCGCTTCACCGGATCGAGCGACCCGCGACGCGGCGCTCACCGCGCGGTCGAGCGTCTCGACCTGGAGAATGTCGGTGCTGTCGTCGAGAACCTCGGCCAGCGCGGGCGCCGCCTCGCCGATCAGATACACGGCGCGTGCCTTGGCCGCGACCACCGGTGCCAAGGGCGCGAAATCCTGATCTTTGGGATCACCACCCAGAATCACATGGACCGTGCCGTCTTCAAAGCCCGCCAACGAGCCGATCGTCGCCCCGACATTGGTGCCTTTGGAATCGTCCCAATAGACCACGCCACCGATCTCGGCGACGCGCTCGAGACGATGCGGCAAGCCGTCGAAGGCCGCCAGACCCCGGACGATCGCCTCCGGCTCGACACCTTGACTCCGCGCCAGCAGCGCCGCCGCCATGGCGTTGGCGAGATTGTGACGCCCCTCGATATGCATATCGGCGGTGGCGAAGAGCTCGACCCGCTCACCCTCGGCGGTGATCTCGACGACATGCGCGTCGTCCAGGTAGCAGCCGTCCGCCACCGGGCCACGGAGGGAGAAGAGCCGTCGATGACCCGGCGTCTCGAGCGCCACGACCCAGGGATCGTCGGCGTTGAGAATGGCGATGTCGGTGGCGGTCTGCTGATGCAGAATCC
>JBCDBH010000406.1:0-5258 GCA_039184055.1 Acidobacteriota bacterium
ACAGATGAGTCGCAGGATCGGGTGGTCGGTCAACCGGCCCTTCGTCGCCGAATGGGCGGAGCACATCGCGGCGTGGATTCGCGAAGGACGCGAGCCCTACGTGATGGTCCACACCCCCGACAACACACTCGTGCCACCCCTGGCACGCGACGTCCACGAAGCCATCGCGGCGCGGATCGACGTCGGCGATCTCGGCCCCTGGCCGGGCGAGCGTGCACCCGAGCCCGAGGTGGGTGAGCAGCTGTCTCTGCTGTAGAGAGCGTTCCTGCTTGGTCAGCGCGTCTTCAGGTTCAACAAGCCACGCATCCGGTCCACATACTCGTCGCGTTCGAGGTCTCCGGCCACGAAGCGCTCGGTGAGGGTGCGCTCGAGCACGAAGGGGTCGATTCCGGAGCCTAGCTTGGCTTCGAGAAGCGGGGTGATGTTCTCGGTCGGTGGCAGGCGGTGGAGATGGAAGAGCTCGCGTAGGGCCGTGCGCTGTTTGTCGATTCGTCGGTTAGGTGCTTCGTTGACGTAGTTCTGGAGTGACGTCGCCCAGCGACCGACGAGGGGTGAGATGCCGAAGGCGAAGAGGAAGGTGTCCGCGAACCACACGCCCATAAAGAAAAGGATGCCGAGCAGAATCGCAATGGGAATGAGGCCGATGACGGTGTTGACGAGTGTCTGAAAGAGCAGCTTGATCGCGTCGTCGAGCTTGCCTTTGATCGATCCCATGCCGAGCACCCAAGCGAGCCAGAGCACCGTGGGCAAGCCAGCCCATGCCAATTCATCGAGAGAACGTTCGGTGATGGGAGACATGGGGACGAGCACGATGATCGTGGCGATCAGCACGATGAACACCTGCATGCTCTGTTCCTCGTCGGTGAACAAGGGGGTGCGGAAAGGCGGGACGTTGTGCATGGCTCTCATTCGCTTTTTGGGCTCGAGGACGGAGGACTTCGATGGCGCGGTCGTGCTTCGAGCTCAATACCCACCCGTGACGATCGGCACGGGTGAGATCGCCAGGTAGCGCTTCATGGCGGCGACGTAGTCCGGGGTCGAGATCGTGCCTTCGAGGTAGCGACGGGTGGTGGTGATTTCGAGCTCGTAGGGGTTGTCGCCGCTAGCTTGTGGTTTGAGCAGGTTGAGGATCTTGCCTGCGTCGGGAGCGTCGCTGTCGAGTAGGGCGAGGAGTTTCTTGCGCCGGGCGCGCTCGATCTGGACTCCGTCTTTGAGCAAGAATCCACTGATCACCGCGAATACGACGAGGCCGAGCACGATCCCTCCACCACGGGCGACCTCGGGTTCGAAGGGCAGGTGCGGTTGGAGCATGAGCGCCAGCTCGACGAACTCCCACATGGACAGGGAGAAGAGCGCGAACATGAAGAGATTGCGCAGAGCTTTGATCAGAGCGTCGCGGAAGCTACCTTGAAACCCGCCGAAGACGAAGGTGGGCGCGATCAGGACGATGACGCCACCGACGATGATCGGGGTGAGGCCATACGGCTGGAGCATGCCCATAGCGACCCCGTATACCGCGGTGAGGAGCACGGATATCCAGACTTCGGCGGTCGGCGATAGCGGCCGGCGACGCTCGTAGCGTCGGGCGCGTTCGATGGTCGAGGTGCTCATGAGGGTCTCCTTGGTGAAGAAGTCGCGATTCTCACGTCACCTGCCCGCCTTCGGCCTGATACGCCTTGACCTGCTGGTCGACCTCCTTGGTGAGACCGGGGAGGAAGACGATCAGCAACACGGGCGTCATACCGAGCGCGATGACCATGGTGAGCGTCATCGTCGTGGTGGTCGAGTCGCCATGCGCGCCCTGCCACATCGAAACCTGAATGGCCATGAAGAGCACCGTGATCGTCGCGGTGAGCCAATAGAGCATGGCCTTCACCTTGTCGAAGACCGGCTTCTGGCGCTCGGGTGGCAGCTGGAGAAAGCGCTTCTTGTCCGGGATGTTGAGCAACCCGGGTGATTTCGTGATCGCACTGGCGACGCCGTACATCACCACCAGGCTCGCCAAGCCGATCAGGGGCAGCAGAAACCACATGACCGGGCTCTTGTCGCTCCACGCATCGGGCTGGCCGTCGATCCCGAAATGAGTCGGAAAGCGATCGGGTAGATCGACATAGGTCACCGCGCTGGCGGCGAGGTAGAGGGTGATCAGGGCGATGTTGACGACGTGCACGAGACGCATGGCATTCCTCCAGTTCTCGTCTTGCTACGTCCGACACCTTATGGCTATTCGACATGTCGATCACCTCCGCTGGAAAAGGCGACAATCGACGCCAACTGTGCTCACCCGACGCAGTCAGCAGCAGCGATTCGCCGGCATCTCCGCAGTGAGGTTCGTCGTGCAAACGCCGGTCTCGGGAAGGGTGAGCTCGATGCGCCGGGCCGATTCGTCTTCGCCGGCCAGATGGGCGACGATCGAACGCACCTGCTCGTATCCAGTACGCAAGAGAAAAGTCGGGGCACGTCCGTAGCTCTTCATGCCGGCCATGAAGAAACCCTTCTCCGGGTGCGCGAGCTCGCGGAAGCCGTGTGGCTCGACCGTGCCGCAGCTGTGGAAGTTCGGATCGATCATCGGTCCGAGCGCTTTCGGAGATTCCGTGGCGAGATCCAGGTCGAGCCGGAGCTCGCGGAGGATGTTCAGGTCCGGTCGCGAGCCGGTGGCGACGACGATTTCGTCGACGACGATCTGCCCCTCGCCGTCGATATCGACGACCTCGATGCCGTCGTCGTGCTCGCGAAGCGCGCTGATCGAGACGCCGGTGAGCAACGTCGCCGCGCCGCTGTCGACGGCCTCGGCCACCAGGGTGCCCAGCTTGCCTCGTTCGGCGATGTCGTCGGTTTTGCCACCACCCCAGAGCTTCCGCGGGTCCGTCTTGCGAACCGCCCACGCGACCATCGTTTCGCGCTCGTTCCGGGCGAGAGTGACCAGGCTGAGAACGGATCCGATCGCCGAGTGGCCGGATCCTACGACGAGCGTGCGCTTGCCGACGTAACGCTCGCGCTCTCGTCCCAGCACGTCTGGCATGCCGTAACGAATATGGTCTCGGAACCTCGCTTCGCCGTCGGCCGGTACGCCGCCAGCGCCGAGCGGGTTCGGGGTGGTCCACGTACCCGACGCGTCGATGACCGCCTTCGCCAGGAAACGACGCGGCCCGTCGGGCGTCTCGGTGACGATGAGAAACGGTTTCTGGTCACGCTCACCGTTCTTCATGCGGTCATGGCCGTACCGGGTCACCGCCGTCACCTTGTGCTGAAGACGGACGTGCTGGGCGATTCCATCGAGGGCCGCGAGCGGATCCAAGAACTGCTCGACGAGCTCTTTCGCGAAGGGCACGTCGTCCGGATCCGGAGCCCGCCAATCGGCGTGTGCTTCGAGGAGACGTCGACTCGGAGCATCGATCAGGAAAGACCAAGGGGTAAAAAGTCGTACGTGGCGCCAGTTCCACATGCTGGAGGCGACACGGGGCCCTGCTTCGAGAAGGAGCGGCGTCAAGCCGTGTTCGACGAGGTTGGCCGCGGTCGCAAGGCCGATCGGACCGGCCCCGATGATCGCGATCGGGAGAGGGTTGCTGTCAATTGCCGTGTGTTGCGTCATGGCTGGCTCCTATGTGCCGAGGTGGAACTCGTCTGTCGACAAGCTAGACGGAGGAGCCTCGAAAAAGACGCAAGATTGGCTGGCTAAGAGCGAGCACGCCCAGAGATTGCGTGCGTTTCCGCGCTGCAGCCGACGGGCTGGTGAGACATGTGGGCTAGATCGAGAGCAGGACGCCCCGCACCGGCTCATCGGTCTGCGCTTTGATCGCGGTGACGTACCAGGCGACCTGTTGCCGGTAGCTGTCCACCAGCCCTTCGACGTTGGCGTCGGTCTTGAAGTCGATCACCACCCAGCCGTCGCCGTCACGAAAGACCAGATCGATCACGCCTTCGATCAGGGTGCCGTCGTCGAGCGGCAGGATGAACGGCGCTTCGCGATGCAGACGCTCGGCCCGTGCGGCGCGACGCATGAGCGGATGGGCGAGGGTCGCCACCACGGCGTCGGCGGCGGCTTCGATGTCGTCGATGGTGGCGGCGAGCGGTTTGCCGTGCATGACGAGCAGATCCCGCGTGGTGCTTTCGTCACCGTCGAGCGGCACGTCACGGAGCACGGTGTGCACCAGGGTGCCGAAGCGCTTGCCCGACGGACGCCCCGGGGCTTTGTCGAGCGCCTCGACCTGGACGTCGAGCGCCCAGGCGTCGGGGGCTTCGCGGTCGGTGGTGCTGACCGCCGCGACGGCGAAGCTGGGCTTCGAGCCTTCTTCGATCACCAGACGATGGCGGTCTTTCCAGCGACGATATTTCCGAATGCCTTGCTCGGCGGCGGCGCCGTCTTCTCGTAAGAGGTCGACGCCTTCGACGCCTTGGGGCCCGCGCTCGACGGGTTTCAACACCGCCGGATCCCACCACAGCACGCGGTTGCCGGCGGTGCTTTCGTGGGTTCCGGGATGGACCGAGAAATCGGCCTCGCCGTCGAAGCTCTGGGGTCGTTGAAGCACGCTGCTCGAACCAAATTCAGGACGACGCTCGATGGGCTCACGCCACGTTTCTTTGCTCGGGTAAAGCGCCGGGTAGAGCGGTTCGAGCCAGCCGTTGGCGTAGGGCTCGTCACCCACCGCGGGCACCACCAGGAGATCCCGCGCCCGGGTGGCGGCGACGTAGGCGAGCCGCACCGCCTCGGCGCGATCCCGCTCGGATTCGCGTTCGGCGTTTTCACGAAGCTCGTGCGGGGTCAGACCGAGCAGGCGGATCGCCGCCAGGCTGCGCTCGGGATCGACGTGTTGCCCCGGTTGCTCGGTGTGTAGACGACAGGTCGGATCGGCGAGCACGACGACGGGGAATTCGAGACCCTTGGCGGCGTGCACGGTCATCATTCGCACGCCGTCGGCGCCTTCTTCGAGCACCGGCGCGTGACCGCTGCCCGGACGCTCGGCTTCGGCGGTGAGCTGTTCGACAAAGCCGCGAAACGACAAGCCGCCCCGCATTTCGAAGCCCCGCGCCAGGTCGCAAATCCGCTGCACGTTGGCGAGCACTTGATTGCCCGCCGGGTAGAGCGCGAAACCGGCGTGGGCGCGGGTGGCGGCGAGCAGCTCGCGAACCGTCTCGACGATCGGTCGCCGATTGCGCCGCAGATGAAGCCGACGAAGCATGACCAGGGCTTCGAGGATCGGCTGAAGCTCGGGGGCGACACGGCTCTCCTCCGCAGTGTCCTCGGCGCGAAAACGCAG
>JBCDBH010000407.1:0-5233 GCA_039184055.1 Acidobacteriota bacterium
ACGGCTGTATTGACACCCGTCGATGGTTCCCGTATCGTTCCTCGGCCCGGGCCGGCCGAGGGGAATCTATGAAGGCTTCCCGTGGAGGGGCTCCTTCGAGTGGAGCTGAACGAGGGTCTTTCCTGACCCCGTTTGTACCCGGTCGATGACATCCAAATCTCTCGCGATAGGCGGTTCGTGTTCTCGACGGGCGATCTAGACCTCGAGAGCAAAACAAAGACCAGGCGAGACCAAGAACAGTAGTGAAGGAGGCGAGATGGCTGGCAAAGCTGACATCGTTGATCACGTAGCGAATCAGGTCGAGGGACTCACCAAGCGGCAGGTTGCCGACGTTTTCGACAGCATCTTCGACAGCATCGGAACCACCCTAGAGCAGGGTGAGCGCGTTTCGATCTCGGGTTTCGGTAGTTTCACCGTCGCGGAGCGTGCCGCTCGCGAAGGTCGCAACCCGAAGACCGGTGAACCCATCCAGATTCCGGCGAGTCGCAACGCGAAATTCAAGCCCGGAAAAGAGCTCAAAGAGCGGCTCAACTAATTCTGATAGTCGGCGGGCCCGCGCTCCGTGGGCCCGTTGCCGCCACCCGTTCGTTCCTGCCTCCCCTTCCCCGCCTCGCACGAGCTTTCTCTCCCGTGAAGACGTCATGACGCGTCTTCTGTGCATCCCGCTCCGACTCGGCATACAATCCGATCGACGCCCGACATCGTAATGGCGAATGCTCCCGCGACGACTTCGCGAGGGTGCATCCATGGA
This sequence comes from Acidobacteriota bacterium, assembly GCA_039184055.1. Taxonomy (GTDB): domain Bacteria; phylum Acidobacteriota; class Thermoanaerobaculia; order Multivoradales; family J023; genus JBCDBH01. Next base: position 752 of record JBCDBH010000407.1, read on the forward strand.
CCTATAGGTCGGGAGGAGCGTGACCTGTGAGCAGCCAACTCAAACGCGGATTGATTTTTCTGGTCGTGATCATCGTCATCATCGTGGCGGTGCAATGGCTTCCACTCGACACCTATTTGTCGCGTGATTGGATCGAAGGACAGATGGAAGCGTTCGGCCCCTGGGCGCCGATCGCCTATGGCCTGCTCTACTTCATCGCCGCCATGCTGCTGGCGCCGGTATCGGTGCTCACCGTGCTCGCCGGCACGCTTTTCGGCAAGGTTCTAGGCACTACCGTGGTGGTGACTGCGGCAACGATCGCGGCGGCGCTCGCCTTCTTGATCAGCCGCTTTTTCGGGACGGGTCTCTCCGAGTGGCTGGCCAAACGCGAAAAAGCCGGACCTTTGGTGGGCAAAGTCGAGAGCCTGGTGGAGAAACACGGCTTCCTCGCCTTCTTCATCATTCGCTCGCTCATGCTCCACTACATGTTCGTGAGCTATGCCGCCGGTCTGGTGCGCTCGGCGCGGCTGTGGGATTTCACGCTCGCCACCTTTCTCACCAATTGCATCTTCAGCTTTGTCTTCGTGTATCTCGGTTCCAGCCTCACCGAGGGTTGGACGGCGATGATCATCCCGATCATCTTGGTGGTGCTGGTGTCTCAGGTGCCACGCCTGATGCGACGCTTCACGGACGACGAATGACATCGCGGATCTCGGTGGTGATTCCGGTGTGGCGCGAAGGGGTGGCAATCCGCGACATCGTCGCCGCGCTCGGAGACGACGCCGAGATCATCGTCGTGGATGGCGACCCGGGCGGATCCACCATCGCCCACCTCGACCCCGACACGGCCCAGGTCCTGATCGCGCCACGCGGCCGGGCCTCGCAGATGAACGCTGGCGCCGAGATCGCCACCGGCGACATCTTGCTCTTCCTGCACGCCGACACGCATCTTCCCGACGGCGCCTATGAGCAGGTCGCGAGCACCCTCGACGACGAAGCAACCGATATCGGCTGTTTCGATCTACGACTCGACGATTCGAGCCGTCTCCTGGCGCTCTACAGCCGGTTCATCAACCTGCGCACGCGAACGTCGAGAATCCCGGTGGGCGATCAGGCGATCTTCACCCGACGTGAGGTCTTCGAACAGCACGGTGGCTTTCCCGACGTGCCCCTGCTCGAAGAAATCATCTTGCTGCGTCGTCTCAAACGCGCCAAGCATCGTCTCCAGGTTCTCGACGGTCCGGTGCTGGCCTCGGCGCGCCGCTTTCTGCGCGACGGTCGTCTGCGTCGTATCCTGCTCAATTGGTGGATCGTTCTGCTCTACTACCTCGGCGCCTCACCGGCCTGGCTGCGTCGTTTGTATTGGCACGACGATCTCGATTCCCCAGCCGCCTCGACCTCACCCAACGATCCGACTCGAGGAGTCGACCGATGACCGATCAGCAGAGCGATCTCAGCCATCTCGACGAACAGGGACGCGCCACCATGGTCGACGTCTCGGCCAAAGCCGTCACCCGTCGTGAAGCCGTCGCTTCGTGTCGCGTGAAGCTCGACCCAAACACCGTCGCGCGGCTCGACTCCCTCCCCAAAGGCGACGCCATCGCGGTGGCACGGATCGCCGGCATTCAAGCCGCCAAGCGCGTCGACGAGCTGATTCCGCTCTGTCACACCCTGCCGCTCGAACAGGTCGAGATCGCCATCGAGCCCTGCGAAGGCGGCGTGCGGATCGAAAGCCGCATCATCGTCACCGCCAAAACCGGAGCCGAAATGGAAGCCCTGCAAGCCTGTGCCCAAGCCGCCCTCACCCTTTACGACATGGTCAAAGCGGTCGATCGCGGCGCCGTGATCACCGACCTGCGGCTCGAACGCAAGAGCGGGGGCAAAAGCGGTCGTTGGGAGCGCGCATGATCATCGAAACCGGAGCCGATCGTCTGCTCGTCTCGAGTCGTCGTCTCGCCGGTCGGCAATACGGCCTGCTCGCCCACGGCGCCTCGGTCACCGCGCGTCAGATTCCCCTCCACCTCGCGCTGCGCGCGGCGGGCTACCCGCCGACCGCTCTCTTCGGACCCGAGCACGGCTACTACGGCGTCGAACAAGACATGGTCGCCTCGCGCGACCATCGCGACCCGTGGACCGGTGTGCCCATCCTGTCGCTCTACGGCGATGGCGAGCACACCCTGCGTCCCGACCCCAGCGCCTTCACCGGTCTCGACCTGCTGGTGATCGACCTTCAAGACGTCGGCAGTCGCTACTACACCTACATCGCCACCGCCATCTGGGCCGCCGAAGTCGCGCTCGAACAGGGCGTCGAAGTCTGGGTGCTCGACCGCCCCAACCCCCTCGGTGGCGACATCGTCGAAGGCATCGGAGTCGGCGCCGCCTACCACTCCTTCGTCGGCGCCTTCGACACCCCCGTTCGTCACGGCCTCACCCTCGCCGAGCTCACCATGCTCGAAGCCAAACGTCGTCATTGGGACACATCAGGGCTGCTCTGCCTCGCCGTGCGTGGCTGGCGTCGCGCCCATGCCTGGCCCGCCACCCACCGCCCGTGGATCGCGCCTTCACCCAACATGCCCACCTACACCACCGCCCAGCTCTACCCAGGTGGGTGTTTGATCGAAGCCACCACCCTCTCCGAAGGTCGCGGCACCACCCGCCCCTTCCAGCTCATCGGCGCCCCCGGCATCGACCCACCCCGGCTCGCCGCCGCCCTCGTCGACCATCCCGGCGTCACAGCCATCCCCACCTACTTCAAGCCGCAATTTCAAAAACACGCCGGCGAAGTGTGTGGCGGCGTCGAGCTCGTCGTCACCGAGCCCGCCATCTTCCAGCCCTACCGCTTCGGCATCCACCTCCTCGCCACCATCGCCCGACTCACGCCCGACGTTTTCGCCTGGCGCGCCGAACCCTATGAATTCGTCAGCGACCGACCCGCTATCGACCTACTCACCGGTGGATCGGCGTGTCGTGAAGCGATCGAGACGGGCGAAGGGCTCGAGGAGTGGATCGCGTCGTGGGAGGAAGCGGAGATGACCTTCAAGGAAGAACGGCGGGACGTGTTGTTGTACTTGTAGCTGGTGAACCGCGATACCTCGTGACATGCAAAGACCTGAGGTGGTGGATCCCCTCCCGGCATCGACCTGCCCTATCTCGCCGCCCTCGTTGACCACACCGGCATCACCGCCACCCCACCTACTTCAAGCCGCCGACCGGCCATCGATCTCCTCACCGGTGGTTCGGCGTGTTGCGATCAAGTTTCGCGTCTTGCTCCTTGCCGCGATCAAGCTAGACGAATTGACCAGAAATCAGTGACCAAATCGATGGTCCTGTTGCGGACGATTCTGCGCTTCTCTTGTGAACCGTCAGCACGATGTCCATTGAGCACGAGGAGGGAGTATGACTTATATCAACATTATGCACATCGAATTCGCCAACTCACGTCTAGACAATGCATTTGGCTTTATCGACGATTTCTCATGCCGCAAGAATCAGATCATCTTAGGAACGAGGCGACTATGGGTAATATATAAAATTAGTTTGAAAAATGAAAATAGGCTGCCCAGGAGCGTACCGGACGATAAGATCGAGAAGGAAAGAGAGAAACTTGGAATCAAATATGAAATCTATGAACTCTCCGATGGTGAACGAACATACACGCTGAAGTCAGAGAAGGAAAATCACCATCTACACGCCCAGCATAGTCGTCACACCAACGGCTTTCAAGTTCCTCAGGATATAGAAAAAAGGCAGACTGTTGCACTTATCAAAGTCATTTCACCCAAAAAGAAAGATGTTCAAGTAGCCGCTAACAAACATCTTGACGGCCTGCTAGCGTTCTTCGACCGCCGACTAACAGGCTTCGGTCTGAAAGACAAAGATAGTAGCGTAGATCTGAAAGGAGAAAATAGCACGGACTACGATGTCGCTCATTGTACCGAAAGGTCTGACATTGTTCATATTGAGATCGTGGTGGATCCGAAGTACTAGCTCTAAAGACACCGAAGAGTGCCAAGAACGGCGTGTCCATCGACCCGATCGGGATGGAGGTCCAGCGCTATGGTCGCGGCGCTGACACCTCTTACACATGCCCCTTCCGTTCCCTCTTCGAGCTCGAGTCAGGCCAGGGTTAGCTAATCGTCGCAATCTTCTGGTTCGAACTCGACCACTCGTTCGAGCAAGCGATGAGCGGCATCGAGACCGGGCCGAGGGTCGTCATCCCGTAGCCGCGCGCCGAACTTGATGAATTCGTGAGTGATCGGCCAGCCGTCGATCTGCTCACCGGTGGATCGGCATGTCGTGAAGCGATCGAGACGGACGAAGGGTTTGGCGAGTGGATCGCGTCTTGGGAGGGAGCGGAGATGGCCTTCAAGGAAGAGCGGCGGGACGTGCTTTTCTACCTTTGAGCCTCGATGGGCCAGTTTTCCATGTTTGTGCCCTCTACTCACCGAAGAAGGCAGCGCTTGAAAGAGGAAAATCGATGACCCAGTCAGCCTCGTTTCCGCG
>JBCDBH010000408.1:0-5222 GCA_039184055.1 Acidobacteriota bacterium
ACACGAGTGTTAGCAGGCTGGCGTGCTGACGGCCGTTCGTGGGTCGAGTCCCTCGCGAACGGCATCGGCTCTTTTTCCGTCCCGTGAACGCACGCGGGCGGGACCGCCGAAAACTCGCTTCGCTCAGACAGTTCGGCGGTCTTTTCCGCCCGCGCACGCCCGCGGGCCGGGAGCCGATGATGTTCGCTCTGGGACTCGACCCACGAACGACCTCAACTTTCTCCTACCAATTGAACCTCGCTCGCTTCTTCGTCGAAAAAGAGAAGACCTGCTCGATTGTGTAGTTCAGATGGGTCGTGAAACTCCAACTGGTGAGGCCACCCACGGGGCGGCTGGGAGTGAGCATCGGTCGCTCCCGTCCCACGCGTGCGGGACGACGGAAAAAGCGCGGCGAACTGTCTGAGCGTAAGCGAGTTTTCGACGCGCCCGGCGTCCCGTGCGCGTGGGGCGGAAAAAGAGCCACCGCAGCTCGCGAGGAGCCGCCCCGTGGGAGGCCGTCAGCACGACAGCTCTACAACCAACTCGAAAGGCGAATCGGCTGCCGCTTCGCTCCCCACGTTCCCGGTGGCCCCTCGAACCGGCCAGCACAGAGGGTCCCACAATCTAGGCAATGCCCGCTGTCAGAAAGGTTCCAAGCGGTCAAACGGTACCAATCACGACCGATGACGACGCTGCCACAGCCATGGCAACGAGTGGTGTCACCTTCTTCATCGTGCACATTGCCGGTGTAGGCGTACCGCACACCGTTGGCTAGCGCGATCCGACGCGCCCGTCTCAAGGTGGCAGGTGGTGTCGGCTTCTTGTCGAGCATTTTGTAATCGGGATGAAAAGCCGTGAAATGCATCGGCACGTCGGGCCCGAGCTCGCGCACCACCCATTGAGTCATTTTGTCGATCTCATCGCTACTGTCGTTCTCGTCCGGGATCAGCAGCGTCGTCAGCTCGACCCAGACGTCCGTTTCGTGCACGAGGTAGCGAAGGGTGTCGAGAACCGGCTCGAGCGACGCGCCACAGATCTGACGATAGAACCGCTCGGTGAAAGCCTTGAGGTCGACGTTCGCGGCGTCCATCACCGCGAAGAACTCTTCCCGTGGCTCAGCGCAGATCTCCCCAGCAGTGACGGCCACGGTATGGATACCCTCGGCGCGACACGCCTTGGCGACATCGACCGCGTATTCGAGAAAAATCACCGGATCGTTGTAGGTGAAGGCGATGCTTCGACAACCCGTGGCGAGCGCGGCGCGGGTCAACGTCTCGGGATCGGCTCGATCGGCGAGCGTGTCGATCTCACGACTCTTGCTGATGTCCCAGTTCTGACAGAACGTGCACGCCAAATTGCAGCCCGCGGTGCCAAACGACAGCACCGGCGTACCGGGATAGAAGTGGTTGAGTGGTTTCTTCTCGATCGGATCGATGCAAAAACCGCTCGATCGTCCCCATGTGGTGAGAACGATCTGCTCCCCTACGCGCGCGCGGACAAAACACAATCCACGCTGACCGTCGCGCAGACGGCAAAATCGCGGGCAGACATCACATTGAATGCGACCATCGTCCAGGTGGTGCCAATACCGACCGGGAACGACTCCCGGATCATCGGCACGGACGACGGTGTCGGCCATGGTCGATCAGTCGAAATCGAACGGCCGTTGTGGCGGTGTGTCGTCGTCGTCTTCTTCGGCGCGTTTCATCGCTTCACGAAATTTCGCTTCGAGCAAGCGGTCACGGTCTTTGAGCGCCGACATCTCACGATCGAAAATCTGTCCAGCCTGATTCTTGGCATCGTCGATACCGGCGAGCAAGCTGTCGAAGTCTTTGCCACCGGCAATCGGCTTTTCGACCTCACGATACGACAATACGTGCCCGGTCGCGGGGTCGATAACCAAGTCAGCGCCACAGCAGGGACACGTCGAGTTGATGCTGTCGTCACACGCCATGGTGCTGCTCGATCGACATGGGTTGGCTCTCCTGTGGGAACGAACGACCCGGAACAACATGTTCCGGAATGCAAATCTACCATTCTGAAACCGTGCTACCGATCACGACGACGGACGCGCTTGAGCTCCTCTTCCTTGAACATGTAGCGAATATTGTGCTTGGGAATGAGCACGTTCGGCCCGTCGTTGCGGTTGAGCTTGATCGCCGATTTGTCGTACCACTCGATCCAACCACGCAGCTCTTCGTCGTTGGTCAGCATCACGACCATTGGCGTTTTGGCCTGCATCTGTTTGAGGTAATAGAACTCCTCGGCATTGGTCTGCTCGGGTGGCACCTGCTTGCGACGCGCGCCACGGCTGGTACCGACGCGATCGTCGGTATCGGGCCGGATCAACTTGCGGTTACTCATGATGGAGGAGTCTCCCTCTTGGGACGCTTGACGCGTTTGTATTGATCGTCTTCATAGGCGAGACAGCACAACAGCCGGCCACATTGACCCGATATTTTCGACGGATTGAGACTGAGATTCTGACGCTTCGCCATCTGGATCGAGATCGGTCTGAAGTCCTTGAGCCAGGTCGAGCAGCACAAGGTCTTGCCGCACATCCCGACGCCCCCGAGCAGCGCGGCCTCGTCTCGCGCCCCGACTTGAACCATCTTCACGCGACAGGAAAACCGCTGCGCGAGATCACGGACCAACTGGCGAAAGTCGACGCGACCATTGGCGGTGAAATAGAACGTGGCGTGTTTGGCGTTGAGCGAGAAATCGACTCGCGACACCTTCATCTGCAAATCGAGCCCACGTGCCCGTTCGCGACAGAAACGCTTGGCGACCAGCTCGTTTTTGATCTTGCGTTCCTGAGCTCGGTGGTCGGTCTGGTTGGCGCGCCGCAAGATCCGGCGAGCGCTCGACTTCTGACACGGCTTGAATACCGGCATCGGCGACAGCTCGACTCGACCGAAGGCGGGTCCATGATCGAGCTCGACCACGACTTCGTCGCCACGAGCGAAGATCTCGCGACCCGTGCGACACAGGGTGGGATTGGTTTCTTCCCCGAAACGAACGCCGACGAAGGTATCTTCGACGGCGGTGGACATGCCTTTGAACGCACAACCGGCGCAACCGGCCATACGGATCACTTCCCTTCTTGTCTGACGTTGTTTCCGCTCAGGCGGACTTCACGTCCACCGATGTCGAACGGCTCTCGCCGCCCGACTTCAGTATCCCCGCGCCCACGGGGTGACGTCAAACGAGCTCGAGCTCGTCAACCCTCCGCCGACGGCGCGACGACCCGGCGACCGATGTCGAAACGCATGATTTTGCTCGGCCAGACGATTTCATTGGCCGCCGCATAGGCGCGTTTCAACGCGTCCCGAAGGTGTGGACCGGTGGCGCAAACGGACAACACCCGTCCACCCGCGCTGATCAACTGGCCGTCCTTCTCGGTGGTCCCGGCATGGAAGACCTCGATGCCCTCGATGGGCGCGAGACGATCGACTCCATGGATGGGCTCGCCTTTGATCGGCTTCTCGGGATACCCCCGACTCGCCAAGACGACACACGCCGCGGCCTCTTTCTTGAAGTGGAGTCGAGTCGTCTCGAAGCGGCCATTGGCACCCGTCGCGAGCACCGTGGCCAGATCATCGTCGAGACGCATGAGCAGGGGTTGGGCCTCGGGGTCACCGAGCCGCACGTTGAATTCGAGCACCTTGGGACCCTCGGCGGTGAGCATGAGACCAGCGTAGAGAAAGCCACGGAACGGTCGATTCTCCTCGGCCATACCGTGGACCACCGGATGCATGACTTGGTCGAGAATCTGGGCTCCGACCCCACGTTCGAGCACACCGGCGGGGGAGTGGGCACCCATGCCACCCGTATTGGGCCCGCCGTCGTCGTCGAGCAATCGCTTGTAATCCTTGCTGGTCGCGAGCGGCAAGAGGCGTTCGCCGTCGGACACACCGATGAAGGAAATCTCCTCGCCCTCGAGAAACTCCTCCACCACCACCCGGTCGGCGGCCGAGCCGAAGCGACGGTCGACAAAAAAGGTGTCGAGCTGCGCTTCGAGCTCGGTGGCGTCCTTGGCGATCGTCACGCCTTTGCCGGCCGCCAAACCATCTGCCTTGAGCACCACCGGAAAACCGAGCTCGGCGGCGTGACGTGCCGCCTCGTCGCGATCGTGGGCGACGAAGAAAGCACCGGTCGGAATACCATGACGACGCATGAACTCCTTGGCGAAGATCTTGCTCCCTTCGAGCTCGGCCGCCTGACGGGTCGGTCCGAAGACCGCGACGCCACGCTGCTGCAGCTCGTCCACGATACCGAGCGTCAACGGCAGCTCGGGACCGACGATCACGAGATCGATCCCTAAATCACCCGCGAAGCTGGCGATCTGGTGCACTTCGTCAACGGCGATCGGAACTCGGTCGGCAACCGCCGCGATCCCCGGATTGCCGGGGGCACAGTAAAGATCGGTCACGCGTGGACTCTGTTTCAGCTTCCAACACAATGCGTGCTCACGGGCGCCCGAGCCGAGGACCAGGACTTTCATGGGTCGAGTACTTTCATGGCTGTGCTCGCTATCGGTTTCATGGACGGTTCGCCGCTTCGAGCGCGGTGATCGCCATGGTGTCGACGATGTCGTCAGCCGAGCAACCACGGGAAAGATCGTGCACGGGTCGGGCAAGCCCTCGAAGAAGAGGCCCGATGGCACGTGCTCCCGCTAAACGCTCGGTCAATTTGTAGGCGATATTACCGGAATTCAAATCCGGGAATATTAAGACGTTGGCATCGCCCCCGAGCGGACTGTCGGGCGCCTTGCGCCGCGCCACGTCCGGCACCAGAGCAGCATCACCCTGGAGCTCACCGTCGAAGGGGAAATCGACCTCTCGCTCGCGCAGATGCTCGACCGCGCGCTGAACGGGCACGACACGCTCGTGCATCGCGCTGCCACGGGTCGAAAACGACAGCAGCGCCACCCGTGGCGTGCCGCCGACAAAAAGGCGATAGGCCGCCGCGGCCTGCATCGCCACATCGGCGAGTTGTTCAGCATCGGGTACGGGCAACACACCACAATCGGCGTACACGAGGACGCGACCGTTACCCAAAACCATCAAAAAGCAGGATGTGACGACGGAATAACGCGGATCGACGCCGATGACCCGCAAGGCGGCGCGCAAGGTGTCGGCGGTGGTCGCGACCGCACCCATGACCGCGCCGTCGGCCGCATCGGTGGTCACCAACATATCGGCGTAGTACAGCGGGTTGCGGATCGCCACGGCGGCATCGGC
>JBCDBH010000409.1:0-5222 GCA_039184055.1 Acidobacteriota bacterium
AGGCGGCGCAGAATCGACGTGCTCTGGTCGATGCTCACGGGGTGGTTCGCGCCGCCGAGCTCGCCTTGGCGCAATTGCTCGATCGTCCGCTCGATGCCTCGATCGTCTTGCTCGATGAGGATCCCGCGAGTCTGTTGGCCGGTTTTCCGTTTGCTCGTACGGTGGGCGATCCGGAGCTCTTCGAGCCGTTCGTCGATGCCCACATCGAACGTGCTCTCGCCGTGTCGCCCGGAATCGCCGCGCTCGACACCTTGATCGCCGCTGGTGAACGCCGCCTCGATGCCGCCAACCGGGCGTTCTACCTTCCGGAAGCGGTCCTCGCCGCGAGCTGGACGGTCGACGTCGCCGAAGGTGGAGAAGGCACCGAACCGCCGACTATCGAGCTTCCTGGCGACTTCGAGGTCTTTCCCGATCCCCCGGACGATCGCTGGTCGCTCGCGATTCGAGCTTCGCTGCCGATTCTCACCGGTGGCGAACGGATCGCCGAACGGGTCCAGGCCGATCTCGATCTCCAGGCGACCACCGAGCAGGGCGCTCTGGCGCGGTCTCGCGCCGAGCAGCGTGCCCGTACCGCGCTCGCATTTCTCGAAACGTCCCATGAAGCGGCCCGTCAAGCGGCCGACGCCGCCGACGCCTCGCAACGTGCCTTCGACATCGTTCTCGACGGCTATCGCGAAGGCGCCGAAACCCTCACCACGTTGCTCAACGCGCAAAGCGCCTCGCTGGTCGCGCGGCTCATCGCCGCCGACGCCGTCTACACCTTTTATCTCCGCTGGCTCGAGCTGCAACGCGCCGTCGGCGGGTTTTACCGTCTCGACGCGGCGGCCGACACGTTCGCCACCGATCTACGTCAGCTCATGGAGACACGATGACACGCTTCGTTGGTTTTGTTCTGTTTCTCGCCGCGCTGCTGCTCACCGCCTGTGGTGAGGGTGCCGCCGATGTCGAAGTCGCCACCGTCGAACCACGACCGGTTCGTACGTTCCAAGTCTTACCGGTCGATGGCGCCGAGCTTCGTCTATTCACCGGGCGTACCGCCTCACCGCTCGAGTCGGTCGTATCGTTTCAAGTCGCTGGACGCATCGCCGAGCGCGGTGTCGATATCGGCGATCGAGTGAGTCGCGGTGCGCGGATCGCTCGTCTCGATCCCACTGACTATCGTCTGCGGGTCGACGAAGCGTCAGCGGCGCTCGTCGAAGCCGAAGCGCGAGCCCGTAACGCCACCACCGAATACCAGCGGGTACGCGCGCTCTATGCCAATGACACGGTGGCCAAGAGCGCGCTCGACACCGCCCTCGCCGCCTATGAAGGCACCGCCGCGAGTCTTGTCGCCGCCGAGCGGCGCGTCGAGTTGGCGCGCACCCAGCTCGGCTATACCGATCTGCGGGCGAGAGCCAGCGGGGTGGTCACCGATGTGCTCGCCGAACCGGGTGAAAACGTCGGGGCCGGGCAAGCGATCGTTCATATCGCCACCGGTGACGAGCTCGAGGTCGAGGTCGCCGTGCCCGAGACTCTGATCGCCGATATCGAGGTCGACAAGACGGTCGAGGTACGGATCACGGCACTCGACGACGCGCGTTTTCCCGCTACGGTGATCGAGGTCGGCGCGGCGCCACGGAGCGGCGCGACCTCGTTTCCGGTGAATGTCCGACTCGATGGCGAGGATGCGCGTCTGCGCACCGGGATGGCGGCCGAAGTGAGCTTTCTTTTCGCCGCCACCGACCGAGTCGTCGTGCCTGCCGAAGCGGTGAGCGCCGACGATCGCGGACGCTTCGTTTGGGTGGTGCGACCCGAGACAGAGAGCGCGACCCCCACCGATCCCGCCGCCATCGACGAGGCTCCACGCTATGGCCGGGTGATGCGACAGCCGGTCGAGGTCGGAGCCCTGGCGCCTGACGGGCTCGAGATCCTCTCCGGGTTGATGGTCGGTGAGGTCGTGGTGAGCGCCGGTGTCGGGCATCTCGAAGACGACCAGCGAGTCCGCTTGCTCGAGCACGATCCACTCGCCGAGATCGCCGGTTTCTGAGCCGGAACGAGGAGCCTACGATGAATCTCACTCGTCTCAGTCTCGACAACCGCACCGCGACCCTGGTCTTCCTGGTCTTGCTCTTTGTCGCCGGCATGATCACCTACACGTCACTGCCTCGCGCCGAGGATCCTGGCTTTCAGATTCGCGTCGCGGTGGTGACGACCCTGCTACCAGGTGCCAGCCCGGATCGCGTCGAGCTCCTGCTCACCGATCCGCTCGAAGAAGCCATCGAAGAGATTGCCGAGCTCGATTTCGTCACCAGCGAGTCGCGTACCGGGGCGTCGGTGATCGAAGTCAACTTCGGTGAGCAATACGCCAATCTCGACCCGCTCTTCGCCGAGCTGCGCGACAAGATCGACGACGTCCGACCCGACTTACCCGTCGAGGCGCTCGGACCTTTCATCAACGACGATTTCGGCGACGTCTTCGGTACGGTCCTGGCCGTCACCGGTGACGGCTATTCAGTGATCGAGCTCGAACGGGTCGCCGAGCAGGTGCGGGCGCGTCTCTTGGCCCTGCCCGACGTCGGCAAGGTCGAGATCCTGGGAGCCCAGGACGAACGCATCTTCGTCGAATACGACGAGGCTCGTCTCGCCGATCTCGGTCTGACTCCGCTCCAGCTCGCCGGGATTCTGCAGGCACAGAACATCCTCGATCCGGCGGGTGACGTGCGCACGCCGCGTGAACGATTGGCGCTCGAGGTGTCGGGCAATTTCGAAACGGTCGAGGCGATCCGACGCACCACCTTTCGTTTGCCCGACGGCTCGCTCGCCGCGCTCGAAGACGTCGCCGACGTACGACGTGGCACGGTCGATCCGCCTACCGTGAAGACCCGTTACAACGGCCTGCCCGCGGTGGTCCTCGCCGTGGCGATGCACGACGACGGCAAGATCACCAAGCTCGGCCCCGAGATTCTCGACATCGTCGAGTCCATGAAGGTCGACTATCCGGTCGGGATCGACTTCCACCTGGTGTCGTACCAAACCACCCACGTCGAAGGTGACGTCAACAAATTCGTCGTCAGCTTGCTCCAAGGCATCGGCATCGTTCTGGTGGTGATGCTGATCACCCTCGGTCTGCGTACCGGTTTCATCGTCGCCGCGGTGATTCCGATGACCATGGTGGGCTCGCTGGTGTTCATGTCTTTGTTCGGCATCACGCTCAACAAGATGTCGTTGGCGGCGCTGATCATCTCCCTCGGTCTGCTGGTCGATAGCGCCATCGTGGTCGCGGAGTCGATCCTGGTGGCGATCCGTGAGGGCAAGAAACCGGTGCCGGCGGCGATCGCGGCGGCGGCCGAGCTTCGTTTGCCGCTTCTGGTGTCGTCGCTCACCACCGCGGCGGCGTTGCTCCCGACCTATCTCGCCGAGTCGACCACCGGCGAGTACACGTCGGCGATTTTCGAGGTGGTGACCATCGCGTTGCTCCTCGCCTGGGTGCTGGCGCTCACCATGACGCCGCTGCTCTGCGTGCTCTTCGGTGAGCGACCCAAAGACGGGCAGACGACATCGACGGCTCGTGACCTCTACGACAGCGGCTTCTACCGCTGGTATCGCGGCCGCTTGCTCTTCCTGCTGCGTCGACCGATCGCCGCCTTGCTCGGTTTCGTCATCTTGTTGGTCAGCGCGCTGTGGGCGTTTCAATTCGTGCCGCAGCTCTTCTTCCCACGCAAAGAGCAGACGACCTTCACCATCGCGCTCGAGCTACCGTATGGCTCGCCGTTTCAATTCGCCGATCGGGTGACGCGAGACGTCGAGGCGTACATGCGCAAGGAGCTGAATGCCGAGCTGGCGAGCGACGAGGAGCGGCCGTGGTTCCCCAACACCGATCGCGTTTGGCAACGTGAGGGAGTCGTCAACTGGGCGAGCTTCATCGGTAGCGGGGCACCGCGCTTCGTGCTCGGGTACAACCCCGAGCAGCCACGCCCCAACTACGTCTACATGATCGCCAACGCGTCGTCGTACGGCGCCCAGGCGGAGCTCATCGAGCAGATCGAGGGCTATGTTCGTGCCACCTGGCCGGACGTCGTGCCACGGGTCGAGAAGCTCCGTAACGGTCCGCCGCTCGACTATCCGGTGGAGATCCGTCTGAGCGGTGACGATGTCGGCCAGCTCTTCGAGATGGCGCGAGGACTCGAACACGAGCTCGATGAGCAGCCCGGGACGATCAATGTCGGCAACGATTGGGGCGCGTGGATTAAGAAGCTCCGTGTCGAGGTCGACGAGGCGCGAGCGCGTGACGCCGGTCTCACCAATCGCGACATCGCGATGTCGCTCCAGACCGCCACCAGCGGTTTGGCGTTGACCGACTATCGAGAGGGCAACGATTTGATTCCGGTCATCCTGCGATCACGCGAAGCGCGGGCCGACGGGATCGATCAGCTCCGTGGTCTCGACGTCGCGGCGCAGACGAGCGGGGCACGAACGCCGCTCGAACAGGTCGCGGCGCTCGAAGTGGCGTTTCAACCGTCCAAGGTGTTGCGACGGGATCGCCAGCGCACGGTGACCATTCAGGCCGATCTCGACCCTGACGCCGATCGCACCGTAACGCCGTTTTCGGTGGTCGGTGGGGTCATGCCGTGGCTCGAAGAGCAGGCGGCCAGCTGGCCGCTCGGCTATAAATTCGAGCTCGGTGGAGAAGTCGAATCGTCGGGTGAAGCCCAGGCGTCGATCCAGGCCAAGATGCCGATCGCTGTCTTGATCATCGTGTCGCTGCTGGTGTTGCAGTTCAACTCCATCCGCGAGCCGCTGATCGTCCTGATCACCCTGCCGTTCACCCTGGTCGGGGTCGTATCGGGCTTGCTGGTGTCGCAGAATCCCTTCGGTTTCATGGCGCTGCTCGGGGTGATCGCGCTCTTCGGCGTGGTGATCAACAACGCCGTGGTGTTGCTCGACCGCATACGTACCGAGATTCGCGACCACGGGCGAAGTCGGGCCGAGGCGGTGCTCGAAGCCTCGCAGCGACGTCTGCGCCCGATCCTTCTCACCACTGCAACGACGGTCGCGGGGCTGGTGCCGCTGTGGCTCACCGGCGGGCCGATGTTCAGTCCGATGGCGATGGCCTTCCTGGCCGGCCTGGTGATCTCGACGGTCCTGACCCTCGGTCTGGTTCCCGTGCTGTACGCAATCTTCTTCCGCGTCAAATTCTCATGATATTTTCGTGGGGGGGGGCCGGGGTGGCGGGGCCCCCCCCC
>JBCDBH010000410.1:0-5220 GCA_039184055.1 Acidobacteriota bacterium
AATCCGCGAAGCGGACCGTCCTTGGAAAACCAGTCGAGCACGTGATCACGAACCCGCCTCAATCGCCGAAGCGGAGCCTCGCAGCCTCAGCTACTTCTCCGCCAACCCTAACCAGGAGGAAACCGAGGATGCTTCCGAATCCCCTCCACCTGCCGAAGATGCCGCTTCTGATGCACACAAAGAAGCTCCAACGCCTCACCCAAGCTAAAGCGAATCAAAGGCGTAATCGGCGACCCAAGACTTAGCTTATTCAAATCCAACCCATCCGCCTGCGAGATCAACCCACCAAGCTCCTCCTGCTGCCCTCGATACCGCTCAAGCGTATCCGGAGCCGCTGATGGCGGCACAAACTTCCCCGGCGCCTTCAGCTTCATATTATTTTCCGGCCCCGCCACATAATTGAACAGCTTCGCAAACGGACTCGGCCGATACAGACGATTGCTCGTCAAACCACGCGAGCGTAACCGATCCATCAACCGCTGAACGCGCGGGTGATACTGCTCCGCGGTCACATTCAAATGTGCCAGCACCTGATCGATACTCCACGATGTCGGTTCCGGCTGCCAGGCTCGTTGCTCAGCGGTGGTTTCCGCCACCAGCGTATCGACCTGGCGACGCGCCGTCTCGAGATCATCGAGACGAGCTTGGAGGAAACTATGCATAGTGTGACTCTCCGAGGTTACGAAAGCGGAAAACGTGGGTGATGGCGAATCCGTTCGATCTGTGCGAGATGCCGCTTCTGATGCGCCGTCAACGCTTCGAAAGCTTCCCCTAGGCTCAACCGCAGCAACGGCGAAACCGGCTCGGCCATCGACAGCCGATTGAGACTCAGACCATCGGCCTGCTCGAGCAAGATACGGAGCTGGAGCTGCTGAGTTCGGTAATGCTCGATGCAGCGTTCGTCGATCTCATCGCCCGCATAGGTCTTGGGCGTGAACGGTCCAAAGGCTTTCAGCTTGATCGTGCTCGACGTGCCCAGCAAATACACCGTGAGCCGGCCGAGCAAGCTTGGCCGATACCCATCACTTCGCGTCTCATCCCTCGCGCGGAGCCGGTCGATCAGACGCTGGGCGCGTGGATGGTAGGCGTCGGCGGTGGCGTTGAGGTGGGCGAGCACCTGGAGGATGCTCCAGGCATCGGGCTCGGGACGCCAGCTTCGCTGCTCCACCGAGGTGGCGTGGAGCATCGATTCGACCTGGCGGTGCGCGGCGTCGACGTCGTCGAGACGGGCGCGGATGAAGGCATGCATGGGTGAAGTCTCCAGATCGTCCCAGGGCTGATTCTACCAACGATGTGCAGGTTCGAGCCGTGATTCGAGCATGGTGTCGAGCCACACACTGGCCGATGGTTCGAGCGCCGTATGCGAGGCCGGACGAGCCAAGGCTTCTTCGACGACTCGGGGCATCGGCACCACGCCAACGACGGGTTCGAGCACTTCGGCGAATTTCGCCGGATGGGCCGTGGCGACGACGGCGAGTGGCTCGTCGTGACCCGCCGCGCGCAGCTCTCTCCGCAACGCGTGGGCGGTCGCGGTGTGGGGGCAGAGGATGACGCCGTCGTGCTCATGGCGACGTGCGACCTCGTCACGAATCGCTCGATCGTCGTAGCTGCCGTGCGGGTAGCAGTCCCGCCAGCTCTCGTCGCTACCGTGTGTCCACCTGAGCCTTTCCAAATTGCTCGGTACCGCGACGTCCATCGCGTTGGCGATCGTCGGGATGACCGTCGCGTCGGGCACGACGCCGGTATCGAGAAACGTGCCGATGGTGCGGTTGGCGTTGGTGGCGAGGGCGATCGTGCCGATCGGTACACCCGTCGCCTTGGCCCACACCGCCGCGACCGCGTTGCCGAGGTTGCCGGTTGGGACGACGAAGCCCAGTCGCCGCGCGTCGCGCAACCCGTGCACCCGCACCGCCCCGGCGTAGTAGGCCATTTGCGGAAGAAGCCGACCGATGTTGATGCTATTCGCCGACGTGAGGTTGTGACGCTCGACGGTCTCTTGGCAGCCGAGCAGCTCTTTCACCATGCGCTGGCAATCGTCGAAGCTGCCACGCACCGCGTAGCTGTGCACGTTGTCGCCGTAGCTGCCGAGCATGTGTGCCTGCCGTGGCGACACCCGTTCGTGCGGATGGAGCACGTGCACCTCGACGCGCTCCCGACCGTCGAGCGCGGCGGCGACGGCGGCACCGGTATCGCCCGAGGTGGCGACGACGACGCGGATCGGCCGATCGGCGAGACGTTGCAGACACGCGCCGAGAAAACGCGCGCCGAAGTCTTTGAAGGCGGCGGTGGGTCCGTGGATGAGCTCGAGCCGCGCGTCGTCGGGGGTCGGATCATCGACCAGCGGCACGGGCAGGGTGAAGACCTCGCGACAGATCGTCTCCAGATGTTCGACGAGCGGATCATCGACAAACCAGGGCGCCAGCACTCTGGCCGCGACGGTAGGCATGTCGGGCGCGTCGAGCACGGCTCGCGGGTCGATGTGGGGGAGTCGTTCCGGGACGAAGAGACCACCGTCCGGCGCCAGACCGCGACGGATCGCTTCGGAGATCGAAAAGCGGGTCGCGTTGCCACGCGTGCTGATCATTTTCATGACACCACCTTCGCGCCTTGGCCGGAGAGGCGAGCTTCGAAAATCGTCGCGGCGTAGCCGGCCTGTTCGACCGCCGCCGCCATCGCCACGGCACCTCGGTTCGGCTCGCTGTGCGGTGGAAACCAAGCGAAGACGCTCGGCCCGGCGCCCGAGATCCCGGCGCCTAGGGCGCCATGATCGAGCGCGGCGTGACGTGCGGTTTCGAGAT
Organism: Acidobacteriota bacterium; assembly: GCA_039184055.1. Lineage (GTDB taxonomy): Bacteria > Acidobacteriota > Thermoanaerobaculia > Multivoradales > J023 > JBCDBH01. The sequence continues at coordinate 2,799 of JBCDBH010000410.1, forward strand.
GCGGCAGGTAGCGCGCCCGGGCCGGTTCGGCTACTTCGTCGCCAAAGCTGGCGCGGATCAGGTCGAGATCGTCACGTTCGCAACCGAGTGCGAAGGTGAGCAGACGCGAGCTTTGCGAGACGTGGGTGTGCAGACCCACCGACTCGCTCAGCGCGGCGCGGGCTTCTTTGGTCGGCAGTTGGCAATCCGGGCGTACGACCACGACGTGGATGCCGTCCGGCAACGCCAGCGAGCACATGCCACCCGCGCCGACGCTCACCAAGCCACCCCGTAGCGACGCGGCGACGTTGTCGCCATGCTGGGCGCCGCTGGCGGCGGCTTCGCCGACGAGCGCGCAATGGTAGAGCTCGTCTTCGGGCACGACATCGTCCACCAGCTCGGCCGCCGCGACCACCGCAGCCACCGCTGACGCGGCCGAGCCACCGAGCCCGGCGGCGAGCGGAATGCCTTTGTCGATCTCGATTTCGAAGCCGAAGCGTAGATTGCGACCTCGACACAGCTCGTCGACGGCGCGGGCGGCGGTGTTGCGTTCCGCATCGAGCGGGATCTTGGCAACATCGACGCACGTCGCCGACATCGAATGAATGGCTTTGACGGTGACCCGACGCTCGTCGATCCGACGGACGCGGACCCGGTCATGGAGCGCATCGAAGGAATGGCCGAGCACGTCGAAGCCGACGCCGATATTGGCGATCGAAGCCGGGGCACGGGCAGTTGCGAAGGGTTGGGGCGATCGGAAAAGCGGCGGCGCGCTAAGGGAACGATCGACGGGGCTGGGCGAAAGCGGCATGTCGGGGATCTCCTCCCCCACGCCTGACCGGTCGGTCCACGCAGGACCCGCACCGGAGGGCGCGGGTCCAAATGTGCACGTAGCTAGACGATGGCTAGGCCGGACCGCACCCTTTCGGGAGTGGTCTGGGTAGTGGTAGTCGTCGTAGTGGTGCGGGTGGTCACGGTCATCGCGCGATCAGTGTACCCTGATCAAAGGTCGCGCGGTCAATGAAAAAGGACGATTCGTCCCACATAAAGGGTGATCCAAACAAAAAGCGGGCACGAGGCCCGCCTTTTTCAGTCGCTGGATGTCTGCTGTCGCTAGACCTCGATCAGGGAATGTAGGCCCGTACCGGGCGGACCCCAACCGCTTCGTCGAGATCAGTCGACGGTTTGTGACCAGGCGGAGGTGTCGCCCGACTCGAAGCCGTCCGCGAAGAGCGGCGGCACGCACGAGGTCAGACCCGACATCGAGGCGCCGCTGAAGCCGACGCCGGTCACCACGGCGGTGGTGGTGTCGATGGTGATCAACGATTGGCTGTTGTTGTTTGCACTGCTCGTGGTGACGCCGTAAAGCGTGCCGTTGGGCGCGAATTCGATGCTGCCGATGAAGGTGGTGCCGGTCGATTCGACGATGGTGGCGGTACCGGTGACGAGGTCGAGGGTGACGAGATCGGCGACGCCACCGCCGGCGGTGACGCCATACATCGTGCCCGTGTTCGTGTCGTAGGCGAGCCCGGAGATCGGCTCGTTACGACCGGTGGCGCCGATCGCGGTGAAGGCGCCGGTGGTGGTGTTCACGGTACCGAGCGTGCTGCCGCCCATGGCGCTGGTGCTGCGGGTCCCGTAGAGGATGCCGTTGGCGAATTCGAGACCGGTGAGCGCGCCGGTGGGTCCGGTGAAGGTGTTGATCACCGCGAAGCCATTGGTCGGATCGGCGGTCCAGGTGTCGTCGCTGTTGATCGACGAGTCGGCCCACACCAGGTCGCTGGCGCCACCGGAGGCTTCGATCTCGGTGGCGGTGCTGGGCAGGTTGCCGAGACTGGTCAGGTTGCCGGTGGCGAGGTCGATGCTGAAGATCTCGCCGCTGGTCGACAGGGCGAACATCTGGGTGTCGCAGTCGATTTGCGCCGTGGCGACGCTGGCGGTCATCAGAAAAAGGGCTGCGAAGACGTATTTGCTCATGGGGGAATCCTCGGGTGAAGGGTGTCGCCTGGACGGCGGCTCAAGGTGTGAAGCGGTATCCGACGCCCCGGACGCTATGGATGAAGCGAGGGCGCCAGCTGGTTTCCTCGAAGGCTTTGCGTAACGCGACGATGACGTTGTCGACCACCCGCGTGTTGGGGTGGTTGGGAAGCTCCCACACACGGTCGAGCAATTCGCGTCGGGTCACCACCTGGTTGGGCTTCTCGGCGAAGACCTGCATCACCGCGACCTCCTTGCGCGACAGCTCGACAATACCCTGACGGGTGCTCGCCTCCCAAGTCGCGAAGTCGATCCAGAACTCGCCGAAGGTCAGGCGACCGTTGGCGTTCGAGGTGTCGGAGGGCTCGGCGCTCCAGTCTTGACGCCGCAAGAGGACCTCGACACGGGCGAGCAGCTCGGCGAGATCGAAAGGCTTGACCATGTAGTCGTCGGCACCGGTTTTGAG
>JBCDBH010000411.1:0-5201 GCA_039184055.1 Acidobacteriota bacterium
ACACGTATGGGGGCCGCCGTCCGGCGCGCCGACGACGATCGCCGTGGCTTGGTTGTCGATGTCGGCCGAGACGGACTTATCTTCGTAAGCGGCGGACGCAAACGCCCAGAAAATCCAACGACCCCAGAGAGCGTTGGCGTTGACGGTTTGCACCGCGGCACGGGTCGCGAGCTCGGGTCCGCCAGCCTCGAGGAGTTGCTCGGCTTCTTTGGCATGGGTGACCGTGTTGGTGACGGCGTTCCACAGCTCGTTCGACGGCTCGGCGAGATAACGCTCGAGCAGCACGGTGGTGCGATGCTCGAAGTGGGCGCGGATCCACGGCAGCGCATCGACACCGTCGGCGACGATGGTGCTGCGGGTGTTCTCTTCGACTTGCCAGACACCCGGATGAATCTCTAGCCATGCATCACCCGGCTCGGCACTCACGAGCCCGGTGACGAGAAACAGGGCGAGTACAAAGGTACCCACGTACTTTGACATGTGCATGCCTCCCTTGATTTGGGTCCAGATCTCCCGTGCGCCATAGCGTTGGTTCTCGAGACAAGGCGCCGCCACACACGGTAGCTCCATGGCGCTCGGAGATCAGGAATGGGACAAAACGACCGAATTCATGGCTAGATTATGGTCTGTTTGTCTGTCTGTCAAGAGAATATGCACATTCTTGTCGGGGTCTTCACCCTTTCTTCTCAGGGTGCTCGGATAGCCGATTTGTTGTCATGAGAAGGAAGAGGGCACCAGATTCTGGCTGCACAAATGGTAATGCAATCAAGGGGAGTGCAACAAAAAAGCGTACCCGCAGGTACGCCGCGCAGGTTCGTCGAGGAGTCAGCTCTACCGCGTGCCGAAGGCATACAGATGATCGACTGTACGGATGTACATGCGGTCACCGGCGAAAATCGGTGTCGAACGGAAGGTTTCGATGTCGTTGCGGCCGATCTCGTCGTAGGTACGGCCGGGGCGGAGGATCGCGGTGACGCCATTTTCGGTGCTGAGGAAGATCTTGTCGCCAGCCAAGGCGAGGGACGGATAGGCGCTATTGGTTTCTTCGAAGAGATCGAGACGACGCTCGTCCAAGAGCGCACCGGTGGCGGCATCGAGAATTGCGAAGAACTCCTCACGCGACACGGCATAGATCAAGCCGTCGTGAATCAGTGACGAGGCGTAGTGACGCGAGCCTTTGAGCCTGCTGGTCCACAGCGTTTCGAAGGGTTGGTCGATGGCGCTGGGGATCCGTACCGCGGTGGCGCGCTTTTCGATGAAGTAAATGATGCCGTCGTCGACCACGGGGGTCGCGTAGGTGAGCTTGCCGATCTCACGAGCGATCTCCTTGCCGTCGTCGACTCGAAAGACGTCGCCCGCCGGCGTGATCACCACCGCGACCTCTCCGATTCGAGTCGTTACGGGCGAGCCCCAGCTGGCTTCCGATTCGACACGCCAGATCTCCTTGCCGCTTGCCGGATCGAGCGCCACCAGATCGACGATATGAACGATCAGCCGATCGTCGACGAGCAGTGGCGAGGCGCTCGTGCCCCAGCGGTGGCCCGGTTCTTCGATCACCCGGGCCCATTGACGTTCACCACCGACCGTATGCGCGGCGACGACCCCGGTGCCGTAGACCGAGAAGACCTGTTTGCCGTCGCTCACCGGAGTGGCGGTGGTTCGACCGTTGGCGTCGTGTGCATTCGGCTCGTCACGAGTGACGCTTCGCATCGAGTCGGTCCACGCGATCTCGCCACGCTCCGCATCGACGGCGATAATTTCGTCGGGCTCGCTCATCACGAAGATCAGGTTGCGGTCGGCGAGCAGGACGGGTGAAGCGTTCGACCACGAAGGCATATCGGCTTTCCAGACAAAGCCCTCGTTCTTCGACCAGGTGACGGGAGGCTCGGCGTCCGGGAACCGGCCATCGCCATCCATCCGCCATCCCACCGAATCGGCGGAGGCCGGCACGGCCATGGTGGCAACGAGCAAAGTGATCAGGGCAGCACGGGTCATCCACACATGTACAGAGCGCATCGTTTCATCCTCGTTGTTTTCTTCAGCCGGTACGGCGGTTCAAACGGACACAGCTACTCGTTTCTCGGTGCCCTCGAGATGCTCCAACCCCCACTCGGCGATCGCTTCGAGCGGTACGTGGAGCGAACGGCCCTTCTCGGTGAGTCGATAGGCGTGTCGTCCACGATGTTCGGGGGAGGGCACACGCTCGATCAGCTCATAGGCCAGCAGACGCTCGAGGCGATCGGTCAGGATGTTGGTGGCGATCCGTTCGGGCGATTTGGCCAGCTCTTTGAACTGGGTTTTGCCGCTGAACAGGTCGCGCACTACCAGGAGCGTCCATTTGTCACCGATCACATCGAGTGTGCACGCGACCGGGCACGGAGAACGGCGTTTACGGGGCGAGCTCGTTGCCATGAGGGGATGCTAAATCGAATACTTGCAAAATGCAAGTGAAAGGCGGGCAAGAGGCATGATCCCATTGCCGAGCGGCTGATGATCGCTCAACTCGTGGGGTGGGTCAGGGGTGACAAAAAGGCTACGCCTCGTTCGATCACCTGTGGGTCACGCGCGATCTTGTGGTGGCCGAGACCGTGCACTTCTTCGAGCGTGACGTGTGGACAGGTGGCGACGACGCGTTTGGCTTCGTCGATCAGGACCTCGGGATCCTCTGGATCATGGAGCCAGAGCGTCGGGATGGCGCGATTGGTGAAGACGCGATGACCGTCGAAATCCTGCACGGCCTGGTTTCGGTCCGCGGCGGCGGCTGCCAGCACCAGCGGAACGAATGCCTCGCCGAGACCGAGCACGCGACAAAAGGCGGTCATGGCGTCGACCCCGCTGTCGGCGCCCGCGATCACCACCAGACGATCGATGTCGATGTGGGGAACGTCGAGATCGTGGTCACCGGTGGCGATGAGGGTCGAGAGGCCGCCGAGTGAGTGCGCGACACAGGCTCGGACCGGGCCGATGCGTTCGACGAGGGCGTGCATGCAGGCGACGAAGACACCTGGATTGGATTGCTTGCCTGCCGATTCGCCGTGGGCGAGAGCGTCGAAGGCGACAACTTCGAAACCCGCCGCGCGTAGAGGCTCGACCCATACCGCGAGGCGTGCCGCGCGCGACTCCCAGCCATGAACCAACATGACCCGGGGTGCGTCGGCCGTGTCGGATGTGGCGGGCCAGCGATACGCCGCCGCGGTCTGACATTCGACCTCGAGATCGAAGCGTTCCGCCATCGCCATGACGGATTCGACGGATGTGGGTACCGGTCGACGCGTACGTGGCGTGCTGAAGAGACGATAGGCGGCGCGTCCCCCGAGTCGAGGCGAGAACAGAGCGAGGGTGCGTAGGTAGAGCCGGAACGCACCGATGATGAGAGCTTTTTTCATAGGTTCAATGAGAGGTCAATCGATGGTTGCCGACCAGGCGCTGGTGTCGGTGCTTTCGAAGCCGTCGCGAAAGAGGAGCGTGGTGCAGCGGTCACGTGGCGGGTCGATCTGCCACGGTAGGCCGAGCGGATCCTCGATACGGACATAGTCGATGCTCGAGCCGCTTTGGTTTTCGACATCCGAGCGCAGGATGCGGTTGCCGGTGCCACTATCGCCAAAGAGGTAGATGGCTTGGGCGATAGTCGGTGTGGTGGTGGCGAGCACGCAATTTTCTCGTATCTCGACGTTCCTGTAGTCGCCAAAGAAGAGGATGCCGCTTCGTAGACCGTCAGGAATCGAAGGCTGGCCGGCTCCCGCGTCGAGGATCCGGTTGTTTTGCAGCAGCGCGCCGTTTGGCAACGGCGAACCGATGACGATGGCGGTGGCCAGGGCGTTGGTGATCGTATTGCCCTGGATCGTCAGGCCACGGATCGGGAGGTCGGTGACGATGTCGGGAACCAGGCGGATCCCCGCGCTCCAGCGGTCGTAGTCGCGTGGCTGGGCGCCGAAGTTGATGAAGCCGATCGTATTGTCGTCGATGACCAGGTTTTCGATGACACCGTCCGAGTCACCGATCAGCTCGATGCCACGGGGGGATTGCTCGAACGGATCCTGGGTGATTCGCCAGCCGTCGACGTTGAGGGTGATGGTGTTGCGACGGATCGCGAGGTCGCGTAGGACCGGCTCGCCAGGTGGGTTGCCGGGAACCTCGAAGGCCCAAATGCGAATGCCGTCGGCGACGTCGAGAAAGTCGTTGTCTTCGACGATCTGCAGATCCGAGCCGAGTACCGATACGCCGGTGGCGTTCATACCGGTGGTGAAGGCTTCGATTCGGTTGCCTCGGACGATCTGATTCGGACCGTGCGTCTCGATCGCCGTGCGGACTCCGAAGGCCCCGACCCCGACCGACGTGAAAACGTTGTCGGTCAGAATCGCGCCATCGCTGTCGGTGTAGATCGACGAATGATCCCAATCAGGGCCGATCGGAGAGGCGTCACCGATGGTGTCGAAGCGACTGTCGGTCACCGTGACGTTCGCCACGTCGACACCGTTGAGCACGATGACATTGACCGTATGCCAGTCGGTGAACCGGCTGCGTTCGACGTGGATATCCGAGCCGGCATAGACGCGAATGCCGTAGCGACGATTACGCAGGACATCATCGAAAGCGGCGTCACCCGTGGTGATGCGGTTGTTGGCGCCGTTGCCGTCGAGCGTCAGGTCGACGAACCGCAGGCCGTCGACGCTCTGGGCGAACGTCGGCGAGCCGAAAACCGACTCGTACTCGCCCTGGTTGTCGGCGACTCGAATCGTCGATAGGCCACCCGGCGTGTCGCCATTCGGTGCCCCGGCTAGCGTAAAGCCCCCACACGGAAGTTCGACGATCACCCACGGAAGCGACGGTGCGGGCTCGGGGCCCTTCTCGACGTCGTAGACCCCGGCGGGGAAGACAACCGTCACGTCGGGTGTACCAGCGGCGACATCGACACAGGCCGCGTCGACCGCCGCCTGAATCGCGACTCGATCATCCAATCCGTCGTTCGCAACCGCACCGAATTGAATGACGTCGTGAAAACCACCTCCGGCTTGGGCAACTCCGGCGACGGCCATCAGGATCATCGACATGATCCACGGAAGAAGAACGCCGCGTGGTGCATGCATCGTGAGCTCCTGAGCTGATGATGGGAGATATATCGAAGGCTAGCTGTAGTCGGATCGATGATCGAGCTGTTCCGGGCAACGTAATGGCTTGTTGAACCGTTGGGAGGGTCGTAG
>JBCDBH010000412.1:0-5182 GCA_039184055.1 Acidobacteriota bacterium
AGGCGCTCAGGCCTTCGCGCGCGTCGTCGCTCTCGAATAGCTGCTGCTGCAGCTCGCGCTCGATCGCCAGACCCGACTCGAAAGGCACTTCCCAACCGCTCTGCACCGAGCGCTTGATCCGACCGGCGGCCTTGGCGGCCTTGTTCGGCGGGCAGAATTGCGTCGCGTAGCTGTGGATCTGTTCCATGAACTCAGCGTGCGTGTCGGTCTCGAAGAGCTGGTTGACCACGCCGAGCTCCTCAGCCTGCTCGAAGCTGAGCAGCTCACCGGTGAGCATGAGCTCGATCGACTTGCTCTTGCCGAGCATGCGCGACAGACGCTGGGTGCCACCGGTACCGGGGAGCACACCGAGGTTGATCTCGGGCAGACCGACCTTGCCGGCACCCTTGCGCGCGATCCGCATATCGGCCGCCATGGCGATTTCGAGACCGCCACCGACGGTGTGGCCGTTGAGCGCCGCGATCACCACTTTGGCGGTGTGCTCGAGACGGTTGAGGGTCTCGTTGGCGTGCAGGCAGAAGTAGTACTTGAACCGCGGCTCGGAGGTCTGCAGCATGTCGATATCGGCGCCGGCGCAAAAGAACTTCTCGCCACGGCCGGTCAGGACGATGACGTGCACGTCGTTGTCGAAACGCGCCTTGAGCACGCATTCGTCGATCTGCCGGTTCATCTCATAGGTGTAGGTATTCGCTACGCCGGCGCACAGGGTGAGGTACGCGACGCCGTCCTTGACTTCGTACTCCACAAGAGTCTGCTGCTCGCTCATGGCATCTCCTTCGAAATAGTGAGGTATCGGATCGAGTTCTGGTATCGGCCGGCCGGGCCACGCGTGGGCATCGTTCTCGGCCGGGCCATCGGGCCGTGGCCCGTAAAGCTCTCGGTGGGTCTCCAGAGACGACATTCTGGCACACCGGCCGAGCCGGCCTCAACGCGCGCGTGTCGATGGGCGAGAAGGAAGCGCGGTCAGGGCGCGGGAGTCGTGGCGAGCTCGAGCTCGGCGAGTGGTTCGAGCCAGCCACCGACACATTGTTCGACCTGGTCGGTGAGGTTCGATTGCCAGCACACGTCCCACGGTCCCGGCGCCATGTCGGCGATGCAATAACGCTCGTTCGGATCGTCGATCTGACGCTTGGTGAGCAGGGAGTCGTAGAGGGGGATGACGAGCTCGTCGCGCAGAATGACTAGGCGATGGGCCGGGGCGTAGTCGAAGCCGTCACGGGTCTCGACGTCGATACACAAGGTGCCGGCTTGACGGGTGGGAAGCACGAGATCGAGCGGCTCGTCGGGGCGCGCTTCGCCGAGGGTCGAGACGAAAAGCGGCCAATCGGTCGCGTCCACCACGATGCCCAAGTCGCCGGTTGGACGGGTGGGCCAGGCGATCCGGAACGAGCCGTTCGGACGGACATGGGTTCGGATGCGCTGGTGGTCGTCACGGAGCGCGATGAAGGCACGAGAGATCGGGTTGCCGTCGATCCCGGAAAGCTGGCCCTCGAAGACGACGGGCGGCTCGATCGTCAAGACGACCGAAGCCTCGCCGCTACCCGGCTCGACGACCGTCTCCACTGGCGGCGCCCGCCCGCTGCGATGCGAAGCGCCCACCTCGATGACCCCGGGACCGAGCCCGTGGTACACGCCCGGACGGTCGCGAAAGTCGAAATCGACCCGGCCCGGGGGATCCATCGCGCGGATCAGGATCTGGGCGTCGTCGAGCGGTTCGCCATCGACGCCATCGACTCGGATCGCCACGCGGGTGTCGGGGAGGTCGAGTCGAACCTCGGCGCGGTCGCCGGCTTTCGGTTCGAGGGTGACCTCGAGCCCACGCACGCGAACAAAGGGCTCGTCGGCCAGCACGCGGGTCAGCCACGGGCCACGGTGGGGCAGCTCGAGCTGGGCGCGCCCTTCGGCATCGGTGGCCGTCATGATGGCGAACTCGGGAGCGAACCAGCCCGGCCGCAAACCTTGAATGCCGCCAAAGCTGACCACCGCATCGGCGAGCGGACGATCACCCAGCGTCACCTCGACATCGACGGTGACCGGGCGCATGTCGATGGTCACCGGCATGGGTGTCTTGCCGAGGCGAGCGTAATAGCCGACGCCGCGTACGTCCGGTAGCCCGGTGCCCGGTGCCACGCTCGGAATCTGCACGGCATCCTCGTATTGACGCGCCACGTTGACCACATAGAGACCCGCATCGAGCGGCTCCGATTCCCACCAGCCCCCGGGTGGCACCTCGATCCGGGTCACCGGCTCCGCCGGCACGTCGTATTCGTTGCGGAGCCGAAAGAGCCCGAGCTGCCAAGGCTTGCCTTCGGCATCAGTGGGCGGGTCGACGATCACCGAAAGCCGCTCCAAGGGACGCATGACGAGAGCGGGTTCGATACGGTGCTCGCGGGGTTCGGCCAACCGCAGCTTTTGTTCGGGAGTGCCGTGGCCGGGCTGGTCGATCGAGAGTCGCCAGTTGCCACGGGGCACCGGTGGGCCGACGAAGATGCCGTGACGGCCGATGGGGATGTCGACGGGTTCGGGATCGACGATCGGGCCGCTCGCGATCAACGGCCTGGCGATGTGCTCGGCGGTCAAGGTGACGACTGTTTCGGGCGAGATGTCGCGGCCATCGGCACGCAGCACGCGACCGGCGACCGCGACGGCGCGTTCGAGCCGGAGACGGCCGAGATCGAGCGTCGTGCCCGGTTCGAGCCGCTGTTGCCAGCGCAGCTCGCTGCGGTACTCCCCAGCGCGTAGCCATAGATCGAGCCGGCCCGCCGGCAGCGCGCAATCGACGGTGAGATCGTCAGCGATGTCGCAGCGCGTGGTGTATTCGTCGTAGGCCGACGAGCGATCGAGCTCGGTCTCGTCTTGCGTCTGTGGCGGTGCGACAAAGACGGTGAGGTCGATCCACCACGGTCGGATGTCCTTGTCCGGAATGACGACCTGGCCGACCATGCGGCCACCCGCCTGCAGGTCGACGGGAATCGTGCGTGCACGGGGACCGACGTAGAAAGTCTGCTGGGCGACGAAGTAGGGGCCGTCGGCGACCGACACGCGCCACACTCCGGCGTCGAGATCGACCGCGAAGCGTCCGGGAACGCTGGCGGTGAGGAAGCGGGTTGGGGCGTCGGTCGGGCCGCGGGCGGTGGTGTCAGTGTTGCGATCGGTTCCAGCGTCGTCTTCGCTCTCGACGGTATCGAAGCGCAGGGTCACCGGGGTATCGGGGGGCTCGCCGGCGTCGATCCACCGTAGCTCGACATCGGTCGCCGCGAGCACGGCCACGCCGAGCATCTCGAGGACGCAAACGAATACGAGGCACGAGAGGAGTCGCCGGACCGTCATCTCTCACTGCTGTACGGCTGACGCGCTTTCTTGTTCGCCTTGCGCGCGACGTTCGATCCGCAACACACCGAGAGCGCGGGCGTCTGGGCGACGCGGGTCGGCGGCTCCGAAGTAGCCGTCCGGGGTGCGGTGAATGCTCTGGGTCGATCCCATGGCGCCACGCTCGACCACCGTATGCCCACGCGCTTCGAGCAAGCGGATGGTGTCCGGAGAGATACCGGGCTCGACGCGGAGCTCGTCGGGCAACCACTGGTGATGCACCCGTGGCGCGTTGGTGGCTTCGGCGATATTCATATCGAAGTCGATGACGTTGATCAGGACTTGGAGCACGGTGGTGATGATGCGACTGCCGTCCGGGCTACCGGTGATCAGCACCGGCGCGCCATCCCGCAAGACGATCACCGGGGTCATCGACGACAGCGGCCGCTTGCCCGCCGCGACGGCGTTGGCATCACCCCCTACCAGGCCATACGCGTTGGGGACGCCGGGTTTGGCCGAGAAATCGTCCATCTCGTTGTTGAGCAGGATGCCCGTGTCTTGGGCGACGATGCCGCTGCCGAAGCTGTAGTTGATGGTGTAGGTCACCGCCACGGCGTTGCCGTCGGCATCCATCACCGAGAAGTGCGTGGTGTCGGGGCTTTCGTACGCCGCCGGTCGACCGGCGCGAATCTCGCTCGCGGGCCGGGCGCGCTCGTCGTCGATGGTGGCGCGGAGCGTTGCGGCATAGCTCGGTGAGGTCAACCCGGCGACCGGCACGTCGACGAAGTCGGGATCGCCGAGATGCTCGCCGCGATCGGCGTAGGCCATTTTCATCGTCTCGGCGAGACGATGAAAGGTCGCGGCGGTCTCGATCCCGGTCGTGGTCAGATCGTACCCCTCGAGAATCTCCAACATCTGAATGAGGTGTACCCCGCCCGAGCTCGGTGGCGGCATCGAAAAAACCTCGTAGCCGCGATAGTCGCCCTGTACGGGGCGACGCACCCGGGGTTCGTAGGCGGCGAGATCGAAGCGCGTGATCAGACCATGGTTCGCTTCCATATCCGCCACGATCCGCCGGGCGATGGCGCCACGATAAAAGGCGTCGGCACCGTCCATGGCGATTTGTTCGAGCGACCAGGCGAGATCGCGTTGCACCAGCGTCTCGCCGGTTGCGGGCGCGTCGCCACCCGGAAAGAAAATCTCGAGCGTGCTCGGATGGTCGAGAAGGGGGCGATAGAGATCGAGATTCTTGGCGAGCGTGCGGGTGATCGCGAAACCGTCGCGCGCCAGCTCGATCGCGGGGGTGAGCAGCGCCGATCGCGATTGGCTGCCCCAGCGCGCGTGTGCCTCGAGCAGACCCGCCACGGTTCCCGGTACGCCGACGGCCTGACGGCTGAAGCGAAGGCGGGCGAAGTCGACCTCGCCTTCACCATCCAGATAGAGATCGCGATGCGCCGCGGCGGGGGCGGTTTCCCGAAAATCGACCGCGTGGGTGGTCGAGGTTTCCGCGTCGTGCACCAGCATGAAGCCACCGCCACCGAGATTGCCGGCGCGGGGCAGCACGACGGCGAGCGCGAAGCCGATCGCGGTCGCCGCGTCGATGGCGTTGCCACCCGACTCGAGCACCCGGACGCCGATCTCGGTGGCCAGCTCGTGTTGACTCACGACCATGCCGTGACGACCCCATTCGGGGTGATGGAGCGCCGTTTCGTTGGCGATCGGCGCGATCGGCGTGGTGGCTACCGGTGGTTCTTCCGCGACCGGTTGGGCGACACACGTGCCGGCGAGCCACAGGGTCGTGACCAGAATCCAGATGCTGAAACGGACGTTTTGGATGACGGGCATGCGAGCTCCGGGAAGCGGTTGAAGGTCA
>JBCDBH010000413.1:0-5173 GCA_039184055.1 Acidobacteriota bacterium
CGCGCTGGAACAAGGCGTCCGCGAAGCGAGTGGGTAGAGTTCTTCTCGTCAACGGGAACGACCCATAGGAGAGACAACCATGCATTACTACACACTCGGACGCACCGGTCTCAAGGTGAGCCGTTTGGCGCTCGGCACGATGACCTTTGGTGATGATTGGGGCTGGGGCGCGGATGATTCGATGTCGCGACAGATCTTCGACGCCTATGTAGAAGCGGGCGGTAATTTCTTCGATACGGCGGATCTCTACACGAATGGTCGGTCGGAGGAGATGCTCGGGGCGTTTATTCGTGACGCGGGGATCCGTGATGCGGCGGTGATCGCGACGAAGTTCAGCTACAACGGCCAGCCGGGCAATCCCAACGCGGGTGGCAATGGGCGCAAAAACATCATGCGCGCGGTGGAAGGCTCGCTCAAACGACTCGGAACGGACTACATCGATCTCTACATCCTGCACACCTGGGATCGGGTGACCCCGGCGGAGGAGGTGATGCGCACCTTCGACGATCTGGTACGCAGCGGCAAGGTGCGACATGTCGGGCTGTCGGACGTGCCGGCCTGGTATGCCTCACGCGCCCAGACGATCGCCGAGCTGCGTGGCTATGAGCCGGTGTCGGCGCTGCAGCTCGAGTACAACCTCACCGAGCGCAATATCGAGAACGAATTCGTCGATTTGGGGACGACGCACGGCATGGGCATCATGGTGTGGAGTCCGCTGGCGTCGGGGCTCTTGTCGGGCAAGTACAACCCGAGCAAAGAGGGCGCGCTGGGCGAGGGTCGTCTCAAGACGGTCGAGGGCTCGGGCAATCCGGCGTTCGAGAAGTTCACCGTGCGCAATTGGCAGATTGTCGCCGAGCTCGAAAAAGTGGCGACCGAGCTCGGGCGGTCGATGGCCCAGGTGGCGGTGAATTGGGTGGCGAATCAGCCGGGCGTGGCGTCGGTGCTGATCGGCGCGACCAAGCTGCATCAGCTCCAGGACAATCTCGGCGCGCTCGATTTCGCGATTCCTGCCGAGCTTCTGACGCGTCTCGACGCGGTGAGCGCGGAGGCGGCACGCTTTCCTTACACCTTCTTCGGACCCGAGCTTCAGGGCATGTTGACCGGTGGCACGGTCGTCGGTGACAAGCCGGCAGGGTACTATCGAGACAAGACACTCGGTGGTGCCGGCGCGGGGGTCGGCGCCGAGGTCGAAGAGAGCTGATCGCGGAGATTCGTATGACTCGACGAACCGCTTTGGTGACCGGTGCCAATCGTGGCATCGGTCTGGCCATCGCCCAGGGGCTGGCCGCTCGGGGTGATATCCACGTGCTCGCGGCGTCGCGTGACGCGACGAAGGCGGAGGCCGCCGCGCTGGCGGTGGGTGGTGGCGCGGTCGGGGTAGTGCTCGATGTGTCGGACCCGGTCGATGCCGAGGTGTGTGCACGGGTGATCGAGGCGGATCACGGGCCGATCGACATCTTGATCAACAATGCCGGGATTCTGATCGACGGCAACGCGGTCGAGACGCGAACCGCTGATCTCGCCAGGACGTTGGCGGTCAACACCGTCGCGCCCTTCGCCCTGACCCGGGCGCTCGGCCCGGGCATGAAATCACGCGGCTGGGGACGGATCGTCAATGTGTCGTCGGCCTTGGGCTCGTTCGACGAAGGGCTCGGTGGACCGGCGAGTTATTCGATCAGCAAGGCGGCGCTCAATGCGGTGACGGTGACTTTCGCGCCGGTGCTCGGCCCCGAAGTGAAGGTCAACTCGGCGTCACCCGGCTGGGTCCGCACCGCGATGGGCGGCGACGCCGCGCCACTCTCACCCGAAGAAGGCGCCGATACGCCGATCTGGCTCGCCACCCTGCCCGATGATGGGCCGACGGGCAGCTTTTTCCGTGATCGTCGACCGTTCGCATGGTGAGCAGTCTCAATTCGACAGGTACTGGTGGATCGCCGAGACGACCACCGAGCCTTCACCGACCGCCGACGCGACGCGTTTGACCGAGCCGGCGCGGAGATCGCCCACCGCCCACACGCCGGGTAGCGACGTGGCGAAGGGGTCGCCTTCGTGCCCGGTGATCACAAAACCTTTGTCGTCGAGGTCGAGGGTGTCACGTAGCCAACTCGTGTGGGGCGCGGCGCCGATCATGATGAAGAGAGCGCGAGTGTCGATGTGTTTTTCTTCGCCGGTGTCGCGGTTGGTGAGGGTGAGTCGTTCGAGTCGCTCGTCGCCGTCGAGCGTCGAGACGACGGAACGGGTCCACAGCTCGATCCGCGGGTCGTTGTGGATACGGTCGGAGAGATACGACGACATGGTGGCCGCCAGACCTTCACCGCGCACCACGATGTGCGTGCAGCGAGCGTGACGCGATAAGTACATCGCCGCCTGGCCGGCCGAGTTGCCACCGCCGATGATCACCGCGTTGGTCCCCGTGCAAAAACGCGCTTCGAGGTGGGTGGCGGCGTAGTAGACCCCGGCGCCTTCGAAGTCGTCGAGCCGATCGAGACCGAGCTGGCGGTATTGCACGCCGCAGGCGAGCACCACGGCGCGCGCGCGGACACAGCAGCCGTCGTCGAGCTCGATGGCGAAGCCTTCGTCGTTCGGTTTGAGACCGACGGCGCGACGTGGCACGGTGATCCGGGCGCCGAATTTGATCGCCTGAATTTGACCCTGGTAGGCGAGGTCGCTCCCTGAGATCCCGGTCGAAAAACCCAGGTAATTCTCGATCCGTGACGAGGTGCCGGCCTGACCGCCGATCGCGGTGTCTTCGATCACCAGCGTGCGCAGGCCTTCCGATGCGCCGTAGACCGCCGCCGCGAGCCCGGCGGGGCCCGCGCCGACCACGGCGAGATCGAAGAGCTCGTCTTTGCTCACGTCGAGATCGAAACCGAGCCCGCGCGCCAGCTCTTGATTCGACGGGTTGTGGAGAAGCCCCGAACGGCCGCTGATCACCACGGTGCCGTCTTGGGGAATGGGGCATTCGATCTGCTTGCTTTCCGGATCTTCGCGATTGATGAAGCGATGTGGAATCCGGTTGCGGCTGAGGAATTCGAGCACGCGCACGGAACGCGAATCGCCTTCGCGACCGACCACTCGCACGCTGCCTTCGCCCCATTCGATCAACACGCGACGTCGGGCGGCGAACGAGCTGACGATGACGTCGCTGAGCTCGGGCACCGAGGCCACGAGCTCCATGACGGTCGCTTGGGGCACGACGATCATCTTGGCGTCGGTCACGGCGATTCCGGCCAGAAACGTGCCCTGGCCCATCAACAGACCGATTTCACCGATCAAATTGGGCGCCTCGATCTGCACCACCACCTCGCCACCCACCCGGTCGACGATGTCGACCTTGCCTTCGAGCAGGTAGTACATGTCGTAGCTCGGCTGCCCGACCTCCCAGAGCACTTCTTCCGGCGTGGCGGTTTTCTCCTCGCCGTGCTCACGCAGGATGTCGACCAGCTCGGGGGCCAGCTCCAACCACGCCACGCGTTCGAGCTCGTTACGCGGAATGGACGATCGGCGAGTGGGGCGTGCGGTGGTGGTCATCGGCGTTCTCCCACGGAATCGAAGCGCGATTTGTGAATCTCGCCAGCGGCTCGCACGTACTTGGAGGCGATGGCAAAGACGTTGATGGAATGGCAATCCTACGTCGACGATACCTTCGACGCACACACCCCGGGTGGTTGTATGGCCCTGGTGCGAGGCGGAGCGGTCGAGCTCGTGCGTGCGCACGGCGTCACCCGGCTCGAGGAGAGTACGGCGATCGACCGCGACACGCCGATGCAGCTCGCCTCGATCAGCAAGGCGATCTTCGCGCTCGTGGTGCTACGGCTGTGTGGCGAGGGCAAGCTCGATCTCGATGCGACGATAGATCGTTACGTTCCCGAGCTAGAAGCCTACGACGATTGCACGCTACGGCACGTGCTCAGCCATACCAGCGTGATTCCGAACGTCTACGGCCTGTTGCTTTTTACCTACGACATCGAAAAGAAGCTCGGGCGGTTGCCACGCGATCGTTATGAGAGTCGCGACATGGTCAAGCGAATCGTCGGGGCGAAACGCTCGAAGAAGCACCGGCCCGGCGAGCGCATGCTCTACAACAACGCCGCCTACGATTGCCTAGCGGTGGTGATCGAGAACGTCACCGGACAGCAGGTGACCGAGGTGATGCGGAGTGTGTTCGACGAATGGGGCATGACGTCGACCGGTCTGCACGACGGATCGATCGCTACCGAAGGTCACGTCAAAATCTGGCGGACCGTCGATCGCTATCCACCGCATCCGCTCGACTATCCATACGGCTCGGGCGGGGTGGTCTCGACCCTCGACGACATGCTCGTCTTACAGCGCGTGCTCGCCGAAGGACGAACCGGTGTGCCGGACGAGCTTCTCGAGCATGCCTGGACACCCACCGAGATGCCGAGTGGCAAGACGCTTCCCTACGGTCTCGGCTGGGGGCTCGAGGGCGAAGGTGCCGCCAAGCTGGTGTGGCACAACGGTGGCTGGCGGGGGTTTCGTTCAGCCTTCTATTGGCGTCCCGCAACCGACGACGCCGCGATCGTCTTGCTCAATCGCGACGACGTCGATCCCGACAAGCTCGCCTTGGCGATGCTCGGCGTTTCTTCTTAGATCATTCGGTGACAAGCGCTTTGAAGGCGAAGGCGGCGAGCACCGCGCCGATGACTTGCGCGACCAGATAGACCCAGATGAAGCTCCAGGTCGACATGCCCATCACGCACAGACCGACCGCTACCGCCGGGTTGAAGGCGGCTCCCGAGATCGCGCCGACGGAGTAGGCGCCCCCGGTAACCGTAAAGCCGATCGCCAGACCGTAGAAGGAGTTGCCCTCGGTGCCTTTGGAGGTGGCGACGTTGAGGATCACCCACACCAGGGCGAACGTGAAGAGGATCTCGGCGATCAGCGCGGGGCCGACCTCGAACGTAGCGACGGTCATTTCCTGGTCACCCGACAGGGCGCCGACGGTCAGCGCCGCCGCCACCGTGCCGACGAGTTGCGCGGCGATATATCCCGGAATGTCCGAGGCAGCGCATTTCCCCCGGATAAAAACCGCGAGGGTCACCGCAGGGTTGTAGTGTGCCCCGGAAATGTGGCCACCGGCGAAGACCATGACCATCAGCACCGCGCCGATGGCGATTGGCGCCAAGATGCCAGCCCCGCCGAGCCCGGC
>JBCDBH010000414.1:0-5162 GCA_039184055.1 Acidobacteriota bacterium
ACCGGCCAGCTCGACTCCATGCACGCCCGCTACGGCAGCCCCGTCCTCGGACGCTTCACCAGCGTCGATCCCCTCGTCGGATCACCCGGAGCACCACAGAGCTGGAACCGGTACGCCTACGTCATGGGCAACCCGATCCACTACACCGATCCCTTCGGACTCCGACCCAACGCCACCTTCCGCGAAGAGATCTACGTCTACGCCAACGCCCACTCTGGACCCACCACAGCTGACCGACTCAGCGCCGCCAGCGCGTCGTTCTACGGCAGTGCGGCGGGAAGCGTAGGGAGTGGCTCCTCCGTGCTCCAGTACGCGAGATCGCTACGGGGAATCGGAACCTGTTCGGACTGCAAGTGTCAGGTGATGGGGCAAGTAGGGAGCGTCGCGCCCCAGGCGGCATTTCTCGAGCTCATCGTTGCGGAAGCCACAATGGCGTGGTTGACGGGTGGCTTGGCCGGACCAGGAGGAGGTGCGCGATGGCTTGGTCGTACGGGATCGGCGGTTCCGAAAGGATCGATACCTGCGGCCTCGGCACCTGTCGGGCGCATCTCAGGGCTAGGTGGCCAAGGTGCTCACAACACACAGCTCAGAAATGCGGTCTACCAGAAAGTCAGGAATACGCCTGCCACAATCTCTGGTCGGCGATACTCAGGCCATGCACTGGACCAGATGCAGAACAGGGGCTTTACACCGACCGTGATCGAAAACGCCATTTGGACTGGCCGAACATTCGCAACAAAACCCGGCAGCGGTACAACTGGCGTATTTGACCCGGTAAACAGGATCCGAATCAAACTAAACTCAAACACGGGAAGAGTTGTGACCGTCATCCCAAGAGCACCATGAAACATGTCTGAGCACCTTGACCGTGCACGAACTTGGCACAACGCGATTCGGAAAGCCGTGATGGATCGTTGGGATCCGATAGGCGTCCAAGCCATACCCGAAGCCCAAGACGAGTACGATAGCTACGTTCCAGCGATCTATAAACTACTCGTCACACGACGCCCGAAAGCCGAGCTCTTTGACTATTTATGGTGGCTGGAAACTGAGCATATGGGTCTCAGTGGCGACCGACAGGGCACCGAGGCTTTCGTCGAGCATCTGACAGATCTCCTCGAACAGCTGTAGGCTGAAAACTGCATCGACTACAACTCCTATCGCCAAGCGATCCGCCGAAGTCGTGCGCGAAGTCACTGAGCTCTACCTCTCAACGGGAATACCCACTGAATGACCGAGCCTCGGAATTCAATCTCTGAAGCTCAGGCCTACGCGGAGCGGAGCCAAGAAGTAGTGGTCTTACCAAACCCTGGTCAACGCCGGCACCCGTATCCAAACCGCCAGCTACGACGTCTACGGCAACCTCACCCAGCTGATCACCCACGGCGCCACCCAAAACCTCCCCGTCAACCCCGACACCAATCGCCTCCACGCCGCGAGCTACGACGAGCTCGGCAACCTCACCGCCATCACCCTCGGTGGCGAGGCCTACCCATACGGCTACGACGCCATCGGCATGATGCGCCACCTCGTCTCGAGCACCGACCGATCACGCGTCTTCGTCTACACCGCAAGTGATGAGCGCCTGCTCACCTTCGACTGCGCCGGGGGCGTCTGCGCTGAGGGCCAACCGCGAGAAACCTGGACCCTCCGCGATCTCCCTGCTGGCCGATTGATCGGAACTGCAGGCAGTAGCTCGAGTGTTCGTATCCTGCCGGGCGGGTAAAGGCTGCGAGCGGGTTGCTAGTCCCCGAGGGGCCCCTGCCATCGAGAATTCAGGGCAACGTCAGATCCCGTCCATGCAGCGCTTCGGCGGTCCGTCCCTACGACCGACCGCGATGGTTTGACCACTAGCTTCGAAGTGAGAACGCGTGTTGCGGGATCCGCGCACGATCTGACAGATTTTTGCTGAGAGAAAAAGGTGCGTGATTCGCTGCGGATCCCGCTGTCCGAGAACACCTATGTCGCCCAAACACCGATGACCGAACGATCTGGAGAGACGCAGCTGGCTGCGAGCGGGCGGCTGGTCGGTCCGTATCGACTCGTCCGCCGTCTCGGTGCCGGGGGGATGGGTGAGGTCTATCTCGCCGAGGACGATCGTCTCGGTCGACAGGTCGCGCTCAAACACGCGCGTGTCGATCTTCCCGAGGCGTTCAAGGCTCGGTTCCGTCGCGAGGCGTGGGCGGCGGCGCGGCTGTCACATCCGGGCATCGTCACCATTCACGATCTGATCGCCGTCGACGACGGTGATTGGATCGTCATGGAGTTTGTCGAGGGCATGTCGCTGCGGCGGCGTCTCAAGCTCCACGGTCCGCTGGCCCACGCACGGGTCGTAGCCTGGGCGATCGAGATCACCGCGGCGCTCGGCGCGGCGCACGACAAGGGCATCGTGCACCGCGATCTCAAAGCTGAGAACGTCATGGTCACGCCCGATGAGCGGGTCAAAGTGCTCGATTTCGGGCTCGCCAAGCCGATTCTCGACGACACCTCCGTGAGTAGCTTGACGTCGAGTGGCGAGGTGCTCGGTACCCTGCGCTCGATCGCTCCCGAACAGGCGCAGGGGCAATCGGTCGATGCGCGCGCCGACCTTTTTTCGCTCGGGGTGCTGCTCTACGAAATGCTCACCGGGCTGACCCCGTTCGTGGGTGAGAACCCGTTTCAGAGCGTTTACAAATTGGTTGCCCAGCCCCATACGCCGGTGCTCGAGCACGATCCGTCGATTTCGTCGGAGCTGTCGGCTCTGGTCGATCACCTGCTCGCCAAAACACCCGAGGCACGACCGGCGAGCGCGGCGGACGTCGGTCGAGCGTTGCGAGACCTCGACACGTCGAGCGACGTGACGACGAGCGGGCTGCAACCGACCACTGCATTCCGAGCCGCGCCACCGCGATCGTTCGCCGAACGACGACAGGTGAGCGTGCTGTGCTGTGAGCTGATGACCGCCACCGCCGACCCGGCGTCTCATCCCGAGGTGCTTCACGAGCAGCTGCCCGTATTCCGTGATCGGGTCGGCGAGACGGTCGAGCGTCATGGCGGCAGGATCGATGCAACCCAAGGGCATCGACTCGTTGTCGTCTTCGGTTTTCCCGCGGCGAACGAGCGCGCCGCCATGAACGCGGTGCGCGCCGGTTTCGAGCTGGCGGCCACGAGCGGTGATGGGCTCGAGCTACGCATCGGTATCCACACCGGTTCGGCGGTGGTGTCGGCGGCTGCGTCCGGGCTGGTGTTGGGCGCAACGCTCGATCACGCGGTCGATGTTCAGAAACACGCCACGCGCGCCACGGTCGTGCTCAGCGATACGACCCGCCAGCTGGTCGAGAGCGAGGCCAGTCTCGAGCCGGTCGCCGAGCAGATATGGCGAGTCACCGGTGTGCTGGCGCGCGAGACCGATGCCGGGAGCTCGGATGCGGTCTTGCCCATGGTGGCGCGGCAGCGTGAGGTCGAGCTCTTACTCGGATGTTGGCACCGAGCTCGTGAAGGGCACGGTCAGGCGGTGTTGATCAGCGGTGAGGCCGGGATCGGCAAGACGCGCATGCTTCGAGCCTTGCGCGACGCGTTGCCGCAACCGTCCCCGCGCTGGTGGGTAGTCTACGGATCACCGTTCTTGCGCGATTCACCGCTCGCACCGATCATCGATTTGTTGCGGCGTGAGGTGATCGGTACCGACGAGCATGCCGCGCTCGATCAACTTGTCGCGTTCCTGGACCGTTATGGCCTCCATGACGACGAGCTGGTCTTTCTTTTCGCCAAGTTACTCGACCTGCCGACCGACGATCGTTGGCCGACTCTCACGCTCGATTCCAACGAGCGCCGCAGGAAGACCCTCGAAGCTCTGGTGGCTCTCGTTGTCGCCATGGCCGACGAGCAACCATGGCTGTTGGTGATCGAAGATCTGCACTGGATCGATCCTTCGACGCTCGAATTGCTCAACCATCTTGTCGGCTGTGTCGCTACCGCGCCGCTGTGCCTACTCGCCACGGGTCGTCCGGAGGGCTTACCGTCCTGGGAATCCGAAGTGGCGCTCACCCGCATTCATCTCGGACCCCTGACGGCAAGGGAATCGACGGAGCTGGTCGAATTGATCGTCGCGGGTCGCGAGCTTCCCGATCGGCTTCGGGACCGGATCCTCGACCACGCAGACGGGGTGCCGCTCTTCGTCGAAGAGCTCACCCGGGACGTGATCGATCAACCCCATGAGCGTGACGCGGTGAGCATCCCGGCAACGCTACGCGACACACTCATGGCACGGCTCGATCGTCTCGGTCATGCCAAGCTCGTGGCGCAGAGCGCGGCGGTGCTCGGTCGTACCTTTACGCTCGATCTACTCGAGGTGCTCACCGAGATTCCCGTGAGCCGACTGGTTCTCGAGCTCGACGAGCTAGCCGAGGCGGGCATCGTCTACCGCAAGGGCTACGGTTCAAGCGCGCACTATGGCTTCAAACACGCGCTCATCCAGGATATCGCCTACGAGTCTTTGCTACGTAAGGACCGGCAGTCACTTCATCGAACCACCGCCGAGGTTCTCGTCAGTGGATTGTCCGCGCTCGGCGAGCGTCGACCGGAGGTGGTCGCGCATCACTACATTGCCGCGGGAGAGCTGGCTCGGGCCATACGTCCCTTGCAAAGCGCCGGCGATAAGGCGATCGACGCGTCCGCGTATGTCGAAGCTTGTCGCCATCTTGAACGTGCTCTCGATCTGATCGAGACGGTCCCGGATCGGTCGGAGTATGTCGACGAGGAGATCGTCGTCCTCACGGGTCTGGGTTATGTCATTGGAATCCTGGAGGGGACCTTCAGCAGTGCCACCGAGTTATATTGGCAACGTGCCTACTCGTTGAATCGCGATCACTCGGCCGAGCCTGGCATGCAGCTCTTGAAGGGCTTGCACACGATCGCGTTACTCCGAGGTGAGTTTGTCAGAGCTCGATTCTGGGGGGAGAAAGCATGGATCGCTGGACGTGAACACAGTGATCCACAACAAGTCGTCTGGGCCTATCTGGCGAATGCTGGAACTTCTTTTTTCGATGGCGATCTCGATCGCATGTCCCGGGCCAACAAGGTCGCGTTGGATCTTGTGGCCGACGGTGGCCCGAATGAAGATCGCGTTGCGTATTGTCGCCCATTGGCTTTCCTATCCCAGGCTCAGGCTTTGTGGTTTTTGG
>JBCDBH010000415.1:0-5155 GCA_039184055.1 Acidobacteriota bacterium
CGCCAACCCACGCGCGCTCACACCGAGCGACACCGATCGCGATGGTGATCTCGACCTGGTGATCGCGCATGGCAAAGGGCTGACCGTATTGGACAATTTGCGCCAGGGCACCTTCGAACCGGTAGGCGATCTTCCGGTCGCGGCGACCAAGGCCCTGTCGTCGGTGATCACGGCCGATCTCGACAACGACGGCCGACCCGATCTCGTCACCACGAGCGCGACCGGCCTCGATGCCTGGAACAACCAAGGCGGCACCTTCACCAGCTGGCCGCTCCCGGGATTGCCCGAAGACGGAGCGTATCGACGTGTTCTCGCGCTCGACGCCGACAACGACGGTCGTCTCGATCTCGTCACGGCGGGTGAAGCCGGGGTGATCGTGCTCGGTCAGAAATCGACGTTCGGGATGCGTGTCTTGCCGATCGACGATGCACCCAGCACGGCGACCGACGTCGCCACGGCGGATCTCGATGGTGATGGCGATCTCGATCTGCTCGTCGCTGGACCCGAGGGTCTCCACCGGCTGACCAACCAAGGTGGTGACAAGAACAACCACCTCGCGATTCGCTTGGTCGGGCTCGATCGCGGCAGCAGCAAGAACAACCGCTTCGGTGTCGGCTCGGTGGTCGAGGTGCGGAACGGCACGGCTTATCAATTCCGCGAAGCGACTGGTGATGTTGTGCATTTCGGCTTGGGAACAGCCCGTCAGGCCGAGGTGATGCGGGTCGAATGGACCAACGGCGTGCCGCAAAATCGATTGGCTCTAGCGGGCAATCAGACCCTCGTCGAAGAACAGCTGCTCAAGGGAAGCTGTCCGTTCGTCTATGCCTGGAACGGAGAGCGCTTCACCTTCGTCACCGATCTGCTGTGGGGCGCACCGATCGGTCTACCCGCCGCGCCCGGGGTCTACGTCGGCGCCGACGTAGACGAATTGGTACGACTCGATGATCTCGTGCCGAGCGCCGAGGGACACTACTGGCTCCGAGTCACCGAGGAGCTATGGGAGGCGGCGTTCTTCGACCAGATTCGCTTGTGGGTGGTCGACCATCCGAACGATGTCGAAGCGGCCAGCAATCTTCGCATCGTTCCCGGTCGAGCGTTCGATGACGAGATCCTGGCCAGCCGTGGCCTCCGGCCCGTGGTCCAGGCGATCGACGGACGAGGTCAGGACGTCACGGCCGAGGTGCGGATGCGTGACGAGGTCTACGCGGATGGCTATACGCCGAGCCGTCATCAAGGCGTGGCCGCCGAGCCGTGGACCTTCACCTTCGATCTCGGCGTCGCACCCGCGGCACCGGTCCGCCTCCATCTCGACGGTTGGATTTTCCCCGCCGACGCCAGCCTCAACCTGGCGGTCGCGCAACGCGACGATCTCCCCAATCTGCCACCCAGGCTCGAAGTCGAGACCGTCTTTGGCTGGAAAGAGCTGATGCCTTCGATGGGGTTCCCGGCCGGCAAAACCAAAACCATGGTGGTCGACACGCCGGCGCTGCCACCCGGCGCTCGGAAGCTCCGGTTCACGACGTCGCTGTGGCTGCATTGGGATCGCATCGCCTGGACGACCCAGCCGGTAGACGATGAGCCCAAGATCGTCGCCCAGCTCGATCCGAGCCGCGCCGAGCTTCGCGAGCGTGGCGTGTCACGTATGGTCCGCAGTGCACCCAATGGCCCGCACGTCTTTCTCTACGACGAGGTGCGGCCGTCACCCTGGCTGACGTTTCCCGGGCGCTACACCAAGCTCGGCGACGTTCGACCTCTACTACGCGACCGCGATGATCTGAGCGTGATCATGGCGGCGGGTGACGAGATGGTCCTGGAATTCGATGCCAGCGAGCTCCCACAGCCAAAGGACGGTTGGCGACGGACGGTCTTCTTGGAAAGTGTCGGCTGGGATAAAGACGCCGATCGCAATACCGGCGCCGGCCAACAGGTGGAGCCGTATCCGTTTCACGGCATGCCGAGCTATCCGTATCCACCCGAGCTCTACCCGGATACGCCGGCGCATCGCGACTATGTGAAGAGGTGGCTGACCCGCGTGATCGAATGATCGGAGAGCCGCGGGTCGTCAGGCGAATCGAACCGTCGAATCAGCTCGAGGATTCAGGTGCTGCCCGCTCGGCGAGAAAGGCATCGATCCGCTCACGCGTGTGAGCCGGCAGATCGACACAGGAAATCCCCATGGCGCACCGCGTGTCATCGAGAACCTCGAGGTAGGCCACGCGGCCGTTGAGCTCGACGATCGCGCCATCGAGCACCAGGCTGAGGGTGACCAACGATCGCAGAGGCACGGGGTGCGTGAGCTCGAGCCGCATGCCACCCACGGATAGATTGAGCGTCCGCCCAGTGGTCAAGTCGGCGCGAAAGCCTTCCTCGTCGAAACGGGTCAACTGCACCAACTGCACACGTTCGATCCGCGCTTCTTCCCGTCGTTCGTGTTGATCGCTCATGTCTTCCCCTGTCGAGGTCGGTCGTTCCACGCTGAGCCGAGGACTCTAGCCCGCTGGCGGAGTCGGGTCAACCGAAGCCACCGCGCGATCGGTCCCGTCACCGAGTCTCAGCTCGCCAGATCGACGCGACCGATGTCACCATCGATCTGAATCGAGGTGCCGAAGTCGGCGGATAGCTCGGCCAATCCCTCGAGGATCTCTCGCGCCTGGGCGCCGGTTGCGAGCTCGGGCGTGCCACGACGATACACGGGTTGATCGAAACCCAAGGTGATCGGGAAGAGCTCGATCTCCACGAGATCGGCTCCCGACCAGGTGAGCCGAGGCACGATCGCTTGCCAGAACCGCGCTTCCTGATGGTAAGGAATCTGGCGGTAGTACTGCCACGAGTCGACCGTGTCGGGTTCGAGACCGAGTTGCATATAGGCCTCGGCGGGCAGCTGGTGAACGGATTCATAGTGGAAGACAAAGTTACCGAGCCCGTGAAAGATGGGCTTGCCCTCGTAGAGCTCGATACCGCGAAGCACGTGGGGCCCAGCGGCGAAGAAAACGTCGGCGCCAGCATCGATCGTGGCACGCGCGAAGGGAGCGATGAACGGCGCGGAGTATTCGAGCTTGCGCCATGCCTCGTGGGCATGCAGGGTAGCGAGCAAGACACGAGCTTGGCGACGTGCCACGGTGAGACTCGCCGTGATTCGCTCGATATGTCCAGGGTTCGCACTCATTTCGAGTCCTGCTTCCTCACCCTTGACCACCATTCCCCGTTCCGGAAGCCAAACCCGGCCGGCGGTCGCGAGACTCTCTTCCATCTTCGCGATCACTTCACCGAACTCGCGATACCCCATGAGCTCGATAGAGGTATTTTGCACCTCGCGAAGACGATTCCAGGTCTCTTCCTCGACCCTGGGCATCACCTCGCGAGCGAGCGGGTTGATCCCCGGTCGACCATTCATCCACGGATGCGGTGGTCCCGCGGGGAAGTACTCTTCATAGGTGGAACAAGCGTTGACCTGTGCCACCCGTCCGGCGCCTGTATCGCGATACCCAGGCGCCAGCGCGGCGGGAAGATCTCGACCCGCACCGGCGTGGTCGATCTCGACCCGCTCGAGATGGTCCAACGTGTCGAAGAGACCCTGGTGCCCGAAATCGACCGTGTGATTGTTGGCCGTACCGACAAAGTCGATCCCCAACCAGGCCAGCTCGTCAGCCGCCCACGCCGGACTGAGGATATGGGGATCGAGCCCTTTGGGCTGTGGATAGAGGTGATCACCGTCGCTGATCACCATCTCGCAGTTGCCCCAGGTGCAGTCGGCCGTGCGAAGCATCTCGACCAGCTCGAGAAACGGTTCATCCTTTCGCCGCCGCACACGTCGCGCGAGCAGGCAATCACCTACCCCCATGAGGGTGAAACGTTCGGGCATCGCCGCGCTGGTACTCGGAGTCACAGCGGCCGCGCCGCCCGCGAGCAATGCGGCACGCGCGGATCTCAAGAACGTCCGTCGATTCATGGTCGCCTCCTTAGGGTCTTATAACGACCTACGAACGCTCTCCAGGTAGTGTTTCGACGACGCAACTCCCCATACCGCCGGACGGGTGCGATAATCTCTCGCGATCGACCGAGGAGATTTACGATGTCCCTACTTTCGTCGTCCGTGCTCGCCGTATTGCTCGCCACCTCCGTCTCGCCAGCTTGGCAGCTGGAAGTCGACCCGTGGGTCTTCGAACAGACCCGCGAAGGGGCGCAGACGGAGTTCTTGGTGGTGCTCGACAAACAAGCGGATCTGAGCGCGGCGGAAAGCTTGCCTCGACTCGAACGACGTCGTTTCGTTTTCGAGACGTTGCGCGCTACCGCCGCCGCGAGCCAGGGCCCCGTGCTGGCCATGCTCGCCGATCGCGGTCTCGAACACCGCTCGTATTGGATCTCCAACATGATTTGGGTACGGGGTAGCCTCGCCGATGTCGAAGCTCTGGCCCAGCGCGAGGACGTGGCGAAGATTTCCGCCAATCCATGGGTGAAGGCCGATCTTCCCGACGCTCCCGATCCTCAGCTCGGCGCTTGCCCACCGCCGGCGACCGAAGCCAGCCTGCTCCACATCGACGCCGACGTCTTCTGGGACGCCGGTTTCGAAGGCGAGGGCGTGGTGATCGGCGGCCAAGACACCGGCTACGACTGGGACCATCCCGCGCTCCGTGACAGCTATCGCGGTTGGAACGGCGCCGCCGCTGACCACAACTACCATTGGTGGGACGCCATCCACAGCGGCGGCGGCTCATGTGGTGCCGACTCGACCGAGCCGTGTGACGATGGCAGTCATGGTACCCACACCATGGGCACGATGGTCGGCGACGACGGCACGCGTCGGGTCGGCATGGCGCCGAAAGCCAAATGGATCGGCTGCCGCAACATGAACCAGGGCTTCGGCACACCGACCACCTATGCCGAGTGCTTTCAGTTCTTCATCGCGCCCACCGATCTCAGCGGTCAGAATCCCGATCCGTCGATGGGTCCGGATGTCATCAATAACTCGTGGGGGTGCCCGGGTTTCGAAGGATGCACCGACCCGAACGTCCTGCGGACCGTGGTCGAGAACACCCGCGCCGCCGGGATCGTGGTGGTCGTCTCGGCCGGTAACGGTGGTTCCGGCTGTGGCAGCGTCAACACTCCAGCGGCGATCTACGACGCCAGCTTCTCGGTCGGCAATACCAATCTCAGC
>JBCDBH010000416.1:0-5113 GCA_039184055.1 Acidobacteriota bacterium
GGCCAATGTCTCCCAGGCCAAGAACAGCGGTGCCATTGGAGATAACGGCGACCAGATCTCCTTTGCTGGTGTAGTCGTAGGCGGTCACTGGATCTTTGGCGATCTCTTTGCAGGGTGCAGCCACTCCAGGAGAGTAGGCGAGAGAGAGAGCTTTCTCCGTGTCACAAGGTTTGTGCGTACGAACGTCCACCTTTCCAGGTCTTCCGCTGGAGTGATATTGTAGGGCTTCTTCATCGAGAGAGATCATGTTGACGAGCCTCCGCTGCTGATCGTTTGGTCCTATTTTGGAACCGCTTTCAGCTGAAGGTAGGCATTGCCTGCGAGGCTGTCAAGAGAGGCCGTTTATCATTAATAGCAGCCTCTTAATGTGGCGCATCAGCATCGAGTGAAGATCTCTCGAATTCTCGGTCTAGAGGTAGAGAGCTTGGCTTTTTTGAGTTATAGTCCGGTCCAATTTTTCACCATTAACAAGGGTCCTAAATAGAGTCGATGGAAAACCTTTGGAGGCAATATGGCAAATGCACGTGATGTGGTCATTGTGGATGGAATCCGCACCCCTTTCGCTAAGGCGGGCACGAAGCTCAAAGACGTTCATCCCGCAGAGCTGGGAAGAGTGGCGGTCAAAGAGTTGATCGATCGCACCAACTTGGAAGTTGGTGAAGTCGACGAGGTGATCATTGGCAACACGGGTAACCCGCCAGATGCCGTGAATATTTCTCGAGTCATTGCCTTGAATGCGGGTATTCCGCAGAACAAATCGGCTTACACGGTTCATCGCAATTGTGCTTCGGCTTTAGAGAGCGTTTCTTCGGGCTATGAAAAGATTAAGTCGGGAACGATGGATGTCGTACTGGCTGGTGGCACCGAGAGCATGTCGAATACGCCCTACATGCTGCCACCGGCCCGCTGGGGGCAACGCCTCGGGCACACCCCGCTGGTCGACGGCATGTATCGCGACGGCTTCAACGATCCGCTGTCTCGACTGGTGATGGGCGAGACCGCCGAAGAGCTCGCCGAGGAGCGCGACGTCAGTCGCGAAGCTTCGGACGAGTGGGCGCGCGACAGCCAGGCGCGGTGCCAGGCGGCGCGTGAACGTGGCCGCTTCGCCAGCGAGATCGCGCCGGTCACGGTGCCCGGTCGCAAAGGCGACGTGGTCGTCGATCGTGACGAGCACCCGCGTGACAACGTCGAGCTCGCCAAGCTCGCCCGGCTCAAACCGGTGTTTCGCGAGGGCGGTCGGGTAAGCGCCGGCAACGCCTCCGGCATCACCGATGGCGCTGCGGCGCTGCTGGTCGCCGATGCCGACGCCGCCCACAAACACGGCCTCGAACCCGTCGCCTATTTGCGCGATTGGGAGGTCGTCGGCGTCGAGCCCCGGATCATGGGAATCGGCCCGGTACCCGCATGTCAGGCCATCGTCGAGCGCAACGGTCTGGCGTGGAGCGACCTCGACCAGGTCGAGCTCAATGAGGCGTTCGCCTGTCAGGTCCTCGCCTGTCTCGACGAGCTACCGTTCGATCGCCAGCGGGTGAATCCCGACGGCGGCGCGATCGCCTTGGGACATCCGATCGGCGCCACCGGTGCGCGCATCCTGGTCACCCTGCTCCACGGTCTCGCCGAACGCAACGGCCGATGGGGCATCGCCACCCTGTGCGTCTCGGGCGGTCTGGGCATCGCGGTGCTGGTCGAACGGGTCGGGGGTTAGGCCGTTGTTCGAGGAAGGCACGTGACCACCATCCTGGTCAGCGTCATCGACAATGATGCCGCGCCCTATTTTGCCGCGCTCGCCGAGCTCGGCTTCGGCGGTGACCAGACCCGTCAGGCCACCGCTGAGCACTTGAACCCCGGGCAAGGCGTCGGCGACATCGATCTCGACGCCATGCTCGACGGGGTCTGTGGCCTGGTGCTCGCGGGTGGTGGCGATATCGACCCGGTGCGCTACGGCGAAAGCCCGCTGCGCGGTGTCGAGCTGGAATACGAGCGTGAACGGGATGCGCTCGAATGGCGTTTGCTCGCCGCCGCGCGGGTCCGACGTCTCCCGGTGTGGGGCATCTGCCGAGGCATGCAGATGCTCAACGTCTATCTCGGTGGCACCCTGTGGCAGGACCTACCGCGACAGGTGCCGGCGAGCGCGCATCATCAGATCACCCAACCCGACTATCTGGCGCATCAGCTCCGGGTCGCGCCCCGAGGCGCGCTGGCGCCGTTTCTCCACGATCGGCTCGGGGTCAACAGTCGGCACCATCAGGGCATCAAAGACCTCGCCCCCGACCTCTACCCCACCGCCTGGTCGGAAGACGGTCTGGTGGAAGCCACGACACCACGCAGCCCCGATGGCTGGTGGCGCGAAGCGGTGCAGTGGCATCCCGAAAACCTGCTCGCCCACAGCGAGCACCGTGGCATGTGGCGCGCCTTTCTCGATGCCGTCACGCGCTGGGAGCGCACGGCGGCTTGAGCGAGCCGATGCGATGACCCACGTCGACGTCCGCTATGAGCGTCACGAGAGCACGGTGAAGATCGTGCTCGATCGGCCCCCGCTCAACATTCTCGATCTGCCGACCATCGGCGCCCTGCACGCCGCCATCGACCAGGCCGCCACGATCGCCGACGCGCTGCACGCCGTGGTCATCACCAGCGATCTGGCCAAGGCCTTCTCCGCTGGGGTCGCGGTACAAGATCACGAGCGTGATCAGGTCGCCGCCATGCTCGAAGCCTTCCACGGCGCGCTCGTCGCGCTCGACGCCCTGCCGGCGGTGACCCTCGCGGCGGTACGGGGTCATTGCCTGGGTGGTGGCATGGAGCTCGCTTCGGCATGCGACCTGGTGCTCGCCAGCGACGACGCGCGCTTCGGCCAGCCCGAAATCAAGCTCGGCTGCTTTCCGCCCTTCGCGGCGGCCCGCTACCCGGCACGGATCGGCCCCGGAGCGACCGCCGACCTGCTGCTCACCGGTCGCACCGTCGACGCCAGCGAAGCCAAAGCGCTCGGCTTCATCGATCGGCTCGTCGCCAGCGAAGACTTCGACAACGAGCTCGAAGCCTTGCTCGCCGAGCTGCGTGCGCAAAGCGTGCCGGTGCTCCAGATCACCAAGCGAGCGATACGCGCCGGTCGTGGTCTCGACGCCCCGGCGGCGCTCGCCGAAACAGAACGTCTCTATCTCGACGAGCTCACCTGTCTCCACGACATGGAGGAAGGGGTGCGCGCCTTTTTCGACAAACGTCCACCGCGCTGGCGTCACGGCTGAGCGGTGCTTCTCAGGTAGGAGTCACAAGAATGTCCAACGAACCGACCGTCCTGCTCGAACGTGACGATCGTGTCGCGATCTTGACCGTCAACCGCCCCGACAAGCTCAACGCGCTCAACCAGGCGGTGCGCGACGAAACGCTCGCCCATCTCGAAACGATCAAAGACGACGATGGCATCGGTGTCGTGGTGATCACCGGCGCTGGCCCGAAGAGCTTCGTCGCTGGCGCCGACATCAAAGAATTCGCCGGTCGCTCGCCTTTCGACCAGCGCGAGGCGATGCGTTTCCCCCGCGTCTTCGACATCATGGCCAACTTCCCCAAGCCGGTCATCGCGATGATCAACGGCTTCTGTCTCGGTGGTGGCTGTGAGCTCGCCAGCTCGTGCGATATGCGGATCGCCGCCGACACCGCCCGCTTCGGTCAGCCCGAGATCAAGCTCGGTCTCATTCCCGGTGGTGGTGGCACCCAGCGTCTGCCCCGTCTGATCGGCATGGGCAACGCCATGCGGCTCATCCTCTCCGGCGACATGATCAAAGCCGACGAAGCCCTACGGATCGGCCTCGTCGATCAGGTCATCCCCGCCGACGAGCTCCGCGCCTCCACTCTCGAGCTCGCCCAACGGATCGCCGCCATGAGCCCGCTCACCCTCCGCGTCGCCAAAGAAGCCATGCGCGCCAGCGAGCGGATGGCGATCGAAGAGGGCATCCTCTACGAACGCGATCTCTTCTGCCTGTGCTTCTCCACCGAAGACAAAGAAGAGGGCGTCGACGCCTTCCTCAACAAGCGCCAGGCGGAGTGGAAAGGCCGCTAGGCCAGCAGGTATCGGCCAGAAAGAGCCTGTTCGCGCGTGCTCACACGGGGCGAGACGCGAACAGGCTCGACGCCTCTCTCCTGACGAAAAACAACTCCCTCGTCGGACCCGCGCGCCTCTCATCCCGCACAAAAACATCCACATCGCGACGACACGCCCTTCCCAACGGAAAAAAACTGCCACGTCGCGACGACACGCCCTTCCCGACGGAAAAAAACTCCCATGTCGGCCCGACACGCCCTTCCCGACGAGAAAAAACTCCCCTGTCGCGACGACAAGCCCCTTCCGACGAGAAAAATCCTCCATGTCGGCCCGACCTGCGCCTTTCCGCGCGTGGGAAGAGCCACGTCGCGCCAACATGCGAGACTTTTCACGATTTGTCGCGTCTGTCGCGTCGTCGTGGCGCTTTTTCCACAACTTGACGTGTCCGCGGCGTCGACCTAGCCTTTTTTCCGCGCAGACAAGCGCGTGCGGGGCCCACAGGGTTCTTCCTAGCCCGCATGGCTCACCAAACGTCGTAGCGAGGCCTTACCTAACTGACCGACGTCACCACCGCCACCGACGCCGCCGTCGTGGCGATGAAGACCACCGTCTGTTCGAGAATCCGCTTCACCGCGACACCCAGCGTCTCGCTCTCCACCAGCGCATCGAGCCGTTCCTTGCGTGCCTTGAGCTCTTTGCGATCGAAGGGAATGTCCAGCACGCTGGTAGGGCGTGCCAAGGCGATCAGCGTCGCGAGCCACGCGTCGACCTCACCGTCGCCAAAGATCGCGTCGTGGAGACGGGCGATCAAGCGATCTTCGACCCCACCGTCGACCTCGGGAAAAGTCGTCCGAGGAAAGATCCCCAGGATCCGCCCCTGCTCCTCGCGGAGAATGCCCCGATGCACCAACGGCTCGGCGATCGTTTTCGCCAGCTTTGGCCATCCCCAAATGATCCGCAACCAATCATCGACCTTGTACCGCTTCTCCGTGTCGGCGATCTCCGCCAACACCGCATCGAACAACGGATCGCCAATAGGCGCCGTGTCGAGCGTCTCGACCTTGCCGTCCACGGTCA
>JBCDBH010000417.1:0-5113 GCA_039184055.1 Acidobacteriota bacterium
GCCCCACGCCACCACCGTCAGTACATTCGTGCCGCCATCCGCCCACATCGCATCCAACTCGGCAAGCTCCCCCTCCCGACCGAAAAGCTGCCCCGTCGTCCGAGGCAAACGCGACGGCGCGATCCGCTGACCAACCACACTTGTCGGGTTCACGGTCCCCGGAGGCGTATCGACAACCGGCCGCGCGCTCAAAAGATCACGAAGCTCCAGCGCCAGATCAGCGAGGTGTTGATCGATCCCTGCCTCATCAAATGTCGACAACGCCTGGCCATCCGCTGGTCGCATCTGAATCGACGCCAGCCATGGAACCGCCTGCCACGCACACGGCCGCACCAATAACGGCACCACCAACAACCCGTCGCGTTGCCGGCGCGTCAGCAACGTCTCCACCTCCCGATCGAGAATAAAGCTCGACGTCAACGCATCCGCCGACACCAAGAGAATCGCGGCATCTGCGCTCCCCATCGCCGACTCGATCTCCTCCAACCATCCCGCCCCGGCCTCGATCCGCCGGTCATCCCAAAGCTCCACCGACCCCAACACCCCGAGATGCGTCACCAGACGGTCCTTCCACACCTCATCCTTATGGCTATAACTGATGAATATCTTCGGTCGGCTCACCGGGAAAAGCTCCTAAGAGAAATCGTCTCGCGACTCTACCTCGCCCCCTCAGGTTTTCCTGGTCTTGCCTCTCGCTTGAAGCCAGACGGAGCGTTCCCTGCCCTGTACGCAGAAATACCGCATCAACTGAAAGAGGCGGGGCTCGCGGTCATGCGCGGAGCTGACGCGGACGGCTTCGGTCCAAACGCAGTACGAACCATCAAAGTTGTCACCGTGAACTCGAAAGGTGACGCGGGCGAAGAAAGCCAGGCTGGAATGTAGCCCCAAGGATCTCGAAGAGACCTTAGCGTTATCGAAGACGGATTTCGTAAGTCAATCCGCGAAGCGGACCGTCCTCTTGCCTTTAGCGTCAGGCGAGCACATGACCACGAACCCGCCTCAATCGCCGAAGCGGAGTGAAACCGCCTCAGCCACTCGCGAAGCTGACCGTCCTTGCCACTTCAAAGCGTCAGTCACTACGCTCCTTCGGAGCGTTACGTGACCTACGAAAATAGCCAGAGGCTATTTTCGTTACGCCCGCCCCAACTTCGCCACGATTCGCCAAAAAAACCGACCACCCAAAGTGGCAAGGTACACTCACCGGCTCGCGAAGCTAGCGAGCCTTCCCAATTGGAGAGTGTGAAGTGGACAAACTACAAATTCATGGCCCCTGCCGCCTAGCAGGAACCATTCAAGCAAGCGGCGCCAAAAACGCCGCCCTACCAGCTTTGACCGCGAGCCTCCTGGCCACCGCGCCCGTCACCCTAGAAAACGTTCCCCGCGTCCAAGACATCCGCACCATGCTGCGCCTCCTCGACCACCTCGGTGTCAAAACCACCGAAGCCCGCGTCGACGGCACCGTCCTGCTCGAACCCGCCACCGACGGAGCCTCCTCCGAGGCGCTCTACGAGCTGGTCAAAACCATGCGCGCCAGCGTCCTCGTGCTCGGACCCCTGCTCGCCAAACGCGGCTACGCCCGCGTCTCCCTACCCGGTGGCTGCGCGATCGGCGTGCGGCCCATCGACCAGCATCTCAAGGCCTTCGAAGCCATGGGCGCCGAGATCGTTTTGGAGCACGGCTACGTCATCGCCCAAGCCGATCGGCTGCATGGCGCGCACTTTCGTTTCGACATGCCCACCGTCACCGGTACCGAAAACGCCATGATGGCGGCGTCGCTCGCCGACGGCACCACCGTGCTCGAAAACTGTGCCCAGGAGCCCGAGATCACCGATCTGGCCGATCTGCTCCGTACCTTTGGCGCTCACATCACCGGCGACGGCACCGACCGCATCGAGATCGAGGGTGTCGAATCGTTGGGCGGCGGCCAGCACACCGTGATTCCGGATCGCATCGAAACCGGCACCTATTTGATCGGCGCCGCGCTCACCTCGGGCGACGTCACGGTCGAAAAGGCGCGGCCCGAGCATCTCGGCGCCCTGCTCACCGCGCTCGAAGCCGTGGGTGCGCAGGTCACCGTCGACGGCTCGACGATCCGCGTGGTCGGCAACGGCATGCGGGCCGTGGACGTCAGCACCGCGCCCCATCCCGGCTTTCCCACCGATCTTCAGGCGCAATGGATGGCTTTGGCGACGCGGGCGACCGGTACTACCGAAGTGTGCGAGACGATCTTCGAAAACCGCTTTCAGCATGCCCCTGAGCTCATGCGGATGGGCGCGACCATCGCGGTCGACGACCATTGCGCGCGGATCATCGGGCCGGCGCATCTTTCGGGTGCGAAGGTGATGGCCACCGATCTCCGCGCCTCGGCGTGTCTGGTGCTCGCCGGTCTGGCCGCTGAAGGGGAGACGGTGGTCGATCGCATCTATCACCTCGACCGTGGCTACGAGCGGATGGAAGAGAAGCTACGGCACCTCGGTGCCGACGTCGTCCGTCTCAGCTGATGCGGCTTCAGGGCGTGGCGCGTTGAGCTCGAGGTAGTGCATCCGGCTTCGCAAGACCTTGATGACATAGGCATTGGTCTCACGAAACCCAACCTTGGTGATGTACTCCGCCGGCTCACCGGTAAAGCAATAGCGTCGCCACAGGGCCGCCTGGGGCGGTCCGGCGTTGTAACCGGCGATGGCCTGAGGAATGAGCCCCGACGCCCCGGCATAGAGCTGACCGAGATACGCCGCGCCGAGAGCGATCGCGGTTTCGGGACGCTCCAGATCCTCCGAATCGAGCGCGCCGAGGGCGAGATCGCTGGCGACCGCGCGCGCGGTGGGCAGGATGAATTGCGTCAGCCCACGCGCCGACGCACCCGAGAAGGCGCGTGGATCGAAACGGCTTTCTTCCCGGATGATGGCGGCGAGCAAATACGGATCGATCTGGTGCTCACCCGCCTCACTCAGAATCAAATAGCTGTATGGAAACGGATAGAGCAGCCGCTGCAGACCTTCGGGCAGCCAGGCACGGGGCAGCTCGCGGGGGGCGCGTCGGGTGA
Organism: Acidobacteriota bacterium; assembly: GCA_039184055.1. Taxonomy (GTDB): domain Bacteria; phylum Acidobacteriota; class Thermoanaerobaculia; order Multivoradales; family J023; genus JBCDBH01. The sequence continues at coordinate 3,044 of JBCDBH010000417.1, forward strand.
GGATCTCGGCGATCAACAGCGAGCGATGCGTGGCGCCGGCACGACGTAGTAACGAGCTTCCGGTATAGGCGAGATCCGGTTGACTGATCGGGAAGTGCCGACGAACGGCGGCCGCACCCTCGTGCCACAAGCCGAGCGCGGCGAAGAGCTCGTCGGGCTGAGCGAGATCGTCACGCCACAGGGGCCAGCTCGCCGGCGGGCGGTTCTCGAGCCGCAGCCACGGCGCGATGGCCGGATCGGCGAGCAGTCGACGACGTAGTCGCCGTGTCGCCTCGTCCCGGGCCTCGCTGTCGAGCAGCAGCGTCGCGGTCCACAGATCACCGATCGAACCGGCGGCGAGATGGCGACGCCCGGCGGCTCGTCGTGCCGGTGCGAGGGCCGGTTGACTGAGCCGTCGACGCGCGGCGAGCGCCAGCGGGTGGTACGGATCGCGGCTCATCACCTCGGCGTAGTGATCCACCGCGATGCTCGGTTGGGTTTGCAGCTCGGCGAGCCGGCCACGCCAATAACCGATCACCACCGAGTCGGCCTGACGTAGCCCGGCGGCGATGTCGAGCCACTCGGCGGCACGATCGTGGCGCCCGATCACCAGGTCCGAGCTGGCGAGAAAGAGGCTGGCGCCGGAGAGCGGGCGGGCGGCGCGGCGTCGACGCAGCGTCTGGAAGAGGTCGAGCGCCTGCTTTTCTTCGCCGCGTAGCCAATGCAGCCTGATGCGCGACAGCCGGGCGTTGTCGCCCCAGCTGCCCGAAGGGTCGACCCGCGTGGTGGCGGCGAAGGCTTCGAGCGCGGCGGGCCATGCGTCGGCGAGCTCGAGTGAGCGACCGCGTTGATAGAGCGCGCGGGCCTGGGCACGGCGGCCCGGTGCCTCACCCGCCAAGGCGCCGAACGCGGCCGCCGCTTGCGAGAACCGCTCCTGCCAAAAGTGACTCCGCGCCAGGCTGTAGCGCAGCTCGAAGCGGTCGTCGCGGGATAGCTCACCACCGAGCGCCAAGGTCCGCGCGAGATGCTCGATCGCTGGCTCGAACGAACGGTGACGGTAAAAGGCGAGCCCCATGAGTCGATGGGTCCGGGGCGATTTGGTGGCCGGAGGCAGCGTGGCGAGACGTTCGGCGGCGAGAATCGCCACCTCGTCCCTTGTTTCGTCGGCGAGCAGGCGTTCGAGCAGGGCGCTCGCTTCTTCCGCGGTCGCCGAACAGTCGGCGGCGGCGACCGCCAGCTGGCGTCCGACATCGCTCTTCCATCGTTTGGCCAAGAGCCCACCGAGCAGCCGACAATCGCCACCGGTCGCCAGCGCTTGGCGTAAGAGTCGGGTGGCGGGGAGGGCGAGCTCTCGAGGTGGATCCTGCACCAAGAGCGTGGCGAGAAGACCGGCGGCAACCTCGGGGCTGCCGTCTTCGAGCTGGGCCTCGCCGAGACGAAACCGCGCCCAGGGTGCGAGCGGTGGCGCGTGAGTGAGGGTGGCGGCAAAGGCGTCGAACGCCGCCTCCCGATCGCTCGCTACCTCGCAGAGATGACCACGGAGAAAATCGACTCCGAGCCGCTGTGCCTCTTCGGGATCGCTCTCCAGCCATTGCCGCGTCGCATCGAGCGCCGCTTGGTGGTCACGCGCCAGCTGTTGCTCGACTAGGAGGATCCGCGGGTCGTCGATCTCCGGTGGCTCGACGGCGACCGTCGCGACCAGCACGACGGCGAGCAGGAGCGAGGGCATCAGGTGTTTCCGGCCCTCATCAGACGCTGCGCATCGATGACCAACCGATCCATTTCGGCTTGATCGAGACTCGAGTAATAGCCACGGATCTGCCCCGCCTGGTCGATGAGCACGAAGCGACTGCTGTGCATCAACGCGCGTGGGTCGTCGATCGGCAACGACTCGTCGGCGTGGATCGGCATCGCAAAGCCAGCCGCCGCCAGATCGAAAACCGCTCGGCGATCCCCGGTGAGAAAGAGCCAGCGGGGTGGCGCGTCCCATTGCTGAGCGTAGGCCTCGAGCACCTCGGGTGTGTCGAAGTCGGGGTCGATGCTGAACGACACGATCTTCACCGGCTGGTCGTCGGGGAGCTCGGCTTCGAC
>JBCDBH010000418.1:0-5096 GCA_039184055.1 Acidobacteriota bacterium
CCTCGCCATGAGGATCTGGAGCACAAGCACAGTGACCTTGTTCGTCGTGGCCTTGACGCTCGCGGCGACTCCCACGCTCGGCGACATCTTGGTGATGCAGGATGGCAGCCGCGTCGAGACCGAAGGAGCGTGGGAGGTCCGTGGCAACATGGTGGTCTTCACCTTGCCCAACGGCACGTTGTCGTCGGTACGGAAATCCGAGGTCGATCTCGATGCCAGCGCCATCGCGACGCGTAAGGCCAACGAGCCCGAGGCCGAGGCTTCGGAAACGTCCGCGGATCACACGAAAGAAGCGGTCCTGGTTCTGACCGATGCGGATATCCCTCGTGCAACGTCTGATCCGGGCGTGGAAGAGGGTGAGGAATCCGCGGCGGCGGAAGGCGAAGCCGCGGCGGCGGGAGCCACGGGTGCTCCCGGGCCCCCGTCCGCCGCGAACTCCCTGGTCGTGACGCGCTGGGAATCGGTGGAGAATCCGTTGATCGACGGGATCGAAATCTTTGGGACGCTCGCCAATCAGGCTGGTGTTCCCATGTCGGGCATCAGCCTCTTGGTCCGTGTTCCCGATGGTGAAGGTGGTGTGCTGGTGGAGGTCGGTGCGCGTCTCTCGGCGCGCACCCTTCCCAACGGCGGCTCGACGTCGTTCCGGGCTCTGGTCCGCGGGACCACGAGCCTTCCCGAGGACCCCGAGTTCGTATCGTCGGCGAGTGAGCTCGCCGCGCGACTTCCTCAGGAGCCCCGCGATCAGGGTCAAGAGGATCCAGACGCCTGAGACCGAATCGAGAAGATGACCGTGGTTAGGAAAGACCATGGCTAGGAAGGACCATGGCTAGGAAGGGCCTGGTGGCCGAGAGGCTGATGGCGACCGTCGACAGGCTGAGCGCGACCTTGCGTACACAGTCGTTCGGTGCCCCGGTCACCCATGTCTACAATCCGCTCGACTATGCGCGGGCTACCCATCACGAGTTCCTCGAACGGTTTTCGCACCGTCGACCCGAGGTCTTGTTGTTGGGTATGAACCCAGGGCCATGGGGCATGGCGCAGACGGGGATACCGTTCGGAGCCATCCCGCCGGTACGAGACTGGCTGAGCATCTCCCGGCACGCGGCCGATGCGATCGGCCATCCAACTGACGAACACCCGAAACGCCCGATTCAGGGCTTTGACTGTCAACGCGAAGAAGTAAGTGGCGCCCGCTTGTGGGGGTGGGCTCGGGATACGTACGGCACTCCCGAGCGCTTTTTCGAGCAGTTCTTCGTCTACAACTACTGCCCGTTGATCTTTCTAGAAGCCAGCGGACGGAATCGCACACCGGACAAACTCCCGGCCGAAGAGCGGAACCGGCTTTTCGCGCCGTGCGATGAAGCGTTGCGCGACACGGTCGAGATTCTCGGAGTCGAGAGAGTCATCGGGATCGGAGCGTTCGCCGAGAAGCGAGCGTCGATGGTCATCGAGAATCTTCCCGTGGATCGTATTCTGCATCCGAGCCCGGCGAGCCCGGCGGCGAATCGTGGTTGGAGCGCAGCCGTAAAGCGTCAGCTCGAGGCCATCGGCATCAGCCCGCCGAGTCGCTCACTCTGAGGGTTCGCTCCGCGCGCGCGCCGTGACTGAGTCGGCGAGGAGATGCGCGATGATCCCCATGATCGTCGAGCTGGCGGCGGCACCCACACTCACGTGCGCGACGGCGTCAGCGCCCAGGGCCGTTGCGGCCAAGACGCCTAGACTTCCGATTACGGGTGAGGCATAAATCGCCACGGTCGCCGCCGCCATGCCGCGCCGGCACACCCGCAAGGCCTCGGCTGGTCGGAGCCAACCGCGGCGCAAGCTCACCCACAGCCATAGCTTGTGAGCCAAAGTTCCGGCTGATACGAGGAAGAAAGCGACCACCAAGGCGACGAGGCTCGCCGAGATCTCGATCGAGCCGACAAACGACTCCGGAGATTCGTCAACGAGGGGTTGGGTGTTGGCTGGCGGGGGAGTGGGTGGCGTGAGTGTATAAGGCTGCGCGCGAAGGGGAACGAACGAGCCGCCGACAACGGCGATCGTGACCACGATGAGCGCGAGAAGAGATCGGTTTGACAACCGGAAGATGGTATCGCATCCGTTCTATGGGTCGTGGATTCGGTTTCATCCGAGCCCGGCGCGTTCGGCTTGTTGTCGGCCACGTTCGACATCGACGCGCAGCAAGAGCATGCCGCCGACGATGAAGAAGACGATCACCGACAGGATCGCCTGCCGGCTGGATCCGGTGAGGCTGATCATGATGGCGAAGATCGCCGGGCCGGCGATCCCGGCGAATTTTTCCGATACTGAAAAGAAGCCGAACATCTCGGCGGATTTATGACGAGGAATCATCGAGGCGAAGAGCGAGCGGCTGAGCGCCTGGGCACCGCCTTGAACCAGGCCCACGAGGATGGCCATCAAGTAGAAGGTGGTGACCGTTTCCATGTTGTACGCGACGATGCAAATCACCAGGTAGACCAGGAGCGCGATGCCGATTGCATTCTTGGCGGTGATTCGGCTGGCGAGCCAGCCGAATGCGAACGCTGCCGGCACGCCCACGAATTGGACGAGCAAGACGGCGGTCAGCACGTCGTTTTGCGGCAGGTTTCGACTCGCCGCGTAGATCGTCGCCATGCGGATGATAGTGCCGATCCCATCGTTGTACACCAGCATGGCGACGAGCATTTTGAAGGCTTCGCTGTAGTCTCCCCGAAGCTCGCTCAGCGTTTCGCGAAGCCTCACCAGTGCGGACCGAAGCGCGGAGGCGGTGCTGGACTCGTCGGCTTCGATCTGTCGTGGCGGTTCGGGAATCGAGCGGAAAAGAGGTAGCGCAAAGAGCACCCACCACAGCGCGACGACCACGAACGAGGCGCGCGTGACCGTTACGACGCCGTGTTCGTCGCTCAAGCCGAACCAGGACGGGTTTTGAAGAGCGACGAGGATCGCCACGAGCAGCAGTCCGCTGCCTAGATAACCGAGAGCGTAGCCAGCGGTGGACACTCGGTCGAGGTCACGATCGGAGGCGATGCTGGGAAGGAGCGCGTCGTAAAACACGAAGCTCACCATCGCACCGACATTGCCGAGGGCGAAGAGAACGACGGCTAGCTGCCAGCGACCAGGCGTGAGAAAGACCATGGCCGCCGTCGCGCAGACACCGATGCCGAGAAACATCGCCATCAGAGTCTTGCGGCGACCGAGAAAATCGCCGACCGCGCCGAGCACAGGGGCGAAACAAGCGACGATCAGGAGCGTGATCGTCGTCGCCCAGCTGTGTACTTCGACCGCTTGGTCACCGCTCATCGAAGGGGCGGCGATAGCCTGAAAGTAGATGGGGTAGATCGCGGTAATGACGATCAGGACGAAGGCCGAATTCGCCCAATCGTAGAGGGCCCAAGCGCGGAGTTCGGGGCTACCGAGGCCGAGGCGGTCCAGCATGCTCAAAACGAAACGGCCCCGGAAGAACCGGGGCCGTGATCATCAAGCCTCGAGAAAGGGCCGGAGCTTGGTGGCCCGGCTCGGGTGGCGAAGTTTCCGCAGCGCCTTCGATTCGATCTGACGGATGCGCTCGCGGGTGACGTTGAACGAACGTCCCACCTCTTCCAAGGTGTGCTCCGAGCCTTCACCCACGCCGAAGCGCATGCGAAGCACGAGCTCCTCGCGTGGCGTCAAGGTCTTGAGAACGGTGCTCGTTTGATCTCGAAGATTCGAAGACACCACGGATTCGATCGGCGAAACCGCGTTCTTGTCTTCGATGAAGTCACCGAGATGGGAGTCTTCTTCCTCACCGATGGGTGTTTCGAGGGAGATCGGCTCCTGCGCGATCTTCATGATCTTTCGCACCTTGGCGGCTGAGAGATCCATCCGCTCACCGATCTCTTCGGCGGTGGGCTCGCGCCCGAGCTCTTGGACGAGCGACCGGCTGGTGCGGGTGAGCTTGTTGATCGTCTCGATCATGTGGACCGGGATGCGGATGGTGCGAGCTTGATCCGCGATGGCACGCGTAATCGCCTGACGGATCCACCAGGTCGCGTAGGTCGAAAACTTGTACCCGCGACGGTACTCGAACTTCTCGACCGCCTTCATCAGGCCGATATTTCCCTCTTGGATGAGGTCGAGGAATTGCAGACCGCGGTTGGTGTACTTTTTGGCGATCGACACGACGAGCCTGAGGTTGGCGACGATCAGCTGCTCCTTGGCGCGTTCGCATTCCTCTTCGCCGCTCCGGATTCGCTCGAGCGTACCGGCGACATCTTTCGGGCTCGTACCGTAACGCTCTTCGAGCTCACCGAGGCGGACGTCGTACTTGTCGATCCGCCGTTGTTGGAGCGCACGCAATTCGTCGTTCTTCTCGCGTTCGAGAGCTCGCCGCGCGCGGCGCGTATCGTTTGCGAGACGCGAGAACTCACGGTGGATGTCGCGCAGCAGCTCGACCAATCGATTTCGTGTTTGCACACTGAAATCGATCGAGCGGATGTCCTTGGCGATCTTCGCGAGCAGGCGATCTGTCTCACGTTCCAACTCGGCGTGTTTGGCGGTGTCGTCGAGTGCCGACTGCTCGGCCCGGAGCGCGGTGATCTGTCGATCGTTCTCGGCGATTCGCTCGAAGATCTTGAGGTTCTTCTTGATCCGCTCGGTGGCTTTGGCGTCGAGAGGCTCATCGGGCTCGTTCGTCACCAGCTCACGGGCCAGACGCTTGTCCTTCTGGGCGAGCTCGTTGAGCGTGAGCAACGACTGGAGCACCATCGGATTGCTGCACAAAGCCTCGTAGATCAGCCACTCGCCATTTTCGATCCGCTGCGCGATCGCGACTTCGCCTTCGCGGTCGAGAAGCGGAACCGTACCCATCTCCCGGAGGTACATCCGTACGGGATCGTTGGTCTTCTCGTGGTCGGAGAGGACGTACTCTTGTTGTTCCTCGCCGTCCTTCTTGTCGAAATCGCCGGGAAGCGGGTCGACGTCTTCTCGATTCTGATATCGCTCTGGCCGGTCGATGACATCGATACCGAGCTCACCGAGGCGAACGTAGACTTCGTCGAGCTCATCGGGCAGGCTCACCACCTCTTCCGAGAGCATCTCGTAGATCTCGTCGTAGAGCA
>JBCDBH010000419.1:0-5033 GCA_039184055.1 Acidobacteriota bacterium
GATGGCGACCTCGACATTCTCGCCGGTGGTGGCAATGGCGACGGCGAATTCGCCTGGTACGAGAACGCGGTCGTCAACGAGGGTGTGGGCTGTGACGCGAATTGGTGTGACAACAGTCTGGATCTCGGAATCACCGGTGGTGTCGCCGCCGGTGATCTCGATGGCGACGGCGATCTCGATCTCCTCCGTTCGCAGAGTGGAGCCATCGATCTTTGGACCAACGACGCGGGAGACGCGAGCAGCTGGACCGTCGTCCCAGTCAGCACGGACAACACACTCCTCGGTCTCCAAGCCATCGACGTCGATGGCGACGGCGATCTCGATGTGATGGGTCTTTCGAACGGTGATTGGCTCGAGAACGTCAACGGCGATGCCAGCACGTGGATACAGCGCTCCTATTCGGCGACGAATTCCGGACGCGACGTCGCTCTGGCCGACGTCGATCTCGACGGCGACCGCGACCTGATCGTGGCGCAAGCCGATACTGGCAGCGTGGCGCTATACGAGAACGAGACCTTGCACCGCAGCGCGCGCTTCCCGACCGAGGAAGCCGTACGCTCGGCTGGCACCTATCGGATGGTGCGAACCGGTGACGTCGATCGAGATGGTGATCTCGACATCTTGGCCGTGGCGCAGAGCGGCAATGAAGTCGTCTGGCTCGAGCGTTTCGAGGTCGAAGGCTTCGACTGGTCGGAGCTCGTGATCAGCAGCGTCTTCGAATCCGCTGAGGCTCTCGACACCGCCGACTTCAACAACGATGGGGAGCTCGACGTGGTCGCCGTCTCGAGCTCGACCACCAGCACCGACAACGTGCGCGTGTGGATCAATCTCGGGATGTTCTCCGAGGGCAGCACATGGAGCTCCAGCAATGTCGCCGGCAGTGACTTTCCGGATGCTCGCTGGGTACAAGCCGCCGACATCGACGGCGATGGCGACGACGACATCGTCGCCACATCGCGCAATCAGGCTGAGATCGCCTGGTGGGAGAACACCGGGACCGACGGTCTCACCTGGTTGACCAAAAACACCGTCAGCAGCACCTTCACTGGCGCCACGACCGTTACCGTGATCGACCTCGACCGGGACAGTGACCTCGACTTGCTCGTCGGCGGCACGGGTGGCTCGCAAGATCCCACCTCCTGGTTCGAGAACACCGCAGGCGACGGCAGCGCATGGACCGAGCACACGATCACTGCAACCGGCTTGGGCACCACCCAGGCACCGGCAATCGCGATCGACCTCGACCAGGACGGTGACCCGGACGTGGTCACCATCACCGACAACAACGAGCTCCTATGGTTGGAAAACACCGTCGGCGACGCCAGCACCTGGGAGCTCACCGTGATCGACGCCAACATCGACGACACCTTCGACGTGTGGGCGGCCGACTTCGACCACGACGGTGATTTCGACCTCGTGGGCACCAGCAACGACGGCGAGTTTCTGCGCGTCTACACCAACACCGCCGGAGACGGTAGCGCCTGGAGTCAGGTCACCCTCGACAACGGCTTCGCGGGCCGCTCGGTCGTTCTCGACGACATCGACGGTGATGGCGGCATCGACCTGCTCGCCACCACCGACGACGCCATCACCTGGCGAAAAAACCGAGGCGGTCAATTCGCCCTCGAGACCCTCGACACCGTGGGCGAAGGCATCGGTAGCGACGTCGCGGTGCTCGAAGGCACCACCGACGTGCTGACGCTACAGATCAACGCCAGCCACTTGGGTCGAACCGGCGACGGCGATCTCGAGCTGGTCACCTTCGAATTGCTCTTCGAAGAGGCAAGCGACGACCCGCTCACCGACATCGAGCTCGGTGCCCTGGTCGACAACGTGCGGATTTACCACGACGACGGTGACGGCATCTTCGAGACCGACGGCTCCGATATCAACTTCTTCACCGAGAGCGCGCCTTTCACCCTCTCGGCGGGCGTGCTCACCGCCACCTTCGTCGACGCCGAGCCCGACGTCCAGGTGAGCTTCGGGACCGACGAAGCCTACTTCGTCACCCTCGATCTCACCGCTGACGGCGGCTCCGCGACACCCAACGTGTTTGCCGTGACGCACATCACCGAAAGCTCCTCCACCGCCGAGATGTCTTCCACCGACATCCCACTCGATCTCGCATTCACCGACAACGTCACCTCGAGCACCATCACCGTGCTGCCGACGCTCGTCTTCTCCGACAGCTTCGAAAGCGGTGATACCTCGGCGTGGTCGTCGACCGTTCAGTGATGATTCTCGAGCGAGAGTCAAGCGACCGTTGAGAGGAGTCACGGTTGGTGTCCGAGGAGGAACCGATCCATTGATCGCCATTCCCGGACCGGTCATACTTCCCACATGACGACGAGCGCCACGGCGGCTAGACCTCGATGATTCTGGACGCCGTGTGGATCGGGGCGGCCTTTCTTTTGGGGCTCGCCGCGCGACTGGTGGGGTTGCCACCCCTGGTCGGATATTTGGCCGCGGGCTTTGTGCTCTATGCCTTGGGGATCGATCCCGGTGAGGTGATCGAGCATTTTTCGGAGCTGGGCGTCACGCTCCTGCTTTTCACCATCGGTCTCAAGCTCCGAGTCGAGACCCTGTTGCGACCCGAGATCTGGGGCACGGCGGCCGTTCACATGGTGGTGGTCACGGTGGTGTTCGCGCTCGGCCTCCCCGTGCTCGCGATCACCGGCTTGCCCCTCTTCACCGGTCTCACCATGGAAACCGCCTTGCTGGTGACGTTTGCCCTCAGCTATTCGAGCACGGTGTTCGCCGTCAAGGTGCTCGAGGAACGGGGCGAGATGGCGTCGGTCTACGGCCGCACCGCAATCGGTATTTTGATCATTCAGGACATCGCGGCAGTGATCTTCCTCGCCATGTCCGCCGGCAAGGTTCCGTCGGTCTGGTCGTTGGTGCTGATCGTTTGTCTCGTGCCGCTGAGCTGGCTGCTTCTGAAGGTGATGGATCGCACGGGTCACGCCGAGCTTCTGGTGCTTTTCGGGTTGTCGGTGGCCTTGGGTGGCGCCCAGCTTTTCGATCTCTTCAGTATCAAGGGCGATCTGGGTGCGCTCATCTTCGGTGTCTTGCTCGCTCGGCATCCCTACGCCGAGGATCTCTCGAAGGCGCTGCTCGGTTTCAAGGATCTTTTCCTGGTCGGTTTCTTTCTCAGCATCGGGCTCAAGGGTTTACCGAGCCCCGAGCTCCTGATCACCGCGGTCATTCTCGTGCTCGCCATCCCGGTGAAAGGCGCGCTCTTTTTCGGTTTGTTGACCCGCTTTCGTATGCGTAGCCGCACCGCGTTCCTGGCTTCGCTCAACCTCACCAACTACAGTGAATTCGGCCTGATCGTCGCGGCGGGGGCCACCGCCAACGGCTGGTTGCCCGACGCCTGGCTCATCGTTCTCGCGGTCGCGGTGGCTCTCTCCTTTCTCTTCTCGGCACCGCTCAACACAGCGGCCCACTGGCTCTATGAGCGCTTCCATCACGTGTTGCTGCGGTTTCAAGACGCTCGCCTGTCCCCGGACAAGACGGAGATCGACACCGGTGGCGCGACCGTCCTGGTCTTTGGGATGGGGCGCGTCGGCACCGGAGCCTACGATGTCCTCGACCGTCGGGATGCGGAGCACGTACTCGGCTTCGATGTCGCCTCCGAGGTCGTCGAGAGACATCGACAAGCCGGCCGTCGCGTGCTCCGGGCAAGCGCAACCGACGTCGATTTCTGGTCGCGTCTCCGTCTCGAACCCGAACGGCCACGGTTGGTCATGCTCGCCATGCCCGAGGCGAGTGAAAACACCATCGCCGCCGAGCATCTTCGAAAGAAGAATTATGCCGGCCGGATCGCCGCGATCGTCAAGCACGACGACGACACCGACATCCTGCGTCAGGCCGGTGTGCACCAGCTGTTCAATCTCTACACTGAAGCCGGAGCGGGATTCGCCGTCGATGCCCTACGAAGTGAAGCTTGACCGCACCTGACATCTTGGAACAACCCCTGCTCAATCGCCCGCCAAAGGAGTCATCCATGTCGAAGCTCATCATGCACACCTTGCTCGGAATTCTCGTCCTCGCCTTGCTCGGCTGTGGCGGCGACGCCTCGACCGCCGAGGCGACGGGGATCGAAGCGAATGGCGCGGCGGAGCAACCTGAGATGGCCCCGGAGCCATCCACTCCAGCTGCCCGTGGTGACGACACCAGCTATTTCGTGATCGAAGGGGACGAACAGGCCGACACCGTGCCACGGGTCTCCGTGCATCTCGATCCGGGTGAAGGCGAAGGGATGTTCAACGATGGCATCACCCGCTATGAAATCCGCATGCTTCCCAAGCCTCTCGGCAAGGAAGATCTCACCGTCTGGATCCTGAATCTGCGCGAAGACACGGAGCCGGGACGCGTCGAGGTAACCGACAAGCTCGCCACACCGTCGATCGTCGTCGGTGTCGGACAAGGTCTGGTCAAGGGCTATATGAAGGTGCTTTCCGGCCACATCGAGCTCGAAGAGCTCGGCGAGAGCATCACCTTGACCTTCGAAGCCGAGCTCAAATCGCAAAGCGCGCTCGACCGCAAGCGCCAAGGCCAGGAGGTCACGGTGCGTGGTCGGGTGGTCGCGGCCAAAATCCCGTCGTCGTCCTAAGCGTCATGCCTGAAGGTCCAGAAATCCGGCTCGAGGCGGACAAGGTACACCGTGCCGTCGCCGGCCGCGTCGCCGACGAGGTCTGGTGCGCGCTCGAAGGTACGGCCCGGGCCGCCGCCGAGCTCAGCGGCCGAAAGGTGCTCAAGGTCGACTCCTGGGGCAAAGCGATGCTCACCACCTTCGAGGGCGGGCGGGTGATCTACAGTCACAATCAGCTCTACGGCAAGTGGTACGTCAAGAAGTCCCGGGAGCTGCCGAAGACTGGCCGAAGCCTGCGTCTGGCGATTCACAACGACAAGAAATCCGCCCTGCTCTACAGCGCGTCGGACATCGAAGTGCTCGACGCCGACCGTCTCGATGAGCACCCTTTTCTCGCCAAGCTCGGTCCCGATCTGCTGACCCACGGTCTCGATGCCGA
>JBCDBH010000420.1:0-5027 GCA_039184055.1 Acidobacteriota bacterium
CGTCCGTATGCGGCTGGTGTCGGGGCGTCCGGGCTGGCGATGCTAGGTTGGACTCGCCGGCAATCCGATCGCGCCGCCGAGCGGCTGGACGAGTTGGACCATCGAGCAGGGGGGTGGGTTGACCATCGTTCCCGGTCTCTACGGCGACGCCTATGTCTTCGACTTCGGCGCCTATCTCGACCCGGGAGTCATCGAAGTCACGCTCGACGACTGTATCGTCCAAGGTGGCGCGACCAGCTCGACCACGGTCGACGTCGACGTACGTGACATTCCCGACAACCTGACTCCGCCGCCCTCGACGAGCACGAGCTTCTTTCGCATTCTCGAAGCCGGCAACGTCATCGCCGAGGTGTTCGCCGAGTGGGATCCGAACGAAGGCTGGCGGCTCTATGCGAATAGCCCCTATGGTGATCTCGCGCCCGCGTCGATTCTCCTGGTCGACGGCAAGAATCGCGTCGAGATGGTGCGTTGGACCCATGAAGATCGTGGCGGTACCGATGTTCGGGTCAACGACTTCTTGCTCGCCCGGTTGATCACCGCGCCCCACGTTCCGGGGGCCCAAGAGACCTTCCAGCTCATGCTGCAGCAGATCGATCATCCCGACGCCGATAGCGCGTTGGTGTTCGAAGTGCCCACCGCGCGTCGCGACGCCTCGGGTCTCGATCCCTGGGCCCGCGTGGTGTACGAGAGTTTCGACGGTGGCTTCGACGGCGTGTGGCTGATCGATCAGCCCAATGCCATGGCGGTCACGGCTCAGCCTCGTGTCGAGCTGGGTGATCGGCTCGAGATCGATCTCGGCTATCTCGAGGAGAGCCAGTCGAGCTTCTTGGCCTTGCCCGCGGTGGTGCCGCAGAACGCTCTGCTCTACAACCTGCCCGGGCCCGATGGTCTCGGCGTACGGTTCTGGGTCGATCCGAGCCAGAGCTTCGTTCCGGTCGGCCAGGTCTTGACCCTGCTCACCGGCTGTCGCTCGTATAGCGACTGCACGCCGTTTCAGCTCGGTCTCGAGGCCGGCTTCGGTCGCTTCACCATGACCGCGCGAGTCGCCCAGGACGGCGGCGACACCGTTCAGGTGAGCGCCGAGGTCTTTCGCAAACCGTTCCAGGTCGAGGTGAGGATGCGTCCCGCGTCGGCTCCCGATCATGCCGACGGCTATCTCGAGCTGTGGATCGACGGGGTCCTGATCGAGCGTCACAACTCCCTCGCCAATGCCTCGAGCGAGGTATCGAGTCTGCGCTTTGGTCTGATCGAAGACGTCGTCGGCAGCACCGGGGTCATGGGTCTCGACGATCTCGAGGTGTGGACCTACGACTAAACGCGAGCGATCGTTGATATCTGGGGAAAAGGCCGGTGGGTGACCACCGGCCTTTTTCGTTGTCCATGAGCACGGACGACGCATGGTCTCGCCTCACTGACTGTGGGGTATGTGTTCGACATTTCTAGGAGTCCATCATGCGTTTCGTTTTCGTTCTCTTACTTGCCCTGTTGAGCCTTCCGAGCTCGGTCGATGCCCAAGCGGCCGTCGCGACCTTTCCACCGGCACCTTCACTCTCGAACGATTTGCGTGGTTTTGAAAAGGACGGCAACGGCGATTATCAATTCACCAACCCGTACCTACCGCCACTCACCACCAGTCAGGATCATCGGGTCGGTTTGATCCGCAAACGGGCGGGCAATGGCAATCAGGCGGTGTTCCATCTCGTCGTGCCCGAGCGACTCGACACTGAGCTGATGCTCGCCGGCGCCGGGTCGCAAGCGCTCAGTCCGGTGGCGGTTTTCCGGGACGCCGACCTCTTTCATTCAGGGCCGGGTGCGACGACGACTCATTTCGCGCTTTGCGATCCCAAAGAGAGCGCGCCCAATCCGTATGTCTGTGGGGAGAAAGACTGCTACTACATGGTCGTGGTGACCGCGGTCAAACTCGTGGATCCGAGCGGGCCCGACCAATTGAAGTTGTTCTCGACACCGATCACCGTCGAGGTGTCCCAACCCAAGACCGCCGACGCCAAGATCGACGACGTGATCGTGCATACGGACCTGCAACGGGACGCGACACCGATCGGTAACGTCGGTGATGGTCTGCTCGAATTCCATACCCCGATGATCGTCGGTGACAATCGTCTCATGGTCTTCCGAGTCGGAGCGCGCTCGGATCTCCAGTGGCAAAACGGTTCGACTACCGTCACCGGCAGCTACGACACCATCTACGCCTACGATCCGCTCGGTGCGGAATGTGACATCGACAACTGGCAGAACTTCAAACCGCTCACCTTCGCTCCCGACGATCCCGATCTACGTTTCCCCGACCAATCACCCCGCTTCGGGTTCGCGGCCTACCCCTTTCGGTCGCCCAGCGGACGCAAGGTCGCCGACTACCACCCGGGGAACGGTCAGGTGGTCGATATCAACACACGCTATATCTGGCTGGATCAGGCGGCGAACAACATCTTTTTCGGCTCGACCTATCGGCAGCTGATCGACTACGCGGGCCCCGGGAACAACCTCTATCCGATCGAATGTGTGCCGGGCAGCGGCTGCTCGGTGCAAGACACGGATTCGGAAGCTCTCGCGAGTCATTTGGCCTGGATGATGATGGGGCTGTGGACGCACGGCAAGATGGTGTTGCTCGACAGCACCATCAACCACACCGACTTCGGTCTCCACGGTGAGGAAGAGAACCATCGACGGGTCGGTTTGTACGCCGATACCGTGCCCGGCACCACCGACGACTCCCACGTTCAGGTGGGTGGTGGTGAAGACTCGAGCGTCATCGATTCGGTGGCGGCCAGTCCGTATGGCTGGATCTACACCACGGTGCAGTTCGGGTCGATGGAGAACTTTCTCCACATGGCGCGGAGCGAAAATACTCCTGGAGTCTTGCCGATGCAGCCCCGCACGCCACGTGATGTCGTGTGGGCGGTGACGACGGGAGCCCAAACCGACGAAGTCGCGTTCGACGACTATCTCAGTCTCCGCAACCTGGTCTTCTCACCGATGAACGCGCTCCGCGAGATGGTCGGTAACAATGTCTATTGGGATGGCTTTCACCAGACCACCAACCCGGCGCTGCGCGAGAAGCGTTTGCAAAACGCCGCCACCGGGCTGCGCTGGGAGCTTCCGGAATACGGCAAAGTCGTCGCGCCCGACGCCACGAAAGGCCGGATCGAGCACGTCGCCATGGGTGGGATCAAAGCTCGTGGCTTTCATCTCGACCCGGCGACGCGTATCGAGTACGTCGTGCCGTCGCAAGACGCGGCGCTCCAGATGCCGCTCCAAGAGTGGATGATCAGCCTCTTCTTCGATTGGACGGTCAATCCGATCGGCACTGTGAGACGCATCGCCACGCTTCCCGGCGGTTGCGAGATCAACATGCATGGGCTCTCGTTGCTCCGGGTCTGCGCGCCGGGTGGCGCGCCGTGTCAGAGCGTCACCATGCCACGCCCACTCTTTCAGGTCGACTGGACCCATCTCGCCTTTCATCTGCGACCCGACGCGTCGCAACCGACCATGCGCTTCTATCAGGACGGCTTTCTCTTCGCCGAGGTGCCGCTGCCGAGCGGCATGACGATCGATTCGGGTCTTTTGACCATCGGCTCACCGGATGGCTCCATCCAGGGCATCGGTGGCTGGATCGACGATCTGCGCGTGGTCGAAGGACCGTTCAATCTCGAAGAAGTGTGCAACCAGGCGCGTGGCACCCTGGTCGCGGTGCCGCACACCTACGCCGGCATGAGCGGCACCCCGCTCACCGATCGCCTGGGCTGGTTCGAGACTGGCTTGGGCTTTGCCAACGCCCTATCCGGTCGTCAGGCGGTTCATCAGGCTCTGTATGGCGTCTCGACGTCGACGGGCTCGGACTACTATGTCTGCAACGTCGACTACACCGACCCGCTCGGGATTTCGGTACATGATCCGGGTGATCCCGAAGCGCGGTCGATCCGTCGTCGTCTGCTCTTTCCCGAAGGTCCGATCGTCTGGGACGAGCAGCGCGCCGACTCGTCGAACAATGCCTTCTGCCTTGCCTGTCATGCGCAAGGTGAAGAAGGTGGTCTGTCGCTCGATGCGCTCGTCTTGGATTCTTCGATGCGGCCCGCGGTGGACGATCCCCGTCGTCAGCCGTCCCAGGCACCACTCGAGATTCTCGGCGAGATTCCGGCGGGTGCTTTCGGCCCGGGCAAGCCGGCCGCGGACACCGAGGACGAGCTCATCGATCGCTGGATACACGACGGTCCGCTCTACCACTGGCCGATGGACGAAGGCTCCGGCTCGACGATCGACAACGCGGTGATCGGCGACGTGCGCGATCCAGCCGTGTCGTCGAACGGCACGATTCACGGCGCCACCTTCGTGGCTGGCAAGGGGCGAGGCCACGGGCTTCACTTCGACGTCGCGCAGGGCAGTGGCTTGGCGGTCGAGATGGTCACCATCGATCACAACGTCGACATCGTCGGTGACGGTCTCACCCTAGCGGCCTGGTTCGAGCTCGGTGCCAATCCGAGTACGCGGTGCGACAACTTTCAAAACGGTCATCCGTGCACGCTGATCGCCAAGTCCGCCACCACCAATCACGATGTCGATTGGGCGCTGCGGGTCTTCGAACACCAGGACGACAACATCTGGCGGGCGCAATTCCAGATCAAATCGGGCAGTGGCGCGGGTACGCTGAGAACCGCCACCGCGATCCTGGCGGGTTTCGATCCGAGCGGCTGGCATCACATCGCCGGCAGCTACGACAGCGCCGCCGGCGAGATGGTGATCTATGTAGACGGGCTCGAAGTCGAGCGCGAGAACAACGTCGCCTCGGGGTTGAGCACCGACGTCAACCATGAAGTAACCCTCGGCGCGCGACTCAACGTCAACGTCGGTGGCGCCATCCACCCCTTCTACGGCACCCTCGACGACGTGCGGATCTACAACCGTCCGCTGCGTGCCGAAGAGGTTGCGCTGTTGGTGATCGCGACGCCTTGACCACTAGGCGCCGGAAACGCGGGGGCGCGAACCGCGCCAACGCGCAGCCATCTCGCGTC
>JBCDBH010000421.1:0-5026 GCA_039184055.1 Acidobacteriota bacterium
CTGACCACCGCGTGGGAAATGGGGCCGACCCAGGTCAAAGAACGCTACGGCACCGCGGGCGCTGATCAGGCGCGCTGGCAGGTGTGGATGCGACAGGGAGAAGGGGAGTGGAGCGCGGCGCTCGACGGCACCTGGAAACGATTGGAGGCGTCCGCGATGGCGATCGATCACAGTCAATTTGTCGGCTCGGGACCAGACGTGCGGACGATCGAGCTCGACGTCACCATCGCCGCGTCGCGTGACGCGGTCTACCGCGCCTGGACCGATAGCGATGGCTTCAAGGCGGCCTACGGCCCCGACAACGAAGCCCTCCACGCCGACATCGCGCTCGAGATCGGCGGACGTTACGAATGGCTTTTCGACGGCAAGATCGGCTCGAACGGCTGTCAGGTGCTCAGCTACCTGCCCGGTCGCATGCTCAGCTTCACCTGGAACGCGCCTCCCAACCAGGCGGCGAACCGCGAAAAACGCACCTGGGTGGTGGTCGAGTTCGCCGATGGGGAAGACGGTCACACCGCCGTCACCCTGACTCATCTGGGGTTTGGCGAAGGCGAGGAGTGGGACACCACCCGTGACTACTTCCAGCAGGCCTGGCGGTACGTGCTCGACACGATGAAAAAGAACCTCGAGTAGCCCGCATGTCTCATCAGCCCGCCGGCTGCAGCGCGGAAGCGCACGCAATCTCCGGGCGTGCTCGCTCTTCGCTCCCTCGACGTACCTACGGGTACGCCTCCGGTCGCTCATCCCTGTGCTGCCCAGATTTCACGCACGCTTCCGCGCTTCGCTACGGCGTTTGATGAGACATGCGGGCTGCGGGCTGATCACACTCCGTCACGACCCTGCCGCGTCGTCGCCACACTTCGGTTCGGTGACGTCATAGTCAGCTGATGCGATGACGTCATGCTCGTCATCGCATCGCTTTCGTTCGTTCTCGACCTCGCGGCGTTGCTCGGTCAAGCGCTCGGCGCGCTATGGGTGTTCTATGGCTTGGTCTTGGTCGTCACCACCATGTACCCGGGTCATGGGCTCGTCTTCGTCTACTTTCTCTATCTCGCCGTCCACGAGCCCCAGCCCGGGCCGATCCAGCGGGCGATCGCCCTACCTTTCGAGCTTTTCTACTGCCTGCTCAACCCGCTGGTGTATTTACTGATCTTCGTACGCACCAGCACCGACGGCGACCTCTTTCTCGACGTTCGGTCCGGCCCGCTCGATCCACTCGCCTGGACCTTGCTAGTCGTGCTCTGGGCGTTGCGCTTCGTGCCCAAGGAAGTCTTGGCGGCGCGACGCAACTGGGTGCGTAGCCTGCTGATCGCCGGGCTGGTCGTGCTCGCCGTCTATACCGTGCGTGACTTCAGTCAGCCCGTCGGAGGCTCCGGAACGTCCTTCTCCAACTCGACGGTACGGCTCTACTACCTCGGTGGCATCGCGATGCTCTACCTCATCCCGGGGCTCACGCTGGTGCGCTTCCTACGCGACACCTGGCGTCAGCCATGGCGTGGTTTCGTGCTCGTACGAGGAAGCATCGGCGCCAAGCTCGGCGTGGCGGTCGCGGTTCCGATTCTGCTCAGCGTGCTCTTGCTTCACCTCAGGCCATCCGAGGGCCATGTACGCGACACGTTGCTGAGCCAGCGCGGCAGCATCCTCGAAGCCGCCGAGGCCACCGGTACCGATCCGCGCACCCTCGCCGCCATGCTCCATGTCTTGCAGCGGCGACAAGGTGGAAGCTTCGCCACCACCCTCGAAACCCTGCTCATCGAGACCTGGCGCGACGTGCCGCCCAATACCTACCTTCTCGCCGACGCCGTCGATCCATCCATCGGCTTCGCCCAGATCAAACCCACCACCGCCATGACCGCCCTTTACCTCGTCGAGAGCATCCAGGTCCGTCGTCAGGGTCGCTATTACTTCGACGCCTACACCACCATCGGCTTCGATCGCAACCAATGGTCCTTCGACGCCCCCGACGTCGCCGACCTCGACGCCCCGGATGCCTGGTACCCCAGCCGCCGGGAAGTCGTCGACCAGCTTCTCGACGACCGCTCCGCCATCTGGATGTGTGCATTGATCCTCGAGCTCCACGCCCGGCAATGGGACCGAGCCGGCCACCCCATCCGTGACCGGCCCGACATCCTGGCAACTCTCTACCAATTGGGATTCGATCGCTCATGGCCCAAGGCCGAGCCGGTCGCGAACGGGTTTGGACGAGACGTGGAACAAGCGCGGCAGCTCGAGTGGATCGAGAGCTTCGAAGCCGAAGGATCAGACTAGGAGCCTGTCGCATATCAAGCTTCAGGCCCCTAGCATCAGTTTCCTTCGCCCTGTTTAGTCCTGGGCCGCTTCCTTGGGCCGTGTTAGTCCTGAGCGGCTTCCTTCGGAAGCACCGTCCGCAGGATCAGTAGGCCGATGATGGCGGCCGCCACCGAGGCGCTGATGATGCCGAGCTTGGCCTGTTCTTCGAGCCCACCGGTACCGAAGGCGAGGTTGGCGATGAAGAGCGACATGGTAAAGCCGATCGCGGCGAGCATCGACGCGCCGAGCATGGCGCCCCAATTGATGCCTTCGGGTAGCTTGACCCAGCCGAGCTTGGCGGCGATGAAGGAGAAGCCGGCGATGCCGATCGGCTTACCGAGCAGCAGCCCGAGGAAAATGCCCAGGCTCACCGGGGCGGTCAGGCTGGCGTCTTCACCGAGCGTGAAACCGGCGTTCATCAGCGCGAAAACCGGCATGATCACAAAGGCCACCCAGGGCTGGAGCAGATGCTCGAGGTCGTGGAGCGGGCTTTGCGCCTTGTCGACGAGATGTTCCAGATGGGTGAGCTCGGCTTCCCGATAGTCGGGATCGTCACCCTTGAACATCTTCGAGAGCTCTTTGGGAATCTGATCGTGGGGAATCAGCGGCTTCATCGGAATGGTGAAGGCGAGCAGCACACCCGCCACCGTGGCGTGCACGCCCGACTTGAGCATGAAGTACCACATGACGATGCCGATCACCGCGAATACCGCTAGCCGTCGTCCACCGATCCATTTGTATCCCCACGCCAGGCCCCACACCCCGAGTGAAATGGCCAGCATGTCGAGCTTGAGGTTCTCGGTGTAGAAGACCGCGATCACCAACACCGCGCCCAAATCGTCGACGATCGCGATCGCCGTGAGCAGTACTTTGAGCGCCAGGGGCACCCGCGAGCCGAGCAGGGCCAACATCCCGAGCGCGAAGGCGATATCGGTCGCCATCGGAATACCCCAGCCATTCGACTCCGTGCCGCTCGGATTGAGCGAGAAATAGATCAGCGCCGGTGCCACCATGCCACCGACCGCCGCCACCATGGGTAGTCGACGCGCCGCCGCGTCGGCCAGCTCACCCACCTTGAGCTCACGCTTGATTTCGAGACCGACAAAGAGGAAAAACACCGCCATCAGCAGATCGTTCACCCACAGGATGAAGGCCTTCTCCAGTCCCCAATCGCCAAACTTCAACCCCACCGGCATTTCCTTGATCGCGGTGTAGCTGTCGGCGAAGGGCGAGTTCGCCCACAAGAACGCAATCGCCGCGGCACCGATCAAGATCAGGCCACTGGCGCTTTCGCTTTCGACAAAGCTCTGGAAGGGGCTGAGCAGACGCTTGACGGGCTTGGGGAGACGTTTTGCTTTGGCCACGGTACCTCTCGAAGTGTCGGTTGTAGCGGCAATTCTCTCACGAGTCGCGTTGCCGAGCACGACATGATGACTCGATCGTCATACTGAGCTCTGGGTCGGTCAGGACCCCGTTCGTTTGGCCTGAGCTGCTCTCAATGGGCCTCCCAAGGCGCTCCGAGCGATCTCCTCGTTGCGAAAAAGTACAACTGAGTGCTCCTTGTACCATTTTCAAATAGAAGTCCGGTAAGAGGCGCTCCGAGCGTCTTTCGGCGTGCGAAAAGTACAATCGGGCGTCCTTTGTACCATTTTCAAATAAAAAGCTCGGTTTTTGCCGCTCCGAACGTGCGAAATCGTACAATTGGTCCATCTGGCCGTTTTGTCGAGTCAAAACCGATCTTCGTTGTCCATGTCCACGAAACCGTGAGGCGCTTCTCAGGCTCGAGGCGGTCTGCTAGCTTTCATCAATCTATGGAACAGTGCTCGTGGGGTTTGCTCATAAGAAAATTGGGAGCAGGCTGATCCCGAGCGACATGCCGAGGAGAGCAACAATGATGACGCCTCGTATTCTCCTATTCGTTTCTCTAATTCTCGTTCCGATGGCCTTGTCTGCGCACGGTGGTGGTCTGGACCGCCACGGTTGTCATCAAAATCGCAAGACCGGTGGGTACCACTGTCATCGCAGCCCATCGCCACCGCGTGTGTACACTCCTCTGCCGAAACGGTCGAACCCGCCAACGGTCAAGCCGCAGTCACCGACCGAGCTTGTCGAGACGCTCTCACCTTTACTGGAGCAAGCGAACGAGCAGCGGTCGATCACTCCGCCGACGCCGATCACGGATTCCAGTGTCGTGCTGCTCGTTCAAGCGACCTTGCGGGTGCTCGGTGAACACAGAGTTCAGCTCGACGGCGAGATCGGCTACGAGACCGTGACTGCGGTACAGCGTTTTCAACGAGCTCACGGTCTCGATCCGACCGGCGTCATCAGCCAAGATCTCGTCCGAGCGTTGGCGCGCCAGCTCGAGACGACCCGGCCATGCGTCGCCGAGGTTCGATGAGCCGTCTTCGTCAACTCACGATCGCGTTGCCGAATTCATCGAATCCAGGTGGAAGCGTCGCGAGCGGATTGTTCCGCAGACGGAGCTGCCGCAGCTTGGGAAGCCCGAGGATGACATCGGGGATTTCGGTGAGCTGATTGTCCGAGAGGTCGAGCACTTCGAGTTTGTCGAGCCGTGCGATGGCTTCGGGGATGGAACGGAGCCCGTTGCCGTCGAGGGTGAGGTAGGTGAGCTCGGTCAGCTCGAACACACAGCTGGGAACCGCGTCGAAGTGATTGTCTTCGAGACACAGCGCGGTGAGGCCGCTCAGCCGGTCGAACGAATCGGGGAGCGTAGTCA
>JBCDBH010000422.1:0-5001 GCA_039184055.1 Acidobacteriota bacterium
CGGCCACACCCCGGCGGTGGTCAACGTGATCTGCGACCAAGACCAGCCGGTGAAGATCGTCGTCGAGCACGCCGACGCGGGTCGTTGGCAACGCACCTATCCGTGCCAACAAGGTGGCTCGGTCGTCGTCGAAGCGCGGTTCGACTAGCCCGCCAAAAAGAAAACGCCCGGGCTCGGCCCGGGCGTTCTCAGGTCATCGGCTCAATCGAGCCCGTTCGATCACGCGACTCAGCCGCGGTTGCCCTTGCCGAGACCGCCACCGAGCGAATCACCGCCCGCGGGCGTGGTCGATCCACTGACCGGTTCCGGAAAGGTACCGGGAATACCGGGGATCCCCACCGGGCAGAGCGGCCCACCTTCTTTGCTCGTACCGTCGAGCACCAGGAAGTCACCCGCGACCAGTCCAGGTCCGACCGCCGCCGTGCAATCGGTGACGATCGCGGTGTGCAAGACACCATCGATGTGAATGTCGAGCGAGTTGCCGAAGGTGCCGGAGTTGGCCGGGCCACCGTTCGACGGCCCTTGGAGAGACAGCGTCTCACCCGGGTTGACGGTACCAGTGAAGATGGTGAGCTTCCGGTTGGCGCGACTCGCCTGGATCATGACGTCGGCAGCCGAGCTACCGGTGTAGAGCAGGGTGAAGTCGGTCACCTTGCCGACACAGCCACAGCCCGTGGGCGGCTCTTGCTCGTAACCGAAATCGACCGTCGACCGATCGACACCACCGATCACATTGACCGTGGCGCTATTCGGCGTCCCGACACCGTCGAAATCGGAGCTCGGGAGCAACCCGGGCGGCAAGGTCGAATCATCGACCTCCACCGTGTAGACATCGGTGGTCACGTCGGTGAACAGATAGTTACCGCTGCCGTCGGTCGTCGCCGAGTCGACCTCGACGCCACCCACCAAGAGCCGTACGGTGACCCCGGGGATACCCGGCTCGGAGCCGTCCTTCAGACCGTCCGCGTCGCTGTCGAGCCACAGCTGATCACCGACCGTCGAGGTCAGCGCCTCACCACAGTCGATGTCGGTGGCGATGGCGAGCAGCGCATCGGCGAGCTGATCGGCATCGGTGGCGCTGTAGGCGACACCGTTGCTGAACGAGCTGACGTAGTACAGAAGATCCTCGTTGAAGGTGCCGAGACCGACGCCGTCACCCTGGATCGCGACCCCGAAGACCCGCGCCCCGGTGTTGAGCGCCAGCTCTTCGACCTGGACCATGGTGTCGGCGAGCACTTCACCGTCGAAGGTATTGACCGAGGGGTTGTAGTTGCCTTGCCAGGCGACGACACCCGCCGGCAGGAAGCTGCCACCCACGTCGTAGAGGCTGATCGCCTGCACTTCTTCGAGCGCGTAGATCGGGTTGCCGGCGGTACCGCGTCCTTCACCGTCGATGTTGGGCACACCGTCGGTGATCAACACCACCACTTTGCTCCGCCCCGGATCGCCATGGTTGCCGAAGTAGCGTTCGGTTTCGCGAATCGCGATGGCGGTCGGCGTGGTGCTGTTGATGTCGGCCGGATCGAGACCGTTGACGATCGACGACAACGCGCCGAGGTTGGTGCTGAACGGCGACTCGACCTGCGTCGACTGGGCCAGGTTGAGCGCGACATCGTCGAAACCGGCGAAGGACAGGAGCGCCGCGCGGACACCGCCACGAGTCGCCAAGGCGTCGTTGAGCGTCACGATGGCGTCCTGGGCCGCCGCCAGCTTGCTGCCCGAGGCAGGGAAAGCCGCGCCCATGCTGCCCGAACGATCGAGCAGATAGATCAGGTCGACATCCGCTCCCGGCACGCACGCCGAAGGCGGCGGAGTCGGTTGCGAATCGTTCGGCGCACACACCTGGAAGTCGTCGAAGGCGGTGGTGAGCGTGGTCGAGGCGTCGTACGACACGACGTTCGGACCCACCAACACCGGCCCGGCGAGCGCCGGAATCGTCACCATGCCTTGCGCCCCACCGCTGGTGTTCGGCACGATCCAGCTGGCGCCACCGTCGGTCGAGTAGCTCACCGTGAACACGGCGCCCCGACGCTCGATGGCGAGCTTGATCGGCAAGGAAACGAAGTCGCGAACCTCACCCGCCACCAGGCCACCGGTGGCGCCGTTGGTGGAGCGATAGGTGAATTGGAGCGACGGACGACCGGTCGCCGGGTTCGACGACACCACCTGCACCGCGATGCGAGGCGCCCGATCTCCGGTGGCGCCATCGCGCACCATCAGACCGGCCTTGCGCCACGTGCCACCGTTGTCGGCCGGAAAGCCTTCGAGCTCGACCTCGGCGCGGAAGTCGCCATCGGCCGTCTGGTGCAAGAAAGCGCCCGTGTCGTCACCGGTGTAGAAGGTCGTGCCGTCACCGGAAAGCTCGAGCACACCACCGGCCTCGGCCGCGCCACCCTGATCGGCATTGCCGAGGTAGGCGAAGCTCCACGACGGGTGTAGTGAACCGTCCTCGAAATCATCACCGACGCACTCGGTGTTCTGAGGCGGCAACGGTCCGACATAGGCATCCTTGTACCCGAAGTCGACATCGAGCTGGATCTCGCCCGCGACAACCGATACCTGCGCCTCGTGTGGCGTGGCCAGGCCGTCGAAGTCGGCGGTCGCGACGGTCGCGTTACCGAGCGTCGAGGTCACGATGCGGACCGTGTAGAGACCCGGCGCCACCTCGAAGCTGTAGTAGCCACCGCCATCGGTCGTGGTCGTGGCGACCACGTTGGCGCCGTAGAGCAGCTCGACGGTCACCCCGCTGATGCCCGACTCACCGGCATCCTCGTTGCCATTGCCATCGACGTCTTTCCACACCCGGTCACCGATGGTGGCGCGGGACGGCTCGGGGCACTCGAGCGACAGGTTGAAGTCGCCGTCACCACCCGAGGAGAAACCACCGACGAGCGGTTGGCTGACCACCACGTAGTCGACCCAACCCGAGGCGCCAAAGGAGAAGTCCTTGTTGCTGGCGCCGACGCCGACCTGGAAGGACGGACCGGTACGACCGATCTCGACCACCGCGCCTTCCCAATTGTCTCGCCCGGTGAACGTGCCGGTGAAATCAGTGTAGTACCACCAGGTCGACGGATCGATCGGCCCACCGTTGTCGACATACGCCCAGCTCGGCAGCTCTTTCTTCGGGCTGCCGGCAGGCTCGACGCTGGTCGCGCCGGTGAAGGTGACGTCGAAATCGAGCAGATTGCCCGGATCATTGACGTCGTAGGCGGTACCGATGAAACGCGCCGTACCGTCCGAGAACTCACCGAAGAAAGCACCGTCGAGCAGCCACATGTCGTGGGCGATACCCGGCAGGGTGATGGCGTGATCAGCGCTACCGGCCGCCCAACCACCGTTTTGACCGAGCGCGGGAGCCGGACAGTAGCTGGCGAGCAGCTCGACACAATCGACCAGGTCGACGTTGAAATCACCGTGACCGCTCACCCGCAGGCTCGGACCGGCGCTTGGCTGCTCGAGCACCTGATAGTTGAACCACATCGAGGCGCCGAAATTCGCGTTCTTGCCGTTGGCGCCGAAGCCGGTCTGCCAGGCGGGTCCCCGGGTGGTCAGCTCGACCACCGCGCCGGCGTACTCACCGACACCCGTGAGCGTGGCGATGAAATCGGGGTAGTACCACCAGGTCGACGGGTCGATCGGCCCACCGTTGTCGACGTACGCGCTCGAACGCAGCTCGCGTTTCGGGCTTCCCGGGGGCGCCGTGGTGGTGTAGCCATCGAGCATCACCGAAATCGCGAAACCCTGGTTGGGATTCGAGACGCGGTAGACCGTGCCGGTGAACAGCGCCGTACCGTCTGGCTGCTCGACAAAGGTCCCCGGCTCACCGAAGAACACGAAGTCCTTGCCGATACCCGGCAGCCACAGAGCATGACCACCCGAGCCGCCATAGACCACCGGATCGACATTGGCTTGCTCGACACAGATCTCCTCGCAGCCTCCGAGGTCGAGAAAGATCTCACCCTCACCGGCCGGCTGGAACGTCCCGGTATCGGGCTGCTGAACCACGAACCAGGAAATCCACGAGGCGACGCCGAAGTTGATGTTGTGGTTGTTGGCCCCTTCACCCATCTGCCAGGCGCCACCGCGCCGCGACAGCTCGACGATCGCGCCAGCGTTGCCGTCGATACCGGTCAGCTGAGCATGGTCGAAGAACCGGTAGTAGTGCCAGGTCGTCGTATCGACCGGGCCACCGTTGACCGCGTAGGCGCTCGGATCGAGGGTGATGTAGGGGTTGCCGGGCTCAGGCACCGTGGTGTAGCCCGAAAGTTGGATATCGACCAAGAAGGCATCCGCCGGGTCTGACGGATTGCGTACCGTACCGGTCAAGCTCGCCGTGCCGTCGGCACGCTCGATGAAGACACCGGCTCCGGGCGTGAACACATAGTCCTCGCCGATGCCGGGCATATAGAGAACGGTACCGTCCTTGAAGCTTCCGTATTGGTCGTTGATCGAAGCCGTGGCGCAATGCTCGATGTCGCTCTGTGCCGCCAGAGGCGAAGCGAGAAGCAAGAGCGTGAGCAAAGCGAAAAAGTTAAAACGGCTAACTTTTTTGTTCATGCCGTATCCTCCGTGATCCCATGACCGGGGAAAGCCTGACGGGTTTCCCCAAGGTAGGGGCCTAGGAGACCGTTTTTGCGTCAGGAATACGTCAATTCCCATCGATCGATGTGGCAATTCCTGCAAAGACGGATTTTTTGACTAATTACATTGCGAAAACAATGCGGCGCGGGATCTTTTGCCTACCCCTGGATGAGCGGAATTCGAACCCACTACCGCTTGGCGCCATACGTTTTGTTCAAGATCCAGGACGCTCGGCCGGCCCACAAACAGAAAAACGCCCGGGGTTGCCCCCGGGCGTCGTCATCTTCAGTCATGAGCGCGTGGGGCAGGGGGGTCGATTGTTCCGATGCTTGAAATTCCGAACGATGCGACCAGGCGCCGATAGACTTTTGGAGGAACACCTGGCCGAGAACGAAGCGGCTCGGCGTGAATACGAGC
>JBCDBH010000423.1:0-4992 GCA_039184055.1 Acidobacteriota bacterium
AGAAGAGCGAGCAGAACAAGGTCTCGATCGCAATCAGCGCCTGCAAGCGCTCGGTCTCACGGAGCAGCTCGATGTTCTCGTGAAGCGGTCCGGCGCCAGTGAGCATCACGCCGACGATGTCGAGCAAGGCCTTGATCTCTTCAATCGTCGTCGGATCGGATGTGATCAAGGTCAGGAACGCTGAGAACGCGAGGGCGCCAAAGAGGGCGCTTTCGAGCGTATAAGTGTCGACACGGCGCGACATCGAGGCGGTCTGGACGTCGAGCTCGGTGAGACTCAAGTCGTTCTGATCGATCTCGGTCTCGGCCAGCTGAGTGTTCTCGAGGGATAGGTCTCGAGACAGGGCTACCGACTCGATGGCGGCCCGCACCCGGTCGGTGGACTCGACCGTCAGCTCCCCGGGCGCGCTCGCGACGGCGCCGGCCATCTGCTCCGTGCTCGCCTCGTCCGTCGGTAACGCGTCGATCGGTTTCGGCGCGCGACCACTTGTGAAAAAGACTGCTAGAAGATAGGCGCCGTAGGCGGCAAGTAGGACCGTGACGATCGTGTATTTGAGAACGGACCAGCCCAGCCCTTCCTGCCAATCGGAGAACGGCCACACATTCAAGCCGGTATAGGCCATGGCGCAGAACCCCGCGGCGAGGCATAGAAAGCCCCACGCCGAGACCTGGACGTCGGTCTGCACCTTTACCTTCCGCTCCCGGAGGCTCGCCGGAAGCAGGGTGCGCAGATGCTTCGTGGTCTTGTCGTCGCGCTCGAAGACGAAAAACAAGACGGCGAAGGTGATCGCGACCTGTAGCCCCCAAGCGACCATCGGACCGATCCCGCCCACGTCGAGCAGCAAGAAAACAACCCAACGGCTGGCGAGATCGAGCACCAGCGGCAGGAAGGAGAAGCGGATCGGTGCCGTCACGTACTCACTCAAAGCCGCGGCACGGATCGGGCCGGCGAGCGGTGTCGCCACCTCGGCACCGAGGATCTCGCTCAGGGCGGTGTCGAGCTGCTCAGCGGTGTCGAAAATCTTTTTGCTCTCGGCGTTCCCGGTGTACTCGAGCAAGCGGCTCTTGTGTGGCTCGGGAAGCTCGAGATCTTGCAGTGTCCAGCTCGACAGGTAGTAGTACCTGCGCAACTTCATGGCTTCGGGCAACTCGCGCTCTGTTCGCACTTGCTCTCCTCGCTCTCGGTCGTGTACTTGCATCGTACTTTGTGATTCTTGGGAATGGCCTATTCTGATCGACCCACATGTCCTTGGAGCTCGGCACGCTCGAAGCACGGATCACAGAAGGGGAAAGCAAAGAATCTGAAGCTCGAGCTGTCTCGCACGCAAGAACTCAGGAGCGGTAGCGCCGAGCGGTGATTTTTGTCACCATGAAGAACTGATCTCGGTAGCAATCGAACAACGTGGGTGAGTGTGTGATTCGCCCGTAGCGTTACCGAGTCCGATCGAATAAGGAGACATCTATGAGCATCGCCAAGACCGTCGAACTTTCCTCCAGCTCTCCCGAGTCCTTCGAGGATGCGGTGACCCGGGGCATCGAGCGCGCGAGCAAGACCATTCACAACATCCAAGGCGCCTGGGTCAACGAGATGAAGGTCGACGTTCAGGACAACAAGGTCGTATCCTTTCGTGTCAACATGAAAGTCACATTCGTTCTCGACGACGAATGATCGTGCGGCGGGCGAGGTGATGAGCCGCCTCGCTCGCGTCGCCCGCGTGTCTCACCAAAGGTCGCGGGCTGACGCCACGGAGAACGTCGGTCGTGGCTACTAGGGGGCACGTGTTGTTGCCCAGAGAAACGGGTATTCATAGTCTTCGCTGGCGTTTTGTCGTCGCCATCTCGGCCTTGGTCGCGGTGGTGATGGCGGCGGTCTCAGCGCTGCTGCTGATCTACAGCAGCGACCGACTGCGGGTCGAGCTCGAACAGCGTGCCGCCGCCTACGCGTCCTTGGCGGTCAAGCCGGTCTGCGATGCCTATCGCACCTACCACGACAGCGGCTATGCCAAATTCGTCGAGCTGATCCGAGAGACCCAGGCTCTCGAACCCGCCCTGGCCGCTCTGGCCATCTACGACACCGAAGGCACCCGCCTGGTGCACTCGCAAACGTTCGGCGCCTCGGGATCGAGCATCGACTCAGGGTCCGGTATCGTCGACGAGGTGCTCGATCGCGCACGTTTGAGCGAAGCGGTCAGTGGTCTCGAAGACCGCTCGTGGCATCAAGCCTCCCCCGACGAACGACTGGTGATCGTCGCACCCTACATCGAAGAATGGGGCCGGCATCGCTATACCGTTGTCTTCCTTTTCTCGTACGAAACCGTCGCCACGGCGATGCGAGCCGTGGCCGGACAGATCCTCGCCCTCGCCCTCGGCGCGCTCGTCTTGGGTGTCGCGTGCGCCATCGTGCTGGCACGTTGGAGCTTGGGACCCGTCGAAGAGCTCACCGAAGGGGCGCGACGGTTGGCCGAAGGGCAGCTCGACCACCGCATCAGCCTCCGGAGTGAAGACGAGTTTCGGGTGCTCGGTGACACGCTCGACGTCATGGCCGCGCGCTTGATGACCACGGTCGACGATCTCGAGCGATCGAATAAACGGCTCGAGAGCTTCAACGAAGAGCTGCAAGAGCTCGATCGATTGAAGAGCGATCTACTCGCCAACGTAAGCCATGAGCTCCGTACGCCTCTCACCGCGATCGGAGGCTACGTCGAGGCGCTCGAACACGGCATTCTCGGCGACCTCGAAGCCGAGCAAAAACAAACTCTGGCGATCGTCGAACGCAACGTTCATCGTCTTCGGGGGATGATCGACCAGCTGCTCAGCTTCTCGCGTATGGAGCGTGGCAAGCTCGACGTGCAGCTTGCACCCTTTGCCGTCGAACCGGTGGCGCGCCACGTGGTCGAGGCGCTCGAGGCGATTCATGGCCCCGAATTGCCTCTCCGGATCGAGGTGGCCGCTGATCTTCCCGACGCCTACGGTGACGCTGGCCGGATCGGTCAGGTGATCGAGAATCTGGTCACCAACGCGATCAAATTCTCACCCCCGGGCGCTCCGGTGGTCGTCGGCTTGACACGGCGTGGTGTCGACGCGATCGAGATCACGGTCCGCGATCACGGTATCGGGATTCCTGAAACCGTCCAGGAACAGATCTTCGATCGCTTTTACCAGGTGGACGGTTCTTCGCAGCGCGAGCATGGTGGCATGGGCTTGGGTCTGGCCATCGTGCGCGAGATTCTCGATCTCCACCACAGTACCGTGCGGGTCGAGAGCCGCCCCGGTGCCGGATCGACGTTTCGTTTCGCCCTGCCCGCCGCTAGCTCGCGATCCGGCACGATCCCCGACCCCGGTGCGCGCCGCCTGGCGATCATCGACGACGACGCTGGTTTTGTTCACGGCTTGGCGGCCGATCTGAGCCGCGAGGGGTGGGTCGTCGACACCGCGGTGACCGCCGAACAAGGCCTGTCCGTGATCCGTAATCGACGTCCCGATGCCGTCCTGCTCGATCGACTCTTACCGGATCGGGATGGTTTCGATGTTCTCACCGAGATCAAAGCCGATCCGACCCTGCGAACGCTACCGGTGGTGCTCGCCACCATCCGTCGCGAACGCGCCCTCGGTCTCCGCCTCGGCGCCGCCGGGTACCTGCGTAAACCGGTCGACGCGAGCACCGTTCTCTCTACCTTGACCGAGCTTCTCGATACGAGCCTGGAGCCTCCCGAGTCGGGCGACGAAAAGGCCGACATCCAGGCCACGAGCGAGATCGAAAGAGAAGGGTAAGACTTGCCACGAACCGGAGCGCGCGGTACCGTAAAAACACAACGAATCGGAGGAAGCTCTAGACTCGAGACGTGTCGCGCCCGCCTACGCACGACGATGAAGTCTCGACCCTAGATGAACGCCCTATGACCACCCCGACCCGCAAGATCCTGGTGATCGACGATGAGCAAGACGTCCGTGATCTTTTGCGGACGGTGCTCACCAAGAGCGGGTACGACGTGGTCACCGCCGACAATGGCACCGACGGTCTGATTCGCGCTCATGTCGAACGCCCCGATCTCATTCTGCTCGACATCATGATGGAGAAGATGGATGGCTGGGAAACCTTGCGTTTGCTCCAGCTCGACGACAATTCGGCGCGCACGCCGGTCGTCATCATCTCCGCGCGGGTCGAGCCACGCGACAAGATTCGAGCCCTGCAAGAGGGCGCGGTCGATTACTTCACCAAGCCGTTTTCGCTGCGCGAAGATCTCGAAAAAATCGACTTGATCCTGGCCGATACGACGACCATGCCAATCGTCGGTCCATCGACGGTGGAAGGTTGACCATGGGCGCCGCCGCCACATCGGGACCCTTGCACGCCGAATGGCTCAAGCTCAAAGGCTGTCTCTTCGATCCCATCACCCGTCTACCCACGCTTCCCGCCGTGGTCGACAATGTCCGTGTCCGTCTCGAACGTGGTGAAACCCTCGGCCTCCTATACGTCGATCTCTCGTCAGACGGGCGCTATGAAGCGATCTATGGCTGGCAGGTCTACGACCACATGTTGCGTCTGGTGGCGCAACGTCTGCAGGCGAGCCGCGGCGACCTCTACGGTCTCGACGACGAGCTCGCCCAGGTGAGCATTCGCGCGGGTGAGTTCGTGCTCTTCCTCGGTCTCGACGAACCGGCGAAGGAGCGCCTCGAATCGATCTATCAAACGGTGAGTGAAGATCTTCGCCGAAGCTTGGAGGTCGCGCGTGAGCTCTCGGGGCAACCGATGCCGCCGCTGCTCACCGCCGCGGTGGCGATCGACAGTGTGCCCACCATTCGACCCGAACGCTCGATCTATCAGTGTCTGCAGGAAGCACGCATGCATTGCCGGGCGCAAAGCCAGAAGCGGCAAACCGGTCGACTCGCCGACCTTTTGCGGTTGCTCGAGAAGCGCAATCTGGTGATTCGCTACCAGCCGATTCTCGACCTCACCGACGGGCATATTCACGGTTTCGAAGCGCTGTCGGCG
>JBCDBH010000424.1:0-4971 GCA_039184055.1 Acidobacteriota bacterium
AACACGACAGAGTCGTGGATATGTGATCGAGGTGTCACTTATTGAGAACGCCAAGACTCGGAAGAACCCGCCATATTTTTTTGACTCGCGTCGATTTGGGTGCGTCCGACACGGCGACACGAGCGGTTTACCCCTTTGGACGATGGCTTGCAGGCGGTCTGTGATTTGCTCGGAGCATCAACGAGCAGCAGAGAGGTGTGCCATGGAAGAACGTGATCCTCGGTCGGAAGAGATCGAATCGACAACCAACGAGCCTGCCACCGTGGATGCGGCCGCCGTGGATGCGACCGCCATGGAGGAATCTGTAGAACCCGAAGCGCCTCCGCCCCGGGCACGGCCGGTTGATCTCCTGATTCGTTTCGGTCAGCGATTCTTCGTCGTCTATTTCCTGCTGATGATCTTTCCCTTTCCGCTCTACTACGTGCCGGGGATCAGTGTCGGCGCCCAGGCCTACGCGACGGGGCTCGAGCAGCTCACCATCTGGGTCGGCGACACGGTGTTCAATGTCGATGCTTCGATCACGCGGACGGGAAGCGGCGACACCACGAATAGCTATGTGTGGCTCTTTATCCGCGCGGTCTTGTCCTTGGTGGTGGCGACGATTTGGATGCTGGTGGCGCGTGGACGGGCGATGTCGGCGCGTTTCTTCGACGGTGTATTGGTCTATTGCCAGCTCTTTCTGGCGTCGATTCTGCTCTCGTATGGTTGGCACAAGCTCATGCCGGTGCAGTTCTCGGCGCCCGGGCCGGATCGACTGCTCAACTCCTTCGGTCAGACGTCACCGATGGGGCTGGTGTGGGTGTTCATGGGCACCAGCGCGCCCTACCAAATGTTCGCTGGCTTCGGAGAGGTGCTCGCCGGCCTCTTGCTCTTCTGGCGTCGTACACGTCTGCTCGGCGCGATCATCGGCGCGGTGGTGATGGCCAATGTGGCGGCGCTCAACTATTGCTTCGACGTGCCGGTCAAGCTCAGCTCGACGCACTATCTGCTTATCGCCAGCATCGTCATCGCGCGCGATTTCTCGCGTCTCAAGGCTTTCTTCATCACCAATCAGGCGGCGCCACCGGCTGAGTTCGAGCCGTTTCCCGTCGAGCGTGGCTGGCTGCGCCACACCTATCTCGTGCTCAAGCTGATCGTCTTCGGCTATTTCGGCTTCTTCATGGCGTATCAGAACTACGGCATGCTTCATGAGTACGGCTTTCTCAAGGACACCGGGCCGTTTCATGGCTTCTACGAGATCGAGTCCTTCACGCGTGACGGGTTGAGCGGACGGGAGATCGAAGACGAGCATCGCTGGGTGCGCGTCGGGATCAACGGGCGCTACAACGGTCTGGGCGCCGTGCGGGCGAATGGCTATTGGCGGCGCTACTTCTTCCAGCTCGATGAGGAACAAGAGGGCGCGCTCACCATGCGGGTGAGGGGTGAGGAATACCCCATGACCTACGAGTGGGTGGAGGACGACGTGCTGGCCTTTCGTGGCCAGCTCGAAGGCGGCGAGGTCGAAATCGTGCTGCGGCGCGTACCGGAGGAACAAGAGAGCCTTCTCACGACGCGGGGCTTCCACTGGATCAACGAGTATCCGTTCAATCGCTGATCGAAGTTTGGGCAAAAATTCCTTTGGGTTGAACATCTACCCGAGTCGTCCGTAGACTCGGGTAGCATGTCTACCCAAGAGAGCTCATCGAACGAACGCGTGGCGCTCCTCCAAGGAACGCTCGACGTCCTCATTCTCCGGACCCTGCTCTTCGGTCGTCACCACGGCCAGGGCATCGCCCGCGCCATCCAGTCTTCATCCGGCGATCTGCTGCTGGTCGACCACGGTTCGCTTTATCCGGCCCTCCAGCGTATGGAGAAGAAGGGTTGGATCGCCGCCGAGTGGGGCATCAGCGAGAACAACCGCAAAGCGCGTTTTTACGAGCTCACCGCGAGCGGGCGTAGTCAGCTGGTGCGTGAGACCGAGCAGTGGCGGCGGCTGGTGAAGGCGATGAGTCGGGTGTTGGGATTGGAGGCGGCGTCGTGATTCGCAAAAGCGACCGCCCCGACGACGATTTCGCCGCCGAGGTCGAGAGCCATCTCGAGATCGAGGCCGACGAGATCGCGGAAAGAGAGAGCATCTCGCGCCAGGAAGCGATGCTCCGGGCGCGACGCAACTTCGGCAACGTCGGCCGGACTCGAGAGCGCTTCTACGAATCGAATCGACGCATGTGGCTCGATCATCTATGGCGTGATCTGCGCTTTGCCGTGCGTCAGATGCGCAAGAGTCCGCTGTCGACGTCGACCGTGGTGGTGTCGTTGGCGCTCGGAATCGGCGCCTGCGCGACGGTATTCAGCGTGCTCGGCCCGTTCATGGTGCGCGACCTGCCGTTCGAGGAGCCGGAGCGATTGGTGTGGGTGGCCAATAGCCTCGGCGATGGCGGCAGTATGTCCATGGTGACGTCGCGGACGTCGAATCTGCGCGATTTTCGTGAGCTCAACAAGTCGTTCGACGGCCTCACGGGTTACAACGCCTTCTTCGAACATGGGAGCTACAACCTGGTCGGGGAAAGCGAGCCGATTCGATTGGTGGGAGTCAGCGTGGCGCACGACTTTCTCGATGTGCTCGGCGTGACGCCTCATCTCGGACGTGGCTTTACGGCAGAAGAAGGCGATATTGGAGACCTGAACGCGGTGGTGCTGTCGCACGGCTTTTGGACGCGGCGATTCGGTGCCGATCCGACGGTGGTCGGCTCGACGATCAACCTCGCCGAGCGCCAAACCAAGGTGATCGGCGTGCTGCCGGCGTCGTTCGACTTCGCATCGATCTTCTCGCCACGGACCCGGGTCGACTTTCTTCACCCCTGGCCGATCGACGAGCGTACCGACCGCTACGGCAACACCCTGTCGATGATCGGTCGGCTGAAACCGGGGGTGACCGTCGAGCAGGCGCAAGCCGACGTCGACACCATGGTGGCGGCGCTCGAACAGCAGGACCCCGAGCGCTGGGGGCTCGGTGGCCACGTCACCACGCTGCAAGAGTCGGTCACCGGGCCGTTTCGCTCGGCGCTCTTGTTGCTCGCTGGTGCGGCTGCGATGGTGATGCTGATCGTCTGTGTCAACGTCACCAACCTCTTGCTCTCACGCGGACCGCGACGGAGCAGTGAGATGGCGGTGCGCAGCGCGCTCGGCGCTCCCCGTGGACGTCTGGTGCGTCAGCTGCTGATCGAAAGCCTGGTGGTTTCCCTGCTCGGCGCACTGGGAGGCAGTGTGCTCGCTTTCGGCGCGACGCAATTCGTCGCCAACGCCACGGGTTTGGGCATTCCCTTGCTCGAGTCGGTAACGGTCAATAACCAGGTGCTGCTTTTCGCGACCGCGTTGGCGGTGCTGGTGGCGCTGGTGGTGGGCACCGTGCCGGCGCTCCAGATCACCCAGAAAGGTCACGCCACGGCGCTCCAGGATCTACGCCGCCGTGGCTCGAGTGCGGGGTCGGCGAGCGTGCGTTGGCGTGAGGTCTTGGTCGTCGCCGAGATTGCCCTGGCGTGCATCTTGGTGGTGACCGGCGGTTTGCTCTTGCGGAGCTTTCAAAACGTGCTCGATACCGACCTGGGATTTCAGGCTGACGAGGTGGCGGTGTGGCGTCTCAACAGCGCTCGATCCTTCGAGACCGCGACCGAAGAGACCAACTACTTCCAGCAGATCGCGGCGGAAGTCGCGGCGTTGCCCGGGGTCGACGCGGTGGGGTTGATCGATGCCACGCCCCTCGGTCGCAACCGCACCTGGTCGGTGGGCGCTCCCGGGTTGACCTATGAGGACGGTCGCGGCAGCTTCGAGATCTTTCCGCACATCGTCGATTTCGGTTACCTCGACACGATGGGGATCGATTTGCTCGCCGGTCGCACCTTCACCACGGCCGACACGGAGGGCGCGCCCGATCGCATCATTCTGAATCAAACCGCGGCACGCATGGTCTTCAACGGTGAGGACGCGCTCGGTCGGATGATGAATTGCGGGCGGCCCGATTGCGAAATCGTCGGGATCGTCGCCGACACCCGTCATGTCAGTCTCGAAACCGAAGCCGGACCGCAGATGTACCTTCCGATGACCCAGCGCCCCGACTTTGGCAGTCTCGATCTGACCGTGCGTTCGTCGCTCCCAGCCGATTCCCTGGCCGGTGCCGTCGCCAGCGCCGTTCACAACATCGACCCGTCCATGCCGGCGACCGAATACGAGACCCTGGCCCATGTCGTCGACCGCTCGATGTCGGCGCGTCGCTTCACCCTTCAAGTGCTCGTTGGTTTCGCGTTCGTCGCCCTCATCCTCGCCGGGATGGGGATCTACAGCGTGCTTTCCTACTCCGTGACCGAGCGCATGCGAGAAATCGGCATCCGGCTCGCGCTCGGTGAAACCGGTGCCGGGCTCATTCGACGGGTGCTC
This sequence comes from Acidobacteriota bacterium, assembly GCA_039184055.1. Lineage (GTDB taxonomy): Bacteria > Acidobacteriota > Thermoanaerobaculia > Multivoradales > J023 > JBCDBH01. The sequence goes on from JBCDBH010000424.1 coordinate 4,411, forward strand.
GGCAAGACCCTGACCTTGGCCGTCATCGGTCTCGTGGTCGGTACGGCCGGTTCGATCGTCGTCTCGCGTGGGCTCGGATCCATGCTCTACGACATTCAGCCTACCGATCCCGGCACCCTGACCATCATGGTCGTCGTGTTGCTCGGGGTGGCCGGGCTCGCGGGATTGCTACCGGCTTTGCGCGCCGCTCGGACCCAGGCGGCGTCGGTTTTGTGGACGACTTGAGGAGTGGAGGTGGCATCGTGATTCGCAAAGGAAACCGTAACGACGAGGATTTCGCCGCCGAGATCGAGAGCCATCTCGAGATCGAAGCCGATGAGATCGCGGCACGCGAGGGGATTTCGCACGAGGAAGCGATGCTCCGGGCGCGCCGCAACTTTGGCAATGTCGGGCGGACGCAGGAGCGTTTCTACGAATCGAACCGACGCATGTGGCTCGATCATCTGTGGCGTGATCTGCGCTTCGCCGTGCGCCAGATGCGTAAGAGTCCGCTGTCGACGTCGACCGTGGTGGTGTCGTTGGCGCTCGGAATCGGCGCCTGCGCGACGGTATTCAGCGTGC
>JBCDBH010000425.1:0-4970 GCA_039184055.1 Acidobacteriota bacterium
CGAACGCGCCGCGCTCGAAGCCGGCGATACCTGGATCGAAACCGCCTTCTTCAGCGGCCGCCCCGATCTGCGCGAGATTCTCGCCGAACCGTGGCCCGAGCTCACCGCGGACGAACGCGCCTTTCTCGATGGCCCGGTGGCCGAGGTTTGTCGACTCACCGATCCGGACGAGGTCGAACAAAGTCGTGGTCTGTCGCCAGCCGTCTGGACGCATCTACGTGACCATCGGTTCTTCGGCCTCGCCATCCCGACCGAATGGGGCGGCCACGGCTTTTCGAGCTACGCGCTCAGCACCATCTTCGCGACCCTCGCCACCCGCTCGCTGGCTCTGTCGACGGTCGTGCTGATTCCCAACTCGGTCGGTCCCGCCGAGCTCTTGCTCGAAGTCGGCACCGACGAGCAGAAACGCCACTTCCTCCCCCGTTTGGCGCGTGGCGAGGAGATACCGTGTTTCGCACTCACCGAACCGAGCGCCGGTTCCGACGCCAGCTCCTTGAGCTCGCGTGGCGTGGTCTTTCGCGCCGACGACGGCACGCTGTCGATCCGTCTCGATTGGGACAAGCGCTACATCACACTGGCGCCGATCGCCACCCTGATCGGCCTCGCCTTTCAGCTCGAAGATCCCGACAACCTGCTCGGCCACGGCGAAGACATCGGCATCACCTGCGCGCTGGTCGACGCCAGCCTGCCCGGTGTAGAAATCGGCCGACGGCACGATCCGATGGGGCTGCCCTTTCCCAACGGCCCGACCCGAGGGCACAACGTCGTCATCCCGGTGAGTCGAATCATCGGTGGTCCTGCCTATGCCGGCCACGGCTGGCAGATGCTGATGGAAGCCCTCTCCGGTGGTCGCGCCATTTCGTTGCCTGCTCAAGCGACCGCCGGCGGCTGGTGGACTTCGCGAGTCGCCGGCGCCTACGCCGCGGTGCGTGAACAATTCGGTCTACCGATCGGCCGCTTCGAAGGCATCGAAGAGCCGCTGGCCCGCATCGCCGGCCTCACCTATTTGATGGACGCCGCGCGCACCTTCACCTGTGGCGCGGTCGATGCCGGTCATCGACCGGCGGTCACCTCGGCGGTAATGAAATACAACCTGACCGAGTTGGCGCGCGACATCGCCACCGACGCCATGGACGTCATGGGGGGCGCCGCGCTGGTCAAAGGGCCTCGCAACCTGATGGCCGATGGTTGGGTGGGCTCGGCGATCGGCATCACCGTCGAAGGTGCCAACATCCTCACCCGCACCCTCATCGTCTTCGGTCAGGGCACCATGCGTTGTCATCCGCACGCCCATGCCCTGCTCGAAGCGATGCGCGACGGCGACACCGCCGCCTTTCGTCGGCTCGTCGGGAGGCAAACCGGACGTCTGGCCCGCAACCTGATCCGTCTCGTCCGTCTCGAGCTCAGTCGGGGTTGGTTGACTGCCAGCGGCGGGGTACGGGGTCCCTTGGGCCGTCATGCGCGGCGGCTGAGCTGGGCGTCGGCACGATTCGCGGTGCTCACCGACCTGGTGCTCGCCACCATCGGCGGCGCCCTCAAGACCCGTGGCAAGCTCTCCGGTCGCTTTGCCGATCTGCTCTCGTGGATGCTGCTCACCACCGCCGTGCTCAGGCGCTACAAAGCCGAAGGCGAGCGTCCGGAAGATCTGCCGCTCGCCCGCTGGGCCGCCGACTACGGGCTGCAGCAGCTCCAAGAGGCGTTTCTCGGCCTGATGGCCAATCTGCGCTCGCCGCTGATCGGCCCCTTGGTGCGTGGACCGTGGCGAGCCTGGTGTCGGCTCGTCCCTCTCGGCCAACCACCGAGCGACCGACTCGGTCATCAGGTGGCGCGGATCCTGCTCCGCCCCGGTGGTCAACGGGATCGTCTGAGCCCGGGGGTCTATCTCCCCACCGAGCCTGATCATCCCCTCGTCGTGCTCGAACACGCCTTCTCGCTCGCCGCCGCCGCCGAACCGGCACGGACCGCGATTCGGCGCGCCAAGAGCCGAGGCAAGCTCGGTCGTGACGCCTCGCTCACCGATGCCGTCACCGCCGGGGTCATCGACGACGAGGAAAGTCGCATCATCGAGCAGGCGGCGAACGCCCGCGCGGCGGCGATCCAGGTCGACGACTTCGACCCGGAGGCGTATCATCGTCGCACCGGCTTCACCGATCCCGTTGACGCGGAATCGTCGTTCGCGCGAAACCAATCGCCAGCGTCGAGCGTTGAGTGAATCTGGAGTCGGATTCGTCCGAAGAACGCAGGAGGAGACGTTATGTGCGGACGCTACACCCTGAGCACCGACCCCGGTGAGCTCCTCACCGAGCTCGGTGTCGAGCCCGAAGCCATTCAGCCGCGCTTCAACATCGCGCCCACCCAGAGCCTGCCCGTGGTGCGCGCCACCAAGAGCGGTGACGGTCGCGAGCTCGCGTACCTCCGATGGGGTTTGGTGCCATCGTGGGCCAAAGACGAGAAGATCGGCAACCGGATGATCAACGCACGGAGCGAAACCGCCGCCGAAAAGCCATCGTTCCGTAGTGCCATGAAGCGTCGCCGCTGCCTCATCCCGACCGATGGCTTTTACGAATGGAAAAAAGAAGGGTCGGTCAAACAGCCCTACCACATCCACCGAGCCGATCGACGCCCCTTCGTCTTCGCTGGGTTGTGGGAACGCTGGAGCCGTGGTGAGCAACCGCTCGACACCTTCACCATCCTCACCACCTCACCCAATCCGTTCATGGCATCCCTACACGATCGCATGCCGGTCATCCTGCCCACCGAGACGTGGAACCGCTGGCTCGATCCGGCGATCGAAGGCAAAGACCTCGGCGACCTGCTCGTTCCGTACCCCGGTGACGACTTCGCCGCCACCAAAGTGAGCCGGATGGTCAATAGCCCTGCCAACGACCGCCCCGCCTGTATCGACGCCATCGCCTGAGCGCGGAGCTTCGAGGGATAGAATCGACCGGTGGAAGACGAGTTTCAGACCCCGATGGACCGTTTGGTCCGACTACCAGAAGGCGACGCCGAGCATCGTTTTCTCGACGAGCGCAACAGTCGAGTCCTCTTTCGCCTGCTGCTTCTCGCGGCGGCGATCGCGGTCGTGCTGTCGCTGGTGTTCTTGGGCTCCGAGGCCTATCCACGGATGGCCTTGCCGCTCGCCAATCTGGTGCTCATCCGTGGCCTCTTCCTGATCCGCGAGCGCAAAGTCTTCACCCAGCATCAGCGTGCCTTCCTGCTCGGCACCCTGATCACGCAATTTCTGTTTTGGATGCTCTACTACACCGACCCGTTCGGTGATCTGGGCAACTTCGCGAGCTTCCACCCGCTCGACCTGCTGCCGCCGTTTCTGCTCGTTCTCTTCCGTCTTCCCGGGCGTCACCTGATCATTCCGCTCGGCTTTCTATGGCTGGCCGTGATCGGTCGACACTTGCTCGGTGTCGCCACCACCGAGCAGCAGCTGATCATCGGCCTGCTGGTCGGTTACACCCTGATCTCGTGGATCATCCTGGCGGTCACCAGCGCCCTCACCCGCGGCCTGCGTCGTGACTTTCTCGACGACTATCGTCGTGAGCAACGCCGATATCGCGAACGTCAGCGGATGCGTGACGAGCTCGACGACGCGCGGCGCATGCAGCTCAGCATGTTGCCGCGTAGCGAGCCACGTCTGCCGTGGCTCGACGTCGCCGGGATCTCGATTCCCGCCAACGAAGTGGGTGGCGACTACTACGGCTATTTTCCGATCGACGACGAGCGCCAGGGCTTCGCCATCTGCGACGTCGCAGGTCACGGTATGGCGAGCGGCTTGATCCTCGCCGGCGTGCGCCGCTGCCTCGTGCTGCTGCACGAAAACCCGACCACGCCGATCGACGTCCTCAAGCGACTCGATCGCATGCTCCGTCACACCACCGGTGGTGGCCGCTCCTTCGTCACCATCCTCTACGCCATCCTCGACCACCAGGCCGGCGAGATCACCCTTGCCGCCGCCGGTCACCCACCGATCATCGCCTACCGCGCCATCACCGACTCGGTCGAAGAAATCGGCTCACCTGCCCTACCGCTCGGCACCCGCCTCGGTAGCAAGCCCGAACAGCTCACCGTCGGCGTCGCGAGTGGCGACATCCTCGTCCTCATGACCGACGGTGTCGCCGAAACCGCCGGCCTCTCCGGCCAGCTCTACGGCGACCAGCGATTCTCCAAACGCCTGCTCAGCCTCGCCCGCGCTCACGACGACGCCCGTCGCATTCGCGAAGGCCTGCTCGCCGATATCTGGAACTTCAAAGGCGACGCCGAACAAACCGACGACATCACCCTCGTCGTTATCCGCCTTCGCTGAGGGCACACCGATCACAACCGGCCAACCGATCTAAATCGATAGATATCCAAATTCATCCACAGTGGGGCTTGCACACCGAACGGCCGATCTGTATAATCTCGCCATTGGCCGGGGGGCCACCTGCTTACTCGACCGGACACGATCCCCCCTCTCTCGCAGCCCCCGGCCATTCTTCGATTCTCCAAGCCTCCGTTCGCGGGGGCTTTTCGCGTTTAGGGCCCTGTGCCTACAGCACCTGGCCTCACCACAAGCAAAGACCACCGGATAGGCGCACAACGTCGGCGCCCTGCCTCTCCCGATCTCGATATTTCGCAAATGCAAGAACGCTAGCTTGTCAACGATGCACAGAAGCTCTTGCGATCAGCTAGGCGATCTATAGTGAAATCACATAGTCAACATGCAGATGAATCGTGATCGAAATTCCTGAGGAAACCCGTACTCTTCTTTCGGGCCGAGGGCACCCTGCTCACTCGACCGGACACGATCCCCCCTCTCTCAGTCCTCGGCCCGTCTTCATCCCCTTCTCCCAAAACGCGGAATCCTTGACACCCCTCCGGTGACAAGCTCCCCCCCCAGCCCACCCACGGCACCACCCGCGCCAAAACCAGGCAGCATGCAGTAAACCGTAAACGTCGTCACACCGTTGCGCAAAAGC
>JBCDBH010000426.1:0-4959 GCA_039184055.1 Acidobacteriota bacterium
GGCGGGTTTGCACGCGTTGACCCAGCATCTCGCCATGGAGCTCGGCGATGCGAAGATCCGAGTCAACGCGGTTTCCCCGGCGGTTGTCGAAACACCTATCTACGAGGCTTTTATCGACCGGGACGAGGTCCACGCGGCCTTGCAGGGGTTCAATGACTTTCATCCGATCGGCCGGGTCGGCCAGCCCGACGATGTAGCGTCCGCGGTTTCCTTCTTGTTGTCGGACCGCTCGTCGTGGGTGACCGGGGCGATTTGGGACGTGGATGGCGGTGTGATGGCGGGACGCAATCAAGCCGCTTGATCGATGGCACCGACCAACCAGCCTCGCTCACGATAAAGTCACGACGCGCTCTCGACCGATGGTTTCGAGGGCACGTCGTGACTGGCCGAGATCGGCAATGAGCAACCCCTAGTGGAAGGTAGTCGACATGCGAGTGCTGGTGATCAATTGTGGTTCGTCGAGTGTCAAATATCGCGTGGTCGACACCGAAACCGGTGAGATCTTCGTCAACGACAAGGTCGAACGGATCGGAGCGGAAGGGACCGATCATCATTCGGCGGTGGCCGCGATTCTCGATGAGGTCGCCGAGCTGGCTCCCGAAGCGGTCGGTCATCGGGTCGTCCATGGCGGCGACCGCTTCTTCGATGCCACGTTGATCGACGACGAAGTGCTGGAAGCCATCGAGGCATGTGTTCCCCTGGCGCCTCTCCACAACCCGGCGAATCTGGCCGGGATTCGCGCGGCGCGCGCGGTGCTTCCCGACGTCGCTCATGTCGCCGTCTTCGACACCGCGTTCCACCTCCGGATGCCACGACGCGCCAAGCACTATGCGATCGACTTCGAGCTCGCCGAGAGCCTCGGGATCCGTCGCTACGGTTTCCATGGACCGTCGCATGCGTATGTGGCTCACAAAGCGGCGCACTATCTCGAGCGGGATTTGAACGATCTCCGCATGATCACGCTGCATTTGGGCAACGGTGCCAGCGCGTGCGCGCTCGAGCTCGGCGCGTCGATCGAGACCTCGATGGGGCTGACCCCGCTCGAAGGTCTGGTGATGGGCACACGCTGTGGCGATATCGATCCGGGAGCGGTGCTCGCCCTGGTGCGTGAGCTCGGTGTGGATGAAACCGATCGTCTGCTCAATCACCGTAGTGGGCTCGCCGGATTGAGCGGCTTGGGCAACGACCTGCGCGATATCGAAGCCGAGGCGGCGCGCGGGCACGATCGCGCGCGTTTGGCGATCATCGTCTACGCGCATGCGGTGCGACGCTATATCGGTGCGTACGCGGCGGTGATGGGCGGTGTCGATGCCATCGTGCTCACCGGTGGAATCGGCGAAAACAGCGCGCAAATGCGTCGCCGCATTCTGCAACGACTCGAGTTTCTCGGCGTGCGTATCGACGAGGATCGCAACCAGGACGTCGAGCTCGGGGCCGATTGCCCGGTGGTCGACATCAGCACCGAGCGATCACCGGTCCGTACCCTGGTGGTCGCCACCAATGAAGAGCTCATGACGGCGCAACAGGCCGCGCGGATCGCCGGTGGCGGTACCGAAGTTCACTCACCGGGTCCGGTACCGATCGCCATCAGCGGACGACACGCGCATCTCGATCGAGCTTCGATGGACGTGCTCTTTGGCGAAGGCAGTGAGCTGACCGTGTATCGCAATCTGTCGCAGCCGGGCCAATTCGCGGCGCGTGAAACCGTCACCTTGGTCGGCCCGCGCGGCGAGATCGAGAACGTACGCGTGCTCGGTCCCCTGCGCCGCGCGTCTCAGATCGAAATCTCCCGTACCGACGAGTTCAAGCTCGGGGTCGACGCACCGGTTCGCGCGTCGGGCAAGATCGCCGGGTCCGCGCCCATTACAGTTCGAGGCCCGGCGGGTACCCTCCATCTCAAGGAAGGGTTGATCTGTGCCTGGCGTCACATCCACATGACACCGAGTGACGCCGAGGCGTACGGGGTCGAGGATGGCGATCAGGTCGAAGTGGCGATCACCGGTGGCGAGCGCGATCTGACCTTTGGCGACGTCTTGATCCGGGTCAAGGACAGCTATGTGCTCGAGATGCACATCGACACCGACGAGGCCAACGCCGCCGAGCTGTCGTCGGGTGGCGCCGGCGCGTTGCTTTATGAGCCGCCGACGATCGACGCCGCGGCCGATCTCCTCAGTAAGCGCGCGCGCTGACGACGAAAGAGCGCCGGCTCAGCTCGTCGTTCGGAGCTCGAGTCCGACCTGATTGACACAGCTGCCGTGCTCTTCGAAGTCGGTCAGGTTGTCGAGCGTCGTGGCGACGATGTTGCCGAGCGCTTCTTCGGTGAAGAAGGCCTGGTGAGCGGTGATCAGAACGTTGGGAAAGGTGAGCAGACGCATGAAGACGTCGTCGTGGATCACCACATCCGACAGATCCTCGAAAAAGAGATCGCCTTCTTCCTCGTAGACATCCAGGGCGAGATGACCGATCTTACCCACCTTGAGCGCGTCGATCACCGCTTTGGTATCGACCAGACCGCCACGGCTGGTGTTGACCAGCATCACCCCGTCTTTCATTCGTTGGATGGCTTCGTCGTCGATCAGGTGATGCGTGGCGGGCGTGAGCGGGCAGTGCAGGGTGATGACGTCGGATTGGACGAAGAGCTCGTCGAGCGCGACATAGTCGACACCCAACGCCCGACATTCCGGATTCTCGGCGATGTCATAGGCGAGCAATCGCATACCAAAGCCGTGGAGAATCCGCGCCACCACCGAGCCGATCTTGCCCGTGCCGACGATCCCCACCGTACGTCCCTTCATGTCGAAACCCATCAGACCACCCAGCGCGAAATTCGCCTCGCGTACGCGCTGATGGGCACGGTGGATCTTGCGGTTCGCAGTGAGCATCAATCCGACCGTGTGTTCGGCGACCGCATAGGGTGAATAGGCCGGAACACGCGCCACCATGATGTCGAGCTCTTGCGCCGCGCTCAGATCGACATGGTTGAAGCCAGCCGATCGCAAGGCGATCCATCGCGTCCCACCCGCGGCGAGACGTCGTAGCACTGGCGCGCTCAGGTCGTCGTTGACAAAGGCGCAAACGGCCGGGAACAAATCCGCCAGCGCGGCTGTGTGATCGCTCAATCGGGCGTCGATAAAGACCAGCTCGTGTCGTCCATCGTTGGCGGCGATGAATGCGTCACGCTCGTAGGACTTGGTATTGAACACGGCGACTTTCATGCCGTGAGAATAACGAGTGGTTATGGACCAACGCTGTCAATCTCTGGTCAAAGCGAGGTCGATCGTATCGAGATTCACCAGGTCGTGCCGTCGGGGCCGATCACGCCATGTCTACTCTAGCTCCAGGTAGCCTCGCGCTTCGCCGTCTGAACTGTCGAGAATCTCCTTTACGTCTCTCCATACGACTCCCAACTCGCTGAGACGTCGTCGCAAGGTACGGAGGATCTGTTCGTACCGTCGGTAGAGCCGGCGTGCATCGAGCTGATAGTGGTCGGCAATCGCCTTCACCGTTTCTGCCTTCACATATCGACGCTCCACCAGCTTGCGGTCGTCTTCGGGAAGATCGCGAAGAGCGACGAGTAGAGCCTTCTTGAGCTCTCGGGCGAGTACTCGATGCTCGTGTGCGTAGACACTCGTGTCGTTTGTCGGCTCACAGCGTAAAGTGGCTAGATGCTCGCTGGACACGAAGCGACGTCGTGGTCGGTGGGGGAGTTGCGCGACGAGTCTTTCCAGTTCTTCAGGGGATCCAAGTCCCTGGTCGCGCAGCTCGCGGATTGCCATCTTGGGTTCTAGATCATCGCGATGAATGCGTCGATCGAGCCACACACCAAGCGGGCCCAACCGCTTGGCTTTTGTCGATGGCCGCCAGCGTCCCCACTTCGCCACGCGGAAGTCCAACAGCACGCGTTGGACCACAACGGTCAAATAGCTCTGCCAACTCGAGCGACCCAGGTACTTCCGTAAAACCGCGAAGTCGTCGAGAATGATTTTTAGCATCGTCAAGCTGTAAAGCTCGTCTCTTTCGTCCGCGCTGAGGCATTTCCAGCGCGCGACGGCGTGGATCGCCTGCTCGATTCTATTGAAGTGCAATATGAATAATCGCTCGCCCAACGCTCGTGTTTTGCTCATCGCTTGCAACCTCCGGAAAAAGCGTGACTGTGCCCGTCGAATGGGTGAAGGCAGGGTAGGACTGCAAGCGGCCAAGAGTCTTCTGAACGCTCTGAGAGGACCTGTGAGAAGTCTGAGAAGACGCTCAAGGATCTCTCGAGCACGTCCGTCAACACCTGGAACTATGGAGGTAAGCCGTGAACAAACGAGACAGGATGAACGAGGATATATGCCCTAAGCGATTTCGAATCGTCGTGCCCAAACACAGTCGGCTGTTGGGACCGGTATCAGAACCGAACCAGTGGAAGACCCATCTCGAGAGGTTGGCGGGTGATGGAGAGGTTCCTCCAGAGCACTATGAGAATCGTGACCCGAAGAATGACCCGGTGTCCGATTTCAGCTGCGACTGTAAGGAAGGCTGGGTGCTCTACGGTGATCTAGCTGTCGAACATGCTCGATTGGTCCACGACAAGATTCATCGGCAGGTTCTCGCGCTTGATCAGGTCGGTGCCATGGATGTCGGATTTGCGATTTCCGAACGTGAGACTCGATTCCTGAATATCTTGTCGTTGCGGGTCCATGTGAACAAGAAGCGTTCCCCCGAACAATTGTTGCGAGCGGGGCTGGTCAACCTGGCGCGTGCATCGTATGCGTTGACGGATTTCGCAACGGGTCTTGGCGCGGAGCCAGGTGATGATGGACTGAGAGGCAAGGACTCTTTTCTTGACTTGCCTCTTTATGATCTGTCGCTTCCGGATTCGAGCGCTCGGGGGTGCCGTGCCGCAGAACCCGGGACGGATGAGAATGTCTCGAGCTTTGAAGCACTTGGTCTCGCTCAACCAGACCCGAGAAAGAC
>JBCDBH010000427.1:0-4954 GCA_039184055.1 Acidobacteriota bacterium
CGCGCCCTGCTCGCCATCGACCGTGGCGATTACGCCAACGGGACCGTGCAATTGTCCGAAGCGCTCGATCTTGCCGAGCGCTTTTGGGGTGACGATCATCCCGAGGTCGCGATGATCCAAGGTCAGCTCGCCGAACAGGCCGAGCACGACGATCCCGAGCGTTCCGTGGCGCTCTTTACCCGAGCAATCGACATGCTCCGGCGTGTCTACAGCGGCCCTCATCCCGATCTGGCGTCGACGATCAACAACTACGCTGTCTTCAATCTCGATCGAGGCCGCTTCGAGGACGCTCGCACCGGCTTCGAAGAAGCCCTCGACATGCAGCGTCAGGTCTACGACCAACCCGGGACCCTCGAGGCGATCATCCTCAACAATCTGGGGCGCTACCACGCGGCACGTGGCGACAACGCCGAGGCCTTGCGACTATGGCGACGGTCCTTCGAGCTGCATCGTCAAATCTTTGGCGACACTCACGAAGAAACCTCCAATATGCGGATCAACCTCGGCGTCGCGCTGCGCCTCAACGGTGAGCTCGATCGTGCCGAAACGTTGTTGAACGAAGCCTTGGAGAACATACGCGCGGTATTCGGCGAGAACCATCGCCGGGTCGCGGCGATCTACAACAACCTCGGCAAGGTGGCTCAAGACCGTGGTGACCTCGAACAGGCCACCGCTCATTACGAGCGCGCGGTGGAGATCTTTCGCGCCATCGAGCTGCCCACCGCCGACCTCGCCAACACCTTGCAGAATCTCGCCACCCTCGCCGATCGACGTGGCGATGCGGCAGCCGCCGAGAGCCTCTACCTCGAAGCGCTCGACGCGCTCACCATGGCGGGTCGAGACGAAGGCCCCGAAGCGGCGCGGCTCTACAACAACCTCTCGGTGACCAAATTCCTGTCGAAGGATTTCGACCAGGCCGCCGAGTGGTCCCGCCGCGCGCTCGCCATCTTCGAACGGATTCAAGAACCGGGCAGCGCCGACCGCCTCCGCACTCGTCGCATCCTGGCGCGGGCGCTCGAAGAGCAAAGCCTGTACGCCGAAGCGGCGCCGCTCATGCGCGAGAACATCGAGGCGTGCAAGACGGCATGGGGAGACGACGCCGAAGCGTGTGCGCGGCACGTCGTGACCCTCGACAGGCTTTACGAGAAATGGCCAGAAGGCGCGTCGGCCAGCCGGTAAATGGCCATCAGCCCACTTGCACCGCGCCGGTCTGTACACGCCATAGGCCGGCGTAGAGCCCGCCATGGGCCAGGAGCTCGTCGTGATTGCCCGACTCGACGACCCGGCCACTTTCAATCACGTGAATACGATCGGCGTGACGGATGGTGGAGAGACGATGAGCGATGACGATGGTGGTGCGCCCTTTGGCCAGCTCGGCAAGGGAGCGTTGGATGGCGGCCTCGGTTTCGTTGTCGACCGCCGAGGTCGCTTCGTCGAGGATGAGCACGGGTGGATCGGCGAGCACGGCGCGGGCGATGGACACACGCTGGCGCTGACCGCCGGATAGACGCTGCCCTCGCTCCCCCACCACGGTGTCCCAGCCGTCGGGCAAGGAACGAATGAAATCATCAGCTTCAGCGATCCGCGCGGCGCGTTCGAGCTCGTCATCGGTGGCGTCGGGTCGACCATAGGCGATGTTGTCGCGCACCGTGCCGTGAAAGAGAAAGACATCTTGACTCACCAGCCCGATCCCTCGACGCAGCGCGGCGATTTCGAGCTCACGAAGGTCGTGACCGTCGAGCGTCACCCGCCCCGTGGTGGGGTCGTAGAAACGAAGCAGCAGCTTGATCAGCGTCGATTTGCCCGAGCCGGTCGGACCGACGATCGCCGCGGTCTCCCCCGCCGCGAACACGAGATCGAGATCGTGCAGCACGTGATGACCGTCACGATACGCAAAGGACACGCCTGCGAGACGCAGCTCGCCACGGATCGTGTCGAGCGATTTGGGGCCGTCGACGATGGTCGGGCGCTCGGCGAGCAGGTCGAGCAAACGGTTGGTCGACGCCATGGCGCGCTGATAGAGATCGAAGGTCTCGCCCAAACGGGTCAGCGGCCACAGCAGACGCTGGGTGAGAAAGACCAGGACGGAGTAGGCACCCACTTCGAGACCACCGTCGAGGGTCAAGAACCCGCCCCACACCAGCGTCGCGGTGAAGCCGACCAGGATGGCGATGCGGATCAGCGGTGAGAAGGCCGAGCTCAAACGGATCGCGGCGCGATTGACCTGCCGATAGCGATCCGAGGCCGTGGCGATCCGGTCGTTCTCCCGCGTCTCGGCGGTAAAGCTCTTGATCGTTGCGATGCCACCGAGATTGTTGGCCAATTGAGCATTGAGCGCCGACACTTCGGCACGCACCGCCGCGTAGCGGGGCGCGATGCGTTTCTGAAAGGTGAAGGATCCCCAGAGGATCAACGGGATCGGTACGAAGGCCAACCAGGCGACGGTGGGCGCGAGGTAGAAGAACATTGCGCCGATCAAGACGACCGTCGTCGCCATCTGCAGAAGATCGTCGGCGCCACCGTCGAGAAAACGCTCGAGCTGATTGACGTCGTCGTTGAGCACCGCCATCAACCCACCCGAGGTGTTGGCCTCGAAGAAGGCGAGATCGAGCGTCTGGAGATGGGCGTAGGCGTCGATCCGTAGCTCGTGCTGAATGGTCTGGGCGAGATTGCGCCACAGTACGTGGGCCAGGTACTCGAAGAGCGATTCGAGACACCAGATCGCGAAGGTCGCGATCGCCAGGGCCACCAGCTGCATGCGGAGATCTTCGATACCGAGCGCCGCGAACCACGACTCCTCGCGCCGCACGACGATATCCACCGCCGCACCGATCAAGACCGGAGGCGCGAGATCGAAGGTTTTGTTGAGGATCGAGCAGGTCGTGGCGAGCACGATCTGTCGACGATGTCCGCTGGCGTGACGCCACAGACGAAGGAGCGGGTGAGGGCGTTGCGTCGACATCACGTGCACGCTAGCACGCGATCCGGCCTCACCCGCTCAGCGTGACTACTGCGGCACCTCGACGCCGTCGACCTCGACGCCAGGCCCGGCGACGGAGCTCGTCGAATGGGTCGAGCAAAAGGCCACGACATGGTGGTTACCGTGCTGCTCGTCACCACTGGTCGAGCTGCCGACGAAGGGGTACTGAAGGTCGGAGCCGCCATAGCGCTGCAGATGCGCCGAAGCGGGTGGATCGGCGATGTCGCCACGGTGCACCGCTACCCGGTTGCTGGTGCCGGTGCCCATGGTGCAACGCACCACGCTGGTCCGCCAGCCACCGAGCACCCTGACGGTACGCGAGTTGTTGGTGTCGGGGGACTGCACCATGCATTTGTTGATCGTGTGGTATCGGCCTTCCACCGTCACACAATCGACCCCTAAACCCTCGAACCACACCCCTTCGATCTGCACGGCGTCGCCACCGCGAATATGGCAACCGATCCCCGGGCCGGTGGGCGCGGTGAAGGTCGACCAGGAGCCCGGTGAGGTTTCCTCTTCGTAGATCACCGTGGTGCCATCGGCCGGCGTCGCGGTGAGATCGGTGGTCGTCACCCGAACCGGAAGCTCGTCGCCCTGGGCGTCGACCGGATAGCACTGTTCGATCTTGCCGCCGCTCCAGCGGTTGTAATCACCGACGATCTGCAGACCGTCACCACCACAGAAGAACGAGCTGCAGTGGATGAAGGAGTTCTGACTCGGCTTCTGCGGCGTGCCGGCGAGATCGTATTGCTCGACCAGCCAACCCGTGCCGGTGACGATCCGCCCGGTCTCGTTCCACCCCGTGGCGAGGCATTGGAGCGCCGTGATGCCGCGACAATTGCGCACCGCGATACAGGCCCGGGTGCCACGCGCGCCGGTCACGCGCGCGACGTGAGAGCCATGCGAGGTGTTGAGCTCGAGCGCGGTCTCGACCTGGCCTTCGGCGTCGACGACGAAGTCGTGTAGATCGACTCGTGCCGAGCGGCAGAAGACGAGAGCGCCATAGCCCGCCGGATCGGTGAAGTTGACCGACGGTTTGAGCACACTGCCGTCGTTCCAGGCGGCGCGTCGTATCCCCCGAACCGTCCAGCCTTGGAGACGGAGAGGGAAATCGAGCTCGATCGTGATCGACGGTAAGTGAACGGTGCGATTGGTCGTATTGATGTGCATGCCAAGCGCTTCGAGCGTCGCTTGGTCACCAGCGGGATCCAAATAGGTCATGTGAGCCTCCAATCAAGCCATCTGAAACCAGTACATGTCGTCCTGTACTGGGTTAGACGTGATTGGCGGCTCGAACCCGCCACACGCGGGCCGGCGATCTCGTCGCCGGCCGCTACTGTTGTCTTCTTTAGGTCGGCGCGGGCGCCATCCGAGCGAGATCCCGGAAGCCGATCAGCCTGCCCGACGCCTCGTCCCACAGCTTGAGACGAATACAGCTGAGACTCGACCAGAAGGTCAGCCGGGTGACGTGGTGGAGCTCGGGGATCTCACGGAAGCACTGGGGTAGCTTGTAGTTGGGAATCTTGCTCGAAAGATGGTGGATGTGGTGGTAGCCGATATTGCCGGTGAACCAATGCAACCACTTCGGCAGGTCGTAGTAGGAGCTGCCTTCGAGACCGGCGCGGTAAAAATCCCACTCGGGATGTCGGCGCCAGTAGGTGTCTTCGAATTGATGCTGGATGTAGAAGAGCCACACCCCGACACAGAGCGCGATGAAGAGCATCGGCATCTGAACGAGAAAGAGCTTGCCCAAACCGATCGTCGCCCAGGCGACACCGATGACCCCGGCGAGCGCGACGTTGGTCCACATGATGCTCGCCCATTCCTTCTTCCACGTCTTAGGTGTGTCGAGCGGCAAACGGTTCTTGATGATGAACAAATACGCCGGTCCGATCACGAAGAGAACGAGCGGGCTGCGGTAGAGCCGGTAGAGAAAGCGCTGCCATGGCGACCGCCCGAGGTATTCCTTGACCG
>JBCDBH010000428.1:0-4931 GCA_039184055.1 Acidobacteriota bacterium
CGACGAGGCCGCCGAGATCGCGCGCCAAGCGCTCGCCACGGTCGCCCAGGTCACCGACATCGCCACCACCTCCGAACCGGGGAGCCCCGAAGTTCAAGTCACGCTCGATCGGGATCGCGCTTCGGCGCTCGGCGTCACCGCGTCCGAAATCGGCAACGCGCTCCGGCGCAAGATCCGTGGCGACATCGTCGGTGAATTCCGCGAGGGTGAGGAACGGATCGACATCCGACTCCGCGCCCTCGAGATGTTCCGTGACCAGGCCTCCGAGGTGCAGGATCTACGTCTCCGTCTCGACGACGGTACCGCCGTCCCGGTGTCGGCCCTGGCGCGGATCGAGGTCGGTCGTGGCCCGGCGGCGATCTACCGCGCCGACGGCGCACGGATGGCCGAGATCACCGCCCAAGTGCTCGGTGACGATCTCGGCGCCGTGCTCGACGATGTGCGCGCCACTATGGCCGCGGTCGACGTCCCGGTCACCGCCAACGTGCAGATGAGCGGGCAAGACGAGGAGCTGGCGGTATCGTTCAACAGCCTCAAGCTCGCCGTCGCGCTCGCCATCTTCCTGGTCTACGTGGTGATGGCGTCGCAATTCGAGTCGTTGCTGCACCCCTTCGTCATCTTGATGTCGGTGCCCCTCGCACTGGTCGGTGTCGTCGCATCGCTCTTCGTCACCAACAACGCGCTCAGCGTGTTGGCGATGATAGGCGCGGTGATGCTCGCCGGGATCGTGGTCAACAACGCCATCGTCTTGGTCGACGCGATCAATCGAAGACGACGCGAAGGCGAGTCGTTGCGTGACGCGGTGATCGGCGCCGGTGGCGAGCGTCTCCGTCCGATCCTGATGACCACCGCCACCACCGTGCTCGGTCTGTTGCCGATGGCCCTGGGTTTGGGCGCCGGCGACGAGCTCCGCGCGCCGCTCGCGATCACCGTGATCGGCGGTCTGGCGGTCGCCACCGTGCTCACCCTGGTGGTGATTCCCTGTATTTACGTCGCGGTGACCCGCGAGCCACTCGACGGTGGCGCGGCGAAGAGCCGCTCGACCTCGACACCCGAGCGCGACCCCGAGCTCGATACCGACGACGAGCGCGTGCTGCCCGCCGCCTCGGTCGCCACCTGAGCCTGGACACGAGGAGCCTACGCATGCGTCTCAGCGACCTGCCTCACGATCGTCCGGTCGGTACCCTGATGTTGTTGATCAGCCTGATGGTGCTCGGCACCGTGGCGATCTTCGAGCTACCGCTCGACTTCATGCCCACCGTCGAGCGCCCGTTCATCCGGGTCGAAATCAGCAACCCGGGAAGCCATCCGCTCGAGAACCTGAGACAGATCGTCGAGCCGCTCGAGGAGGAGCTGGCGACGGTCAGCGAGCTCGAACACATACGCTCCGATTCGGAATCGGGTGAAGCCGACATCACGGTCGAATTCGATTGGAATGTCGATCTCGACCTCAAGAAGCTCGAAGTACGTGAGGCGGTCGAACGCGCTTTACCCGAACTACCCGAAAACCTCGGGCCGATCCGGCTCAGCGGTCGCCGAGGTGGCGGCCCCGAAGAAGGGGCGATGCTCGAAGCGCGGATCGCCGCCACTCGTAATCTCACCGAAGACTGGCTGCTGCTCGAGAATCGCATCCGTCGACCGCTCGAGCGGATCCGGGGCGTGGCACGAGTCGAGCTGTCGGGTGTCGAGCCGCAGGAAGTGCGGATCGAAATCGATCCCGACGCGCTCCGTCGTCACGGTGTCCAGCCACGTGATCTCGTCCAGGGTCTCCAGGATGCCCATCTCGACCTCGATGCCGGTGCGATTCGCGACGACGCGTTGAAATGGGACGTGCGCTCGGTCGGTCGCTTCCGCACCCTCGAAGAAGTCGAAGCGCTGCCGATCGGCCGCGGTGACGTCCGGGTCGGCGACATTGCAACGGTGGCGATTCGTGAGCCCGTCATCGACTACTCCCGTCATCTCGACCGTGCCTTCGCCATCGGTCTCGAGGTGCAGCAAGAAGCGAGCGCCAACACCGTCGAAACCTCCGACATGTTGATGGCGAAGATCGCCGAGATTCAAGAGGACCCGCAGCTCGAAGGCATTCAGCTGCTGGTGTGGAGCAACGCCGGCGCCGAGATCCGCAAATCGCTCGCCGGGCTACGTGACGCGGGCATCTTCGGCGGTGTTTTCGTCATCCTGGTGCTCTACGTCTTTTTGCGTCGCTTCCGCGCCACCATGGTCGTGGCGACCGCCATTCCGTTCTCCCTGCTCGTCACCTGTGGCGTCATGTACCTGCTCGGCTCCGAGTTCAACGTGCTGACGCTGCTCGGCTTGATGCTCGGCGTCGGCATGCTGGTCGACAACGCGGTGGTCGTGATGGAGAACATCCACCGGCTCCAGGTCAGCGGTCTCAAAGCCAAAGACGCGGCGCGCGAAGGCGCGCGACAGGTCTTTCTCGCCGTCACCGCCGCCACCGCCACCACCGTTTGTGTGTGGGCGTGGCTGTTCTTCGAAGGCCGCAGCGAGATGACCATCTACCTCGGCGCGGTGGCGCTCACCATCTGCTCCGCCGTGGTCTGCTCATGGCTGATCTCGCTCACCTTCATCCCGCTGGCGGCATCGCGATTCGTGCCCACCGACCATCAAGAAGTCGGTTTCGTTCGCAAGATGCTCATCCCCGGGTATCGCGGTCTGCTCGCCTGGACCCTGAAGCATCGCTTCGTGACCCTCGCCGTGCTTCTTGCCCTCGCCGCCACCGCGATCATTCCGATTCAGCGCATCGAAAAAAGCTCCGAGCCCAAAGAGCGCGAGGTCTACGCTCAGGTCTTCTTCCGTTCGCAGGATCCCTCGACCTTGGAGAGCATGCGTGAGCACGTCGTCCGTATGGAAGGTTGGATCGAGGAAAACAAAGAAGAATTTGGCTACGACAGTCTGTATTCCTGGTATCGCGAAAGCGGCATGGGCGTGATCCGGCTCTATCTCGATCCGGAGGAAGCCACCGCCGAACGCATCGCCGAAATGACCGAGAAGCTGCAGGCCGGGCTCGAACCGGTCGCCGGGCTCACCCTCGAATTCGGTGAACGCCAATGGTGGCGCCGTGGCGGTGGCGATCGACGCATGGTCCCGGTCGCACTCCACGGTGAAGATCCCGAATACCTCGACGACCTGGCCAAAGACATCGAGGAGCGTCTCAAGACCCTTCCCGATGTGGTCACGACCTTCGGTGGCGCCGAACAAGGACGCTACGAAGCGCGGGTGCTGGTCGATCCCGAGCGCGCCCGCACCTTCGGCGTGTCGCCGAGGGCGGTGGCCGAAACCGTCTCGCTCACCTTCCGCGGGCGGAATCTGGCGCGCTTTCAACGCGACGCCACCGAGCTGGAAATGATGGTCATGCTGCCCGAAGACCTCCAGCCCGGTCTGGGTGCGCTCGAAGATCTTTCCATTCCACGCACCGGCCCGGACGGCATCGCGCTCGAGTCCATTCCGCTCGGCGCCGTCGCCGACGTCACCGTCAGTCAAATCAACACGGAAATCGAGCGTGAAGATCGTCAAACCAGCGCCTGGGTCACGGTCGAGTTCGACAAAGACGCCGTCACCACCCAGGACGCCCGTATGCGGGTCAGCCAGCTCATGGCCGGTGTCCCTCTCCCCGAAGGCTATACATGGTCGTGGGGCCGCTGGGGCCAGCAGCGTGAACAAGGCTTGCAAACCATGCTGCTCGGCGTCCTCATGGCGCTCGTCGCCGTCGTCCTGCTGATGGCGAGCCTCTTCGAAAGCGTCACCCAACCCCTCGCTATTCTGATTACCCTGCCGCTGGCCTTCTTCGGCAGTTTCTGGCTCTTGTGGCTATTGGGTTACGAGCTCGACATCGTCGCCTTCATGGGCATCATCATCCTCGTAGGCATCGTCGTGAACAACGGCATCGTGCTCGTCGACCACGTCAACCACCTGCGTCGAGAAGGTACGGAACGTCGTCAGGCTCTGCTCATCGGCTGTAGCGATCGTCTGCGCCCCGTGCTCATGACCGCCATCTCCACCATCGTCGGTCTCATTCCGCTCGCCAGCAGCCAGTTCACCGTCGCCACTGCCTACGTCGACAGCTTGGCCGTCGCGGTCATCGGTGGCCTGACCACCTCGACCCTCTTCACGCTGATCGGCCTGCCGGTTTGGTATGCGACACTCGAAGACTTCGGCCACGCCCTCCAGCGGGCATTGCCGCGGAGAGTGGTGAAGCAAGAAGAAGCCGTGGCGACGTCGTAGGGGTCGGCACCACTGGGGTCTCAGCCAACTCTCATCCTTGAGCTCATTTGGAAGCTCGTCGGGGGCTTTCCGGTACGACCGACACCATCCAAGCGATGATATGAAGGTCGGCGATCTCGAGAGCGAATCCATCACGCCGTACCGTCGGCACGATCCGCCGCTGCTCACGGTCGTACCTACTCAGAGCGAAGCCACCAAGAGACACGATGCGCTCTCCCGCCATCGCACGTTGAACGAGCGCGAGCTCGGAACGACTCCAGTCGGCGCGAAGCTTGATGTTGCGCGCCGTGTAAAAACCAAAAGGTAAAAGAGGAAAAACACCGCTATTTCTATTCCTCCGACCGTTGGAGAAATACTTGCGGTGAATCCCGCTCAGATACCAGCCATCCATCGCGAAGATCTGAAAGTTCATCCACGGCCGCTGAACCAATACTCTATTGGCGTCGATCGACACATTCTGCAATCGAGATGCTGAACCACTCAGCACCGTGCTCTCGTTTTCTCCCGGGACCCATGATCGCCACTGAAGCTCGTTTCCTCGCTGACGCTCATCACTCGCGTCCGTCCGAGCATCCATGCTCCCGAGGTCGAGGGCTACGCTTCGGGCTCGCTCCCCGCCTTCATACCAATTGAAAGGACTTGCATAGTTGCCATGAAACACGATCGTGGTCCCTGTTCCATCGGGAATC
>JBCDBH010000429.1:0-4887 GCA_039184055.1 Acidobacteriota bacterium
CCCGCCATCGTCGTTGCAGTTCGCCTCGAAGGCATCTTCGGCGATTGGATCGATCGGTTCTTCGGGCTGACTCGATGTGCCTGAGCAAGCACCCACCGCCAACGCGACGAGCCCTACAATCAGCAAGAAATCTCGTTCGATGTTCTTTTGCACGGTCATGGTTTCTCCTCTCGAGCTCGACTCGGGTGAACGCATCAGACAGTGAGACACGCGAGCGCACATCTCCAAACAACATCAATCTGTCTGTCATCTCTACTCTCTTAGTGTCACCAATCGCCGCGGGTCCTCGTTTTTTCATCACAAGAGAAGTTTCCCCACCGTGGTACCCCGACCCGCTATCATCGGTTTCCTCATCAACACTCGAGAGACTCGTATGGCCAACAACAATCCTTCCGCCACCACCCATGGCCACGGCTTCAGCTCGGTACCCGTCTTTCTGGCGTCGGTCTCGACCATTCTCGGCGCGGTGCTTTTTCTGCGTTTCGGCTACGCGGTGGCACACGCCGGGGTAGTGGGCACCCTGGCGATCATCGTGCTCGGTCATATGGTGACGATCCCGACCGCGTTGGCGATCGCCGAGATCGCCACCAATCGGCGGGTCGAAGGCGGGGGCGAATACTTCATCATTTCGCGTTCGTTCGGCACGACGATCGGCTCGGCGATCGGCGTCGCGCTTTATTTCTCGCAGGCGGTCTCGGTGGCCTTTTACATGATCGCCTTCGCCGAGGCGTTCCGCCCGATCCAGCCCTGGATCGAAGCGCAAATCGGCATGCCTTTCGATCCGCGCATGGTGTCGATTCCGAGCACGATTCTGCTCGCCGCCTTGGTGTTGTTCCGCGGCGCGTCGCTCGGTGTGTCGTTGCTACGGGTGGTGTCGGCGGTGCTGGCGGTGGCGCTCGGCATGTTCTTTCTCGGCCCACCGGTCGAAGGCGCGGGCTTCGACATGCAGCCGATTCCCGAGCACGATCCGCTGATTCTGGTGTTCGCGATCGTCTTTCCGGCGTTTACCGGTATGACCGCTGGCGTCGGGCTGTCGGGCGACTTGGCCAATCCACGCCGCTCGATTCCCCTCGGTACCCTGGCCGGCACGCTGACCGGCATGGTGGTCTATGTCTTCATCGTGCTCAAGCTGGCGGGTTCGGCGACGCCGGAAGGTCTGGCGGACAACCAGCTGATCATGGCCGACATCGCCCTCTGGGGACCGATCATTCCGATCGGGCTCGGCGCGGCGACCATCTCGTCGGCGATCGGCTCGCTGCTGGTGGCGCCCCGCACCCTGCAGGCCCTATCCGCCGACGGGCTGGTTCCCCAAAAGAAATTCAATGCCTTTCTCGCCCAGGGCGTCGGCGCGGCGAACGAGCCACGCAACGCGACGGTGATCACCGTCGTGCTCGCGTTGATCACCGTCTCGGCGGGCTCGATCGACTTCGTGGCGCGGATCATCTCGATGTTCTTCATGGTCACCTACGGTGCCCTGTGCACGATCAGCGCGCTCGAACACTTCGCCTCACGACCGAGCTACCGACCCAGCTTTCGTTCCCGCTGGTGGATCAGCCTGATCGGCGCGGTGATGTGCTTCCTGTTGATGTTCCAGATGGACCCGGTCTACGCCCTGATCGCGCTCGTCGCGATGGTGGTGATTTATCGCGGCATGCGTTCGATGCGTGGCGGTCCCGACGACCTCACGGCGATTTTCACCGGCGTCATCACCCAGGCCACCCGACGGTCACAGATCACTCTGCAACAGCGCGCCACCACCAATCCCTCGGACGATTGGCGCCCGTCGATCATCATGATCGATGGCCGCACCTTCGATCGCTCGGCGCCGCTGACCTTCTTCAGCTGGCTCTGCCATCGCTACGGCTTCGGCACCTATCTTCATTACGTCCCCGGCCATCTCGATCGCGAAACATCCGACCGCTGCACTGGGCTGATGGATCGCCTGATCGAACGCACTCACACCCAAGGCAGCGAAGTCTTCGTCGACACCATGATCTCGCCATCGATGCGCTCGGCTCTCGCCCAGGCCTTGCAAATGCCCGGCGTGTCGGGGATGGAGAACAACACCATCCTCTTCGAGCTCTCGGTGCACGACGGCACCGATGTCACCGCTGAGATCGACGACGGTTGTCGCATGGCTCTCGCCGTGCGCCGCAACTGTCTGGTGCTCCGTCACGGCGATCACTTCTTTGGCAACCGTAACGAAATGCACGTGTGGATCGGGCGTCAGGACTACAAAAACGCCAGCCTGATGCTGCTCCTCACCTACATCCTGCTCGGTCATCCCGCTTGGTCCAAAGCCGAAATCAGGATCTTCGCCGCCTACCCGAAAGCCCAGCTCGAACAGCAGCGCTCACGTCTGCTCGACATGATCACCAGTGGGCGCTTGCCGATGAGCCCGAAAAACCTCGACATCATCGCCACCGACGACCGTGACGATTTCTGCGCCATGGTCGAAAGTCGCTCCTCCGATGCCGACCTGGTGGTGATGGGCTTCGCCGAACGTCATCTCAACCAATCCGATCCGACCTACTTCCTCAGCTTCCCGGCGTTGCGCGATGTGCTCTTCGTGTCGGCGCAGCAGCGCGTGCTGATCGAATAAACAGCTACGTCTCCACGTCGCGGGCCACGAAGCTCCATCCGGCGACCATCGCGAGGAGCGCGCCCGTGGCCGCGCCGACCAGTGGCCACACGAGCTCGATCGTGCCGTCGAGCGACTTCACCCATTGTGTCGGGTAGGCCCACGGGTGGAAAACGACCAGGTCGGCGTCGAAGGCACCGAGCGCGACGACGCTGATCGTGGCAACGAAACCGAGCGCGATCGGCGTCATCAGATCGCTACGGACGAGCGCCACCCAGGTGTGGATGGCGATGAGAAAGCCCGAGGCGAGTGTCGTACCGAACGCGCCGACGAGCAGCGGCGCAAGCTCGGGAAAGGCGTCGAAGCCGAGCTCGGGACGAAGCCAGCCGAGGATCGAGCCGGCGACCAGCAGGGCGACAGCGAGCCCGAGCATGACCACCAGGCACAGGCCCCATCCCACGATCTGTTTGCCGAGATAAAGCCGCCATCGCGCCACCGGCAGGACGAAGAGGTGTTTGAAACCCCGGGAGCGATGTTCGATCGCCGCGACTTGGGCGGTGATGGCGGCGACCCACAACGGCAGCACGACCCCGGCGAAGAAACGCAGGGTCGACATGATGAGCCACGTCCACGCACGGTCGGGGCGAAGAAAGCGTTCGCCGTCGAAGTAGGCGAAGAGCGCGAAGAAGAGCACGATCACATAGGGCGTGAGGACGCAAACCGGCCACACGCCGCTGCGTCGTAGCTTGATCCACTCGGCCCGGAGCACGCGAGTCATGCGGTCTCCTCGTTTTTGGAGGACTCGGTAAGGTCGAAAAACCCAGTGAGGTTGAAAAATACCGATTCGAGCGATGACACCTCGGGTTCGAGACGATCAACCGCGAAACCCGCTTCGATCAGACGATGACACAGCGCGGCGCGTCGGCTCTGGGTGTCGGCGATCACCCAGAGCGTCCCGGCTTCGGCGGGCTCCACGGACCACTCGTTCGCTTCGAGCCAGGCAGCGGCTTCTTCGGGTCGATCGACACCGATCCGTGCTCGCCCTGCACGATGAAGCGCCTCACGCGGTCCCTGAAAAAGACAGCGCCCACGATGCAGCACGACGACGTGATCGGCCACCTGTTCGACCTCGGCGAGCAGGTGACTCGAGATCAATACGCTGATGCCGTGCTCTCTCGTCAGCCGCCGCAAGAGGTTGCGGATGTCCTGAATCCCGGCCGGGTCGAGACCATTGGTGGGTTCGTCGAGAATGAGCAACTCGGGCTCGCCGAGAAGCGCTGTGGCCAAACCGAGACGCTGACGCATGCCGAGCGAATAACCGGCGACACGACGATCCGCCGCCGCGGTCAAACCGACCTGCTCGATCACGCGGTCTTCGTCGGCGCGGGTACAACCGAGGAGTACACGGGTCGCCATCAGGTTTTCGCGTCCGCTCAAATGGTCGTAGAGCGACGGAGTTTCGATCAGCGCACCGATCCGCGTGAAGGCACTCGCCGCGGGCGAACCACCGAAAAGCTCGACGCGCCCGCGATCGGGTCGGGTCAACCCGAGCAAGAGTCTCAAGGTGGTGGTCTTGCCGGCGCCGTTGGGACCGAGAAACGCGCTCACCACGCCTCGGGGAATCGCCATGTCGAGCCGATCGACCGCGATCACGTCGGCGAAGCTCTTGGTCAGGCCGTGGGTTTGAATGATGTTCATCAACGCTCGACGATCCACGTGGCGATTCGATCGTAGACCGCCGGATCCCGACGCGCGCCGGCGTACTCCCTCGGGTGTCCGGTCTCGGCGGGTTGGAGCAGATGATTGAGACCGGGTAGACGCACGATGGTGACGTCGTCGGTCGGAGCCTGCTCGAGAGCCGCTTCGAGCGGTGGCAGGTTGCGCTCGGGATCGACCTGCATATCGAGCTCGCCGTGGAGCACCAGCACCGGACAACGCAGTCTCTCGAGCGCCGGGCGTGGATCCCAGGTCAGCGCCGAGCGAAAGCTCGCCGAGGTCAGAACGGCCAGCTCCCTGTCGATGGACGCCGCGCTCGCGAACGGGTCGTCCCGCGTCAGCGCCTGCGTGGCTTCGATGATCGGTCGCAAGCGCCGAGCTCGCTCCTCCTCGTCGAGCGGCGCGAGGAGAATTTCGATCCCGGCACGCATCTGTTCCGCGACGTCTTCGAGCGTGGGCTCAGGGGTGCCGTCGACCCGCTCGAGTCGAATCGCTTGATCGACCACGACGTCTTTTCCCGGCAGCCCGGGGCTGGACAAGAGCACCACGAACGCGATGTCCGATCGCTCGGCCGCCGCTGCCGCCGCCAC
>JBCDBH010000430.1:0-4885 GCA_039184055.1 Acidobacteriota bacterium
CTCACTTGGTGCGTTGCGTTTCTCGTCAACTACCGGTTCTTTCTCCGTCCCGGTGAGCGTCCGGAATGGCTCTATGACTATTGGTCCGCCGGTCTTTTCTCGTTCCAGACCCTCGGTGATTTCCTGTGGTGGCCACGGGTGCTCGGCGCGGCGATGGGGGATCCGGTGGGCTTCGTCGGGATCGGCTGGGTGGCGGCGGTGCCCGTCGTTCTATCGATCGCCATCTGGCTGCTCGGGTCGGTTCGAGAGCTGATCGAGCGTCGACGTTTCGAGCCTCGTCGTTTGGTTTTTGGGATCGTGTTTTTGCCGATTCTCGTCACGCTCGGTGCCGCCACGATCGGCGCCTACCCGTTCGCCAAGCGACTCATTCTCTTCCTCGTGCCTTTCCTGGCCATCGCTTTCGCGCACGGTCTCGCCGGGCTCGCCGGGCGTTGGCCGAAGATCGCGACCGCCGTGCTCGTGTCGTTCTTGCTGGTTCCGAGCTTCTGGTTTTTGCTCTGGCTGCCTCGTGGTGGCCTTCCCTTGGCTGCCGACACGCGCGCTCTCTTCGCTCAGCTCGAGACGCGACATGGTGGCGAGCCGATCCTGCTCGACCATCAAACCGCCTATGCCTGGCGTCACTATCGGCCCACGATCGACGGCGAGATCGTCAAGCTGAAGGCGGCGTGGAACCATCGCGATCGAAGCAAACGTATCGCGGAGGCCTTGGCGACGGTGGACCAAGATGAGGCGTGGGTCGTCATCGCGCGTACCGATGTCGTAGGCCGGAGCGGTGAGCCAAATCCCACGAGCCCTCTCGGTCGCCTTTTCTACCGAGATCTGACGGCGGGCGACCTGACGTTCGCCACGACCTATCGAGCCTGGATCGGGCGCGACGTCGAGTGGACGCCGATCGACGAGCTGCGTGGCGGTCTATCCGGCTGGCGGATCATCGACGAGTGGAACGAGTACGGCGTGTGGCTGGCCAAAGTCCATCGCGCGAGTAGTGAAACGACCTAGACAACGAACTCCTAGACCACGAACCCCTAGACCACGAACTTATAGCCCGCGCCGTGCACGGTGACGATGTGCGCGGGGTGTCGCGTATCCGCTTCGAGCTTGCGGCGTAGGGTGGCGATGTGTTGATCGACCGTGCGTGAGTACACCTCACTGTCGTATCCCCACACATCGTCGAGCAGGCGATCACGTGACAGCACTTCGCCACGGTGCTCGATCAAGTAGCGCAAAAGGCGGAATTCGAGCGCCGAGAGCTCGATCGGCGCGCCGTCTCGACTGATTTCCATACGACGAAAGTCGACGCGCACGTCGCCAAAGGCAAACGAACCGCCATCGGTATCGGGCCGTCCGCGACGGAGAAGAGCTTCGATCCGGGCGAGCAGCTCGATCGTCTCGAAGGGTTTGACCAGGTAGTCGTCCGCGCCGAGCTTGAGCCCGAGCACGCGATCGAGCACCTCGCCTCTCGCGGTGAGCATCAGGACGGGAGTCGAGATACCGGCCCGGCGCAGATCGCGACAGAGATCGAAGCCGTTGCGACCCGGCATCATCACATCGACCACCAGAAGATCGAACGATGCCTGAGCGGCCTCCCAGCCCTGGTCTCCGTCATCGGCCGTGACGACCTCGTAGCCTTCGCTGCGCAGACGGTCGGACAGGGAGAGACGAAGCGCCGGCTCGTCTTCGACGATCAAGATCCTTTTATTGACGCTCATCGACCTTTCCTCGGGCCGCGCGGCAGGGTCAGGGTGAAGAGGGCGCCGGACGCATCGCCACCTCGGTTGGCGACCTCGATGTGACCTCCGTGGCTACGCGCGATGCGATCGACCAGGTGAAGACCGAGGCCACTGCCCGGGGTTTGTCGGTCGTGGGCGCGTCGCCCACGGAAGAACGGCTCGAAGATCTGTCGGCGTTCGGAGTCGGGTACACCGGGGCCACGGTCTTCGATGGTGATCCGGACGTCGGCGTCGCTGGCGGCTACGTCGATCGCTGTCCAGGGAGGCTCGCCGCCGTGTTCGAGCGCATTGACGATCAGATTCTGGACGGCGCGTCGCATGGCCAAGGGCTCGGCTCGCATGACGAGCGGATCGGTCTCACCACGACGTTCGATGGTCGCATCCGGGCGGCTCACGAGCGTGTCGGCGATCACTTCGTCGATCACCGAGGTCAGCTCGATCTCGACACGCTCCGGTGGTCGCGCGGTCAGACCGCTGAGCATCAGGATGTGCTCCACCATCGACGCCAGCCGGTCGCCCTGACGGGCGATCTGCTCACCGTAGAGGCGTGCCTGCTCGGGTTCGGTGACGATGCCGTCGGCGAGGTTCTCACCCAGGGAACGCACCGCCGCGATCGGAGTGCGGAGCTCGTGAGACACCGTGGCAGTGAGCTCGGCCTGGCGCTGGGCGGTTTCTTGGGCGCGCCGGGCCGAGAATACGAGCGCGATCGCGGCGAGACCGAGAATCGAGAACACCCCTACCGACAAGAGAATCGCGCCGCGTCGCGCACGAGCCAGCATGTCGTCCAAGGAGCCGGCGGCGGGGCGCACCGCGATCATCCAGCCATGCCCGTCTTCGAGACCACCGATCGGCATCCGCAGTCGTGGCAGCAGATCGTCGTCGCCGGTCCTGAGACCGTCTTTGCCGGTCCTGAGACCGTCGTCGTCGTTCCGGAGAACGTCTTTGCCGTTCCGGAGACTGTCTTTGTCGTTTCGGAGATCGACATGGTCTTCTCTGAGATCGAGAGCGGCCGCCAGACGTCTTCCATCTTCGGGTTCCAGGGCGCCAAAGGTCGGTTTGGTGAACGGGAGCTCACCGTCGATGTCGGCCCGGGAAGCGAACATCACGTGCCGCGATCGCGTGGTGATGACGACGTCGGGGTCTGGGCCCAGCACCGGGACGAGATGGCGTTCGATGAGCTCGGGAAAGAACGTCGATGCGAGATAGTCACGATCGAGCTCGACGACCAGGATCTTGGTGGCATGCGGTCTGCCCCGCATGCGTCGCCGCCGGATGTCGCTCGCTGGCAGGAGGAAGCCGGGTAGACGAGGTTGCAGACTGGTCAGACGGCCTCGGTGTCGAAGGTTGATGTTGACGCGGTCGAGCGGCGTGTCGGCGTCGAGCCAGCCGTCGCCATCGAAGCGCCGGGCCCGGCTCGTATCCTCGACGTCGACCACCATCACCGCGTCGATCAGCTCGGGGCTCGGAGCGACGTTCCACCAGCGTTCCCATATCGACTCGAGAGTCTCCGGGTCGTGGAGTCCGGTCAGCGCCGCCTTGGAAAAGAGCAGACGCGCCCGCATCAGCTCCCGGTCGATCTCGAACGAGAATTGGTCCAGGGCGTTGCGGGTCGCCGCTTCGAGACGCTCGCGGTCGGTGGTCGCGATATCGCTCAGCCAGCGTGCTTGCAGCAGGGCGAGCAAAATCAGCGAGCCGAGCAGAGCGGTAAAGGCGATCCAGGGAAGCCAGCGCGAACGGGTGATCACGATACGCAGTCTAAATCAGGCGAGCATGAAAGAAGGGCCCGGGCACCACGTCGATGCCCAGGCCCCGCGGGAGGTCGAACCCCTCGAGCTCATTGACGGCCGCGACGATGACGCCGACGCGGCAGCTCTTCCGAGGTGAGCACGCCGTCACCGTCGGTATCGAATTCGTCGAAGCGGGCCGCGTGCTCGTCGAGGTTGATACCCGATGGGCCGCTGGCGACCCATTCTTCACGGCTCACGCTGCCGTCACCGTCGGTATCGAAGCGGCTCAGCTTGGTATTCATCCCGCCGCGGCGGTCACCACGGATGCGATGCCGACGCTGGGGGAGCTCGTCGTCGCTCAACACGCCGTCACCGTTGATGTCGAGGGTCGCGGCGGCGCTCTGCAGCTCGGTGAAGTCGAGCCCGCCGTCTTCATTGGTGTCGAGCACGGTCAAGCCGCCACGACGCGGTTTCGGGCGGTTGGCGCGCTGCCGGTCGTCGGCATTGAGCACACCGTCGCCATTGGCGTCCGCGCCGTCGAACCAGAGCTGCCATTCGCTCGCTGTGATCGTGCCGTCACGGTCGTCGTCGGCGCGATGCGCGAGCTTGGCGATCACGCCACGGGTATGCACCGCGTTCAGATCGCTCGCGGTGATGCCGCCGTCGCCATCGACGTCGAGGCGGGTGAAGTGGCCCGAGCTGTCGGCGAGCTCTTGGGCGCTCACCGTGCCGTTGCCATCGAGATCGTGACGCGCGGAGAACTCGTCCCAGTCGAGATGTGGCTGGGCGAGGAGAGGCGTGGCGGCTAGCGCGATCGGCAGCGCAAATCGGATGATTGTCTTCATGATGTCGTCTCCATCGAAGGTGCCGGGGCTCATCCCCCGACGGTGAGACCATCGTACGGATCGCTGGCGGTCGAGACTTGAAGCTGGCGCAAGGGAATTGTCAGAAGTGTCAAGAGATCGCTAGCCCGGGGTTTCCCCGGGTGATCTGGTCGGTGCGAAGATGGTAACTTTCTCTACTCAGCCGCAAATGAGCTTCAATGGTGGGTGACTTGCATCCGCTCACGCTGTTGGAGACGTAAGAGATCGCGAGAGCCGTGGATGAAGACGGAAATCTTGCACGGCCTGCACGGGATTTCGAGGAACGACGAGATGTTTCCACCACAAGACGCACCTACCGCAGATTTTCCCTATCGGATCGAGAATGAAATCGGCTCGGGTTCGATGGGAATCGTCTACCGGGCCGTTGAGTCGGCCTTGGACCGCCGGGTGGCGATCAAAATCCTACGGCCGGATGCGCTCGCTGACGAGCCCGCCGAGGTCCAGGAAGAGATGCGGCAGCGGTTTTTACAAGAAGCACGCGCCGCCGCCGCGCTCGCTCATCCCGGTGTCACCACCATTTACCGGGTCGGTCAGACCGGCGCCA
>JBCDBH010000431.1:0-4881 GCA_039184055.1 Acidobacteriota bacterium
GTGACGTTGGGATACGTCGCGGCTAGAAGGTCCTGAACCTCTTGCTCACGATCTTGTGGAACGCGAGCCGCGGCAATTCGATGTTGTGGAGCCTTGTCGAGCGTTCCTGGCTCGGCAATGAGAAAGAAATTGATGCCGAAGGTTCGCCAGTCGACTTTTCGCAGGCTGGTGACGGTCATCGAGATCGGTACACCTTGAATGTCGAAAATGATCTCCGATCCGAGCTCGACTCCGAGGCTATCGGCAAAGTCGCTCTCGATAGAGAGCTCAGTGCGTTCCGGGTCATTCCACAGCTCGCCGGCGATTAACTCGTTGTCTTGGGGAATCGACTCCAGGTACGTCATCCTCTGTTCACGACCGAACGCCCATCGATCGCCTTCATCCTCATTTCCTTCCGTCTCGAGCCGCGATGCGATTTCGCTCACCGGACGACCGTCGATCTCGCGCAGCCTGGCCACCACGACTGGAACCGAGTCCACCTCGGTCGCCCCGGCATCGACCAGGATCTCTTCCACGCCCGTCCATTGATCCGGCTGAATATCGATGAGGAAGGTACTCGGTGCGTTTTGGGGAACGTCGCGAAGAAGCTCGCGATCGAGGTGACGCTCGACCAAAAACATGGCGAGTACGATCAGCGTACCCAAGCCCAAAGCCACGGTCGCGCTCACCGTTGCCGCTCCGGGTCGCGCCAGGGCGCTCAATCCTTGGCGAAACCAGAGCTTGGCCCGTGATCGCGGACGCACCGCGAGCCGCATGGCACCTCGAGCCGCTGCGCCGAGGATCAGCACCGCGACGACCATGGCGGCCGCGAAGAGCGCCCCGAAGACGATCGAGCGGCTCTGCCACGCGGCCAGCGCAGTCACCCCGGCGAAAAGCGTCATAGCAACGAGAGCTCGTCCCATACGTCCTGGCGGCAGGGGTTCGGCATCGCGGCGGAGGACACGAATGGGTGGAACACGTCGTGCCTCGAGAAGCGGAGGCAAACTGAATAGAAGGGTGACTCCGAGTCCGAGCACGAGCCCGCGGGCGAGCGCCGCGGGCTGGAACGGGTCGAGCAGCTCGGTGGGCAGAAGCCCGCTCAACAGCGTGATCGGTACCCACTGGAGCACGACGCCGAGCGCGGCTCCGACGAGGCTGCCAACCAGGCCCAAGACGACTGCTTGACCGAGGTAGAGCGCCAAGACCTCTCGGGGGCGGTAGCCAATGCTCTTCAGGACCGCGATGGCGTCCATGCGGCTGGCGAGCCAGGCTCGTACGGTTTGCGCGATGCCGACACCACCGATCAACAGCGACATCAGCGCGGCCAAGCCGAGATAGCGATCCGTCTGCTGCAGGCCTTCTCGCAGGGCTGGTTGGGCGTCACGCCATGTTTCGATATCGAATCGACCGTCGCTCGGTAGAGCGGCCGCGAGCTGATCGACCACGGTGTCGAGCTCGTCCTCTAGCTCGCTGGGAAGATCCACCAGCAACCGACGTATGGCACGACTCCCGCGATGAAGGAGGTCGGCACGTGTCAGCCCTTCCGGCGTGATCAACACACGTGGTCCACCGGTGAATGCCGTGGCGATTCGGTCGGGTTCGTCGAGAATCGTCGCGGAGACTGTGAAATCGGCGCCACCGATTCTCAAGGTGTCGCCGAGGTCGATCTCTAATTTGGTGAGCAGCTCGGGGGCAACCACGGCGCTTGTCGCGTCCAGGGCCTGGTCGATCGACGAGCCCGACTCGAGCTGGATCGCGCCGTAGAACGGATAGCCGTCGCCAACCGCCTTGAGCTCGACAAGTTGGCTACGGCCGACGGTGCCATCGTCGGCGGGAGGCACCGCGACCACGGTCAAGAGCTCGGTGATGTGAGCGGTACGGACGCCGGCGAGTGTCGACAGCATCTGCTCAGCGGAATCGGGAATCTGCGTACGCGCGCGAACCGCCAAATCCGCGGCGAGCAGCTCACGGGCACGAAGAGAAATACCGCGTTCGAGACCCTCCGAGAACCCGGCGACCGATACGACGGCGGCAACGCCGATCGCGAGCGAAAGAACAAAAAGGACCAAGCGGGCTCCCGAGCCACGGGAATCACGCCGTAGGTGGCGGAAGAAGATCTCGGACTTCATCAGTTCGAGCTACGAAGACTCACCGTCTGGGGCATGCGCCGAGTCGCGATCGACACGGCCGTCGCTCAGGTGGATTTGGCGCTCGGCCCGGGCGGCAACCGCGGGATCATGCGTGACGAGGACGAGCGTCGTATCGGTTTCCGTCCTCATCTGTTCGATCAAATCGAGTACTTTTTGCCCGGTCCGACTGTCGAGGTTCCCGGTCGGCTCATCGGCCAACAAGATCGGAGGTCGGGTCGCAAAGGCCCGGGCAAGCGCCACGCGTTGTTGCTCACCGCCGGAGAGCTGGATGGGGTAGTGGTGTCCGCGCTCAGTCAAGCCGACCGCGTCGAGAAGCTCGGTGGCGCGGTGTTTCGGTTTGGTGTGGCCAGCGAGCTCGAGCGGGAGAAGTACGTTCTCGAGCGCGGTTTGGTTCCGCAAGAGCTGGAAGTTCTGAAAGACGAAACCGACGGTTCGGCGGCGGAGGAGGGCGAGCTGATCCTCTGAAAGATCGTGGATCGCCTTGCCGTTCAACAAGACTTCGCCTTCCGTCGGGCGATCGAGTCCGGCCATCAAGGCCAGCAGCGTGCTCTTGCCACTTCCCGACGGTCCGAGAATGGCGACGAGCTGACCCTTCGGGATCGTCAGGTTGACATCATCGAGGATGGTCAGCTGACGATCACCCGAGGGGAGTCGTTTGCAAAGGCGACGAAGGGTAATGGCGTGTGGATCGGGCATGGTCAAGAAGTCTCTGCATGGCGATTCGGAGTGAGAATTGGGTTGGATGTCGAATGGGGTCGGTTACTCGCCTCGGCCCCGGCCAGCATAGAATTCAAACATGCTAACGGTTGCTCGTCTGTTTGGCCTACTCGCTCTCTTCGTTGGATGCGCCGTCGAGGCGCCACCACCCGAAGCGTCTGAATCTCCATCTGGATCTAGCGAATCGAGTGATGTGGTGGCGATCGACCCCAGACCCGTCGTCGTCTTTCTCGGCGATAGTCTCACCGCTGGTTTTGGTCTTTCAGAAGAACAGGCCTACCCGGCCCTGATCGCAACGCGCCTCGCCGCTGAAGGGCGCGATGTTCGCGTCGTCAACGCGGGATTGTCCGGCGATACGACGGCTGGTGGTCTGCGTCGACTCGACTGGTTGTTGAGTCAAGAGCCGGACGTCGTCATGGTGGCGCTCGGTGGCAACGACGGGTTGCGGGCCCTCGCGCTCGAGAGTACCGAGGCCAATCTCCGTGCCATCATCGAGCAAAGCCGAGAGGTGGGAGCCGTCGTGGTGCTCGCTGGTATGTTGATTCCGCCCAACTACGGACCGGAGTACACAGAGGCTTTTGCGGCGATCTATCCGAGGCTCGCGGATGAGTACGAGGTCGTATTCATTCCATTCCTACTCGAGGGTGTCGCCGCTGATCCGGAGCTCAACCTCCCGGACGGTATCCATCCCAATGTTGCAGGGCAGAAGATCCTCGCGGAAACGGTGTATCCGGTGATCGAATCCGCGCTCTCGGGCAACGGGTAGTCAGCTGTCGCCGATGCTCTCGCGACGAGCTTGAAGCGTCTCACGAAGCCCGTGTTCGTAGCGGTGAGGATACGTGGCCCATTTCGCCGCGGCTTCGAGAACCGGGCTCGGTGCGCCACATCGTGCAAGATCGCGAACCAGGCGTTGGGCGAGTGCTTTGCCTTCCCCAGGGGCCAAGAGGGCAACCAGATCGAGCGCCGCATAGAGTGCCGTCAAGTGGTCGCCGAGCTCGAGGAACTCATGGAGGGCATTGTCGAGACACCGGCGCGCCGCTCTCCAGTGACGGCCCCCGGCTCGCGCTCGCAAGGTGCCTTCGATCCAAGCGGTATACGCGTGGGCTTTGGTTGCCTGGTGCGAGCGGCGCGTGTTGATGAATCCGTTGGCATAGAGTGAGCTCAGGAGCTCGATCGGATCATCGACGGCCGGTACCCGGCACAACACGGCGGCAAAATCTCGCAGAGCGGCTTCGGCGATCGGCCCCGGTGCGCGTCGGCGATAGGCTGGAGTCGCGGCGAGTGCGATCGAAACAGCCTGGCCATACGCCTCGAGAGAAGCCTCGAGCTCGTGGTCGAGGAGGAGTAGGTTGCCTCGTTTCATGTAGAGCGCGGCGTGGAGCTCTTGGTCGAAGGTGCCGGTATGGAAGAGTTTGATCAACTCGTCGATCAGCTCGAAGGCCCGAGCCGTCTTGCCGGTGGAGTGCAGTACCGAAGCCATCGGCAGCGCGATACGTGCTCGTAGTTCCGGTGATGCGTCGGGTCCGGCGAGCCGTGTCGCGCGCTGCAGGGCGAGTTTGGCTGCATCAAGATCGACCTCGAAGGTCGAGCACACCATGCCCGCGGTGGCCCAGGCGAGCGCTTGTAAGGGCGCAGGCGCTCGATCCGCGAGCCGGGGCGCTACCTCGGCCCAAAGGGCAGCCCGTCTGGGCGCGTCGCGAAACAATGCCAGCGCATGATCGAGATACACCTCGATGAAAACCGGATCGCGGTAGCGGCTCCAGGTCAGGAGTTTGGTGTGATCGCGCGGTAGCTCGATTCGCGAGAGCATGCGCATGGCGCCGGTACGAGTCAAGTTGCGAGGCATTGAGAGATTCTAGTGGAATCAGCGGTTGATCCAAAATCCCTTCCGCTCGTGTTTTGACGAAAGTGAGCCCCCGCCACGCGATCGACGGGGGCGACCGGTTCAGCCGAAAGGATCTGAACAAGGTCCGATACGTGAGTGCTCGTTTTCTCGACTATCAGCATCGATCCATGACCACATCGTGAGGATCCA
>JBCDBH010000432.1:0-4864 GCA_039184055.1 Acidobacteriota bacterium
GTCGATCTTGCCGCCGGTCGGAATGTTCACGGCCTTCAATCGAATGCGATCATCGGCGGGGAACTCGTAGGTGAATCGATAGACCGAGCTATCGGGCAAGGTGATGCTGTCGAGCTGCGGTCGTGCAACGTTCGGGTTGGTGCCACAAGCGGCTTGAAGTGCGTTGTGAAAGAGGCTGCGGCTGGGTCGACCCAGGTTACGGACGGTGTACGCGAAGTTGTACGAGCGAGCTGGATCGTTGCCGAAGCCAGGAAGATCGACTCGACTCACCACCATGGGCTGGTCGTTGTCACGTCCCGCCCAGTCGGAGAAGGTGACGACGACGGTCCGCCATGCCGTGTTGCCCGCGCCCTCGTGATCGCGGATCGTCCACGTGTTGGCGCCGTACTCGATGGTCACCTTGTTGCCGTAGGAGTCTTCGATCGATTCGAGCAGCCAGCGATCGGGCATCGTCGGGTGGAGCGACGATTGCTCGACGAAGTTGTGACGGGTGCCATTGGGCTCTTCGATCCAGCGTCGATTCGGCTGACTCGGATGGAAGCCCATCCGGAGATAGCTGCCGTCGCGGGTGTAGAGCTTGGTGGTTTGGAGATAGCTCGTCGCGTTCTGCCCGGTGTTGCGTATTTCCTCGCCGTGCAGCTTGCGCCAGAACTCGTGCCGTGTTCCCGACGCGTCGATGTAGACGAAGCGTTCACCGGAGTTGACCTTCTTCTCGTAGTCGAGAATCGAGCTTGGTGACGGACAACCGTTGTCGATCCCGATACCGTCGAAGACGAAGGGCTCGATCAGACGTCCGAGGTGAAGCCCCCATCCATAGCCGAGGTTGAAAGCCGGATCCGGCGCCTCGGCATTGAGTGGTTTGATTGGGCGAGGACCACCGGGTCCTTCGCGGGTCAGCTCGTTCATGGTGCGACGCGCCCAAATGGTGCTGTTGAACACCGCCTGGAGTTGATAGTCGAGATTGCCCCGAACGTGCTGGGGACCACCGATCGGTACGACAAAGGTCACATTTCCCGTGCGCAGGTCGACCGAGTCCTGTTCGCCGAGGTCGAACACCGTACGCGCATCGAAGCTCGCCGGCCGGAGCACGCCGAGAGGGTCGTCGAGCTTGGAATCGACCGTCGACGCGAAGGCCTTTTGCAGAGCGCTCGTTTCCCGAAGGAGCTTCTCGTCGCCCGGAATGGTGTAGGGCATGACCTCACCGGCGACTTCGAAGGTTTCGACCTGGGGCGTGCCGCTGTTCTCGTAGGAAACATCGAAGACCTTGGCGAAAGGGAGTACGGCGGAAGGGTTGAGTCGCCATACCGCGGTGACCGAATCTCCCGGTGCGAGATCGCCAAAGAAGGTCAGGTTGTTGCTTTGTGGCGAGCCATCGGGGTTGGTGCCGGTCTTGGTACCGGCACAGAATTCGACCGCCGGATCCGACCAATGACACGTGCCGAGCGGAAAGACCGCGCCACCAGGGCCAGGAATTTCGAGGTGGACGTCGGTGGCGGTGACGCTTCCCTGGTTGGTGATGGTCATCTCGAAGTACGACGCGTCGTAGTAGACATCGCCGATACTGATCAGCCCGACATCGAACCGGTCGACGTCGATCGCGCCGTGCGCGGGTACGTCGAAACGCAAATCCGCCGAGCCGGCGACACCGGTCACGGGAATCGTCTCGACGAAGGCCGTGGCGACGCCCGCGTGCGTGACCGATAAGGAAAGCTCACCGTCGAGCACCGTGGAGGCGTTGGGCACCCACGTCACGGTGAGATTCGTCACCGCACCGGGCGCCAGAGTCAGAGTCGACGCGCTCAGCGTCACCCCGGACGGTGCACCGAGCGCGATGTCGACAGGGTGATTCGAGACATTGGAGACCGAGACCGTCTGACTGTTCGTGCTCGATACACCCACCTCGCCGAAATCAACGACTTGCGGCGACATGGAGAGATGAGGGTCGTTCACCTGGATCGGAACGATCCCGCGTTCGGCCGTTCCAGGGGCGTGCGGAAGAAGCACGACTTGGTGAGCCGACACGATCGAGGCGAGCACCATCATCATCACAGCGCTCAGTACATGGAATCTCCAGCGATGGAGAGGTACGTGTTTCGTCTTCTGCATGGTCTCGGTCTCCCGTTGATGGATCTCAGATGTCTGTCGTCTCAGCTGGCATGGAGTGGGCTACCGATCAGCTCTGACCGATACTGAGCGAATCGACCGAGCACCAGTTGTTCGACGGATCGATGACGGGACCGAAACCGACGGCTTGGCCGGTGGTGAGAGCGGTGAGAAGCAGAGCGTATTTCTGCTCGCGCTCGGGATCATCGACGCGGATGTAGAGACTCGGCTCCGCGGTTCCCGTCCAGATCGAACGCACCGAGCACCCGTCCGCCGGAACGAGGCTGTTCAAGGCCGCCGAGTTATTGACCACGAACCAGATCTTGCCGTCCGGGGCGACCTTGACGAGCTCGACCGCCGCGCTCCAGCAGCCGCCCGCGTTGCAGCCCGTGGCGAGCGCAGGTTGGGCACCGAGGACAAGAACGAGGATGAACGTGACACTGAACAGAAGCGTCTTGACTAGGCGTGTGTCGAACATGATGTCTCCTAACAATGAGGTAATCGACGCCAGCGGCTCCGTGCCGCGTAGCTACCAGGCCAACGTCGACCCGGTGTGTTCGACGGCATGGTGGCAGCGGCGATCGGTTTTCCCGCTTAGCTCCGCCTGGTTCGGACATGAACCGATAAGCTACTTATTTACCGATGTTTAAGACGACGTCTTAAGACAGTGATTATGGCTTGTGACGGTCTGATCGGATGCTCTTTTTCAGCTGCCGAGGGTCGCGTGTAAAGGTCCTGTTGGGCGGATGCACCACTCACACCTCACAGCCAGCACGTAGTCCTCACAGGCCGACGACTCGCCACTTTCGATCATCGGCGGCGCTTTTTCGACGTTTGATGTGGGTATACATGGAGGCACAATGGCCACGACCTATCAATTTGGCGTCTTTGAGCTCGATCTCGACACGCTCGAGCTAAAACGTTCGGGCCGCCTGTGCGCGCTCCAACCTCAGCCGGCACGCGCCTTGGCTCTCCTCGTAGTGAAGGCGGGTGAGCTGGTGACGCGTGAAGAGCTGGTGCGCGTGCTGTGGCCCGAAGACACCTTTGTCGATGCCGAGGGCGGATTGAATGTCGCGATTCGGCAGATCCGACGCGTGTTGCGTGACGATGCCCGTGCACCCAAATTCGTCGAGACGCTCCCCAAGCGTGGCTATCGCTTTGTCGCACCGATAAAGACCGATACCGACGACGAGAGCGCGAAACCCCTCACGACGCAAACGGATGTCGGGAACGCTCTTCCGACGCCGATGACATGGCCTCACGGGTTCTTGACGGAGCGATCCAAGCGATCATCCCGTCCGCTGGTGACCGTCGGGGTGTTTGCCGTGGTCACGGTTCTGTTGCTGACGTTTGTGTGGATCGAGGATGTCGCCGGTATCCGACCCCTCCAAGGTCTGGCCGACGACTCCGAATCGTCTCGGCCCCGTTTGACCCTTGCGGTGCTGGCGCTCGAGAACCTCGGCGAAACCACCGATTCTGACTATCTCGCCACCGCAATCGGAGAGATGTTGCTCTCCGAGCTCGAGCTGAGTGACGAGCTCCGCATGATCCCGAGCGCTCGGGTGACCGCGATGCATCGTGATCTCGATCGTCCATGGTCGCGTGTCGACGACGCCCTGCTCGACGCTGTGCGCAAGTACACCGGCGCGGACCTGGTCGTCCACGGGAGCTACTTGGCGCTCGGTGATGATGAGCACACCCAGGTGCGTGTCGATCTCCGCCTCCAAGACACCGTCCATGGTCGGGTGGTGGCCACGGCCGCCGGGCACGGCGAGCGCGCGGAGCTCTTCGATCTCGTATCGACTCTGGGAGCCCGGCTTCGCGAGCAGCTCGGTATCGACTCGGCGACCACCAAGGCGCTCGAGTCCTTGCGCACGGGCATGCCGGCGACCGCCGACGGTACGCGCTTGTACTCTCTCGGTCTCGCCGCCATGCACCGTCTCGAAATTCCGGCCGCTTGCGAGATCTTGGACGATGCCGCGGCGCTCGAACCGAATGCCGCGAAAGTCCTCGACACGGTTGCACGCTGCTGGTCACGCGCCGGCTACGATGCCCGCTCGTCTCAGACGGCCGCGCGAGCGCTCGCCGCCGCCGCCAGCTTGCCCCGTCAAGAACGGCTGCGGATCGAAGGATTCCTCTTCGAGAGTCGCTATGCATGGCAGCGCGCGCGTGAGGTCTACCAGGCGGTGTGGACGGATTTCCCCAACGACCTCGATCACGCTCTCGACCTGGCGCGTGTGCAGGCCTATACCGGCACGCCAGGCGACGCGCTCGTCCTTCTCGACAGCCTGGTCGACACCGAGCTCGACACGGCCCGTCTTCATCTGGCGATCGCCGAGGCGGCCCGCGCGGCAGGCGATTTCGAGCGTCAGCTCGACGCGGCGCAACGAGCCACGTCGATGGCGGAACAGATCGGAGCGCGGATGCTGAAAGCCCAAGCCTCGTTGGTTCAGGCCGAGGCGCTCCATCAGGTGGGTGATTCCGATACGGCCCGCGCGCTGGCAGAGCTGGCGAGCCGAGAGCTCGAGAGTTTCGGTGATCGCCGTCTGCTCGCCGATGCCCTGGTGCGTCGTCTCGACGCCAGCAATATGAACGGGATCGGCATTTCTCTCAGTCACGAGGAGGCCTTGGGGATTTTTCGGGTCGCCGGGGATCGCTTGGGTGTCGGTCGCGCCCTGGTGCGGATCGCGCGCGAATCACGACACTACGATCTCGACCTCGCCGAGGAACAGATCGAAGAGGCTCTCGCGCTCGCGGACGA
>JBCDBH010000433.1:0-4844 GCA_039184055.1 Acidobacteriota bacterium
GCCAGAGGAATCAGTGGCGAAGCATGGGCGGACTCGATACCCGAGGTGGCGCGGAGCTCACTCAACAGGGTCTCGATGCTCTGTCGGCGGGTTCCCTCGTCGTCATAGCGGTCTCCGGACAGGTGCATTCGCCAAGCCACGGTTCGGGCCTCGTCGAAGCCCGAGTCGATCTTCTCGATGGCGAAGAAGCTCCGAACGAAGAGCGCGCCACAAATCAGCAGAATCGCCGACAGAGCCACCTCGGCGATCACCAGCGCGGCGCGGAGTCGGCCGCGTCCGGCGCTCGAACCGCGGCTCGTGCCGTTCAACAGACGAACGAGATCGAGTCGTCTCGCCTGGAGCGCTGGCGCCAAACCGGCAAGCAGGCCCGTGAACAGAGTGATCGTGGCGGCGAAGAGGAGCACCGGTAGGTCGAGCGAGAACTCCATCCAATAGGGAATCGGATTCGACGCTGGGAAGAGCGTCACGAGCCCGCGAACACCAATGAACGCCACCAGCGTGCCGAGCACGCCACCCATGGCCGCGAGCACCAGACTCTCCACCAGGAGCTGGCTCGCCACGCGGCCCGGCGCCGCGCCCATGGCCGCGCGGATGGAAATCTCTTGATTGC
This sequence comes from Acidobacteriota bacterium, assembly GCA_039184055.1. Classification (GTDB taxonomy): domain Bacteria; phylum Acidobacteriota; class Thermoanaerobaculia; order Multivoradales; family J023; genus JBCDBH01. The sequence continues at coordinate 611 of JBCDBH010000433.1, forward strand.
GAGCTGCGGCGCGGGCCAGCACCAGGTTGCCGATGTTGGCGCACGCGATGAGGAGAACGAAGAGCGCGGCGCCGAGGAGCGTGAAGCTGATCGTACGCATGCCATCGGAGACGAAGAGGTCGCGAAGCTCGATCGCGGCGAGCCCCCAGCCGTCGTGCGTGTCGGGGAATTGCGTCTCGAGCCGACTCCCGATCGCTTCGATCTCTCGACTTGCGGACTCGGTGCCGACACCGTCGCGCAGCCGGCCGACGACATCGATTTCCCGTTGTTCGCGTTGTGAATCGTGCCAGCGGGGCGCGAGAGGGATCCAGAGCTGTGCCTGGTTGGGGAACGCGAACCCCTCGGGCATTACGCCGATGATCTGGTGCGGCTGATCGTCGATCTGGATCGTCGTACCGATCGCCTCGGGGGCGGCACCGAAACGACGTGACCATAGCCCGTGAGCGAGCACGACCGTGCCAGCGGCTCCTGGGCGGTCGTCATCGGTCCGGAACGTTCGTCCGCGATCAGGGATGACGTCGAGTACGTCGAAGAGCTCTGCCGACACGACGACGCCGGCGAGCCGTTCGGGCTCATTGCCCGCGTCGACGGTCAGGCTCGTTTCGTTGTACCCGGCGATGCTGTCGAACGACGAGCTCTGCTCGCGGACCTGGCGGAAGTCTTCGTACGACAGGTCGCCGAGATCGATACCGCGGTCGACGTTGGTGGCGACGAGAGCCGCGATACCCGCCGGGTCGCCGACCGGGAAGGGCCGCGCGACAATGGCGTAGAAAGCGCTGAAAATGGTCGTGGCCAGGCCGATTCCGAGCGCGGCACAGATGGCCGCCGCAGCGGTGAATCCTGGCTTGCGAATCAGGGAGCGGCAAGCAAATCGGAGGTCGCGATAGAGCGTTTCCACTTGGCAAGTGAATGTAGCATGAAGGCGGAATAGGACAAATACTCTTGACGCGGGAGCCCGGTGCTCCCGCGTCGAGATGTGTTTTTGTTGTAGCGGTCGTCAGTCGTCGGCGTTTTCCGGTGCCACCAATGCCGGAAGCTCGAGCTTCTGGACCTTGTCGTTGAGCGCCGGGACATCCTCGTTCTTCACCGCCTCGAAGACGTCGAGTTGCTCGCGGATCTTGGCGGCCAACTCATCGCGTACCGCGACCATGCCATCGGTCGGACGATACGAGCCGATCGACGCGGCGCCGACCACCGATGACAATTTGTCGTTGAGCCGGATCGGGAAGTTGAGCGGATCCTGACGGCTCCGATTCTTGGTTTGATAGAGCGCTTCCTCGACCGCGGTGAGTTTCTCGTCGATCGCATCCGCATCGGTGATCAGCTCGGCAAAGGTGCTGTCGTCACCGGCGCGTTTCTTGATCGCTTCGAGCTGAGCACGGAACGCCCGGATTTGACCGATGGCCCGATGAGTCTCGCTGAGCAGGGCGCTGCCTTCGGCGATGAACGCGGCCTGCGCGGCGAGATCCTCGGCCGAGACCTCGAGCCGGGGGTCGGGGAGCACCTCGAAATCAACCATCTGGGTCGACTCTTCACCAAGGCTCAGCTTGGCGCGATAGACCCCGGGGAGCATCAAAGGTGGCTGCATGCCGCCACTCGACCACAAGATCATGCCGTCGAAATCCTCGGGGGCTTCGCCACGCAGATTCCACACGAAGCGATTCATCCCGGCTTCGGTCGGCAGAATCTCGTCCTCACCCTCCTCGTCCTTCGCTGAGCTGAAGGTGCGGATCTCGTTGCCTGCCTGGTCGAGGATGGTGAGCTCCAGCGTCGGGGCATCTTCGCCCTCGGGCGCGTTCTTCAGCCAATAGTGAATGACCGCGCCGTAGGGTGGATTGGCGCCGCTCGGGCCACCGCGACGGAAGAAGCCGCGGGTCGGTGGGTAGCGCACGGTGTCTCGCGGTTGAAAGAGGTGGAGATCACTGTCGGCGATCGCGGGATCGAGCTGGTGCAGGGGCGCCAGATCATCGAGCACCCAGAACGAGCGGCCCTGGGTGGCGGCGATCAGGTCTTTGTCTTTGATGGTGAGATCGGTGATCGGAGTGATCGGCATCTCGAGCTGCAGCGGTCGCCAGCTGGCGCCATCGTCGAACGAGACGTAGACCATGCGCTCGGTACCGGCGTAGAGCAGGCCGGGACGATCGGGATCAGCCCGCAACGCGCGGGTGAAGTGTTGACGGTCGATACCGTCGTCGATCCGCGTCCAGGTAGCGCCGTAATCGGTGGTCTTGTAAAGATAGGGTGAGAAATCGTCGAGCTTGTAGCGCGTCGCGGCGACGTAGAGCCCGCCAGGCTCGGTGGGATGTGGATCGATGCCGTTGATCATCGTCCACTCGGGCAGATCGGGTGGCGTGACGTTTTGCCAGTTGTCGCCACCGTCACGCGACAGATGGATCAAGCCATCGTCCGACCCGGCCCACAGCACGCCGGGCTCATGGGGCGACTCGATCGCCGAGAAGATCGTGGCGTAGTACTCGACACCCGTATTGTCTTGCGTGATCGGGCCACCTGACGACTTCAGCGTGTCGGGGTCGGCACGGGTGAGATCCGGACTGATCGGTGTCCAGGTCTGCCCCTCGTTGGTGCTCACGAAGAGGATGTTGGCGGCGGTGTAGAGCTTGTTCGGGTCGTGAGGCGAGAAGAAGATCGGGAAGTTCCACTGAAAACGGTACTTGAAATCTTCGGCGCCCGAGCCCATCGGGTTGTCGGGCCACACGTCGACCAGGCGGATCTGCTCGGTGCGGTGGTCGACCCGGGTGAAGAAGCCACCGTACGAGCCGCCATAGACGATCTCGGGATCGTCGGGCTTGGGCGCGATGTGGCCACTCTCACCACCGGCGGTGGGTTCCCAATGACGTTGATCGATGCCGCTCGCGAAGCTGCGATGCAGGATCCGCACCGTCGAATTGTCCTGTTGCGCGCCATAGATACGGTAGGGAACGTGGTTGTCGGTGGTGACGCGATAGAACTGCGCGGTCGGCTGGTTGCTCTGCACCGACCAGGACGCGCCGCCGTCGTAGGAGACGTTGGCGCCACCGTCGTTCGCCTGCACCATGCGCAGAGGATCGTTGGGGTCGATCCATAGATCATGGTTGTCGCCGTGTGGTGTCGGGATCTGTCGGAACGATTTGCCACCGTCTTTGGAGTAGTGGAAGCGCACGTTGACGACGTACACCGCCTCGGCGTCGGCCGGGTCGGCGTAGATCCGGGTGTAATACCAGGCGCGCTGACGGAGCGACCGGTTGTCGTTGACCTTGCTCCACGTGTCGCCGCCGTCACGTGAACGGAAGACACCGCCCTCTTCGGCTTCGATGATCGCGTAGAGGTTGTCCGGATCCGATGGCGACACCGTGATGCCGCTGATGCCGCGGGTGCCTTCCGGAAGTCCTTCGTTATAGGTAATGTCGGTCCAGGTGTCGCCACCGTCGGTCGACTTCCACATCGTCGAGCCTTCGCCGCCGCTGTCGAGCGAATAGGGCGTGCGACGGACGCGCCAGAACGTGGAGTAGAGGATTCGCGGGTTGGTCGGATCGAAAATGAGGTCGATCGCGCCAGCGTCTTCATTGACGAAGAGAATGCTCTCCCAGGTGTCGCCACCGTCGGTGGAGCGAAACACGCCGCGTTGCTCGTTGGGTCCGAAGAGATGCCCGAGAGCGGCGACATAGACCAGGTCCGGGTTTTTCGGATGGATACGGATCCTGGGAATGTGGCGGCTGTCTTCTAGGCCGATCGCTTGCCACGTCTTGCCCGCGTCGGTCGACTTGAACATGCCGTCACCGTGCGAAACGTTGCCACGCACGGTCTTTTCGCCACCGCCGACGTAGATCACATTGGGATCCCATTCGCTCACCGCGACCGCGCCGATCGAGCCACCGAAGAAGCCGTCCGAGACCGGTTCCCAATGATTGCCGCCATCGGTCGTTTTCCAGACGCCACCACCGGTGCCACCGAAATAGTAGGTGTCACGATCGTCGACGACTCCGGCGACCGCTGCGGAACGGCCGCCGCGGTAGGGGCCGATCGAGCGCCACTGCATCGACGCCAGCAGGTCGTCGCCAATGGTGTCGGCGCTCGTTGGTGAGGCTGGGCTCGGGGCCGGCAGGCTATCGGCGAAAACAGCCGAAGAAATCAGTGGAATGGCGACCAAGAGAGCTACGAAGGCGATGGTCCAGCGACGTGTTGGGGACATTTCGGGCTCCAAGGGTGTTGACGGGACAAGTCGGGAACGAAAAGC
>JBCDBH010000434.1:0-4827 GCA_039184055.1 Acidobacteriota bacterium
CCCTCGCCATCTTCGTGGGTCTATGCTCCACTTAGTCATTGCTACAATGGTTGTAACCCCACTCGTGTGTTGCACCTGCGAGGATTTGCCGCTCACTGACGAAGCGACGTACCAATTCCTCTGTGTCCATCCCGCGTTTGATCACTTTGACTGCAACGTCTTTTTCGTATACCTGGTCGGCCCGTTTCGCCAAGTACACTCGGCCGACGCCGCCGCTTCCCAATAAACGTTCCAATCGATACGAACCGACGCGGGTTCCGGGGGTGAAGGGTTCGGGTTCGCCGGAACGGAGGTCCACCATCGGTTGATCGATGAACCCACTGGCCGCTTCGAGCGACCGGATGAGGGATTCGACCTCGCGGCGCAGCGTTGGATCCTCGGCGGTGGCTTCGGCCAAGAATGACCGTCTTTCCTCGGCTTCGCGCGATAGCACGGCGTCGAACAACCACTGCACTTGCCGCCAACGCTCGGGCGTCATCTCGGGGGTGGGCATGTCACAACTCGCTTTCAGCAGCTCGATGACCTGTTGAGCACAAACTCGATCTTCGCACGCCTTGTTGGATAGGGGTGCTCAAACGGTCACAATCGAGGGAGATCTGTCATGACCAAGGTACGCAGTCTGTTCTTCATGCATTCACTAACGGTCGTCCTGGCGTTTTCTCTGTTCATCGGAAGCGGAGTTCTTTTTGCAACTACGATCGACGAAACCATCGTCATGGCTCCTGGTAATTCCAAGACCAACATTACCGTTCCCGGAGGCGCCACGCTCGTATCGTGGGAGGGATCGCTCTACGGCGATTTCGACAGCGCGAGCTTTAGCTATGAGCCGTATCTGGCGTTCTGGGAGGTGGGCTCCGACGTCATCCTCTTGCACTATGTCGAATCGAGCGTCGACGTGATCAAGCGTGTCCGAGTCGTGGCGGGTGAGACGGGTTGGGACGGTGATCTTTTGACCATGGATGATCTGACCGGAGCGCCGGCGGATTGGGCCAATTGGCAGTTGTCGACCAGCCCGGCGCCGGTGATCGTGCCGGGGCTGCTCGGTGATGCCTACTTGCTCGAGCTACCGAGCTCGGGTGCTGCGCCGAGCATCTCGGGCGTCATCGATCCCGACGACGGTCACGGTCAAGGCTCGACCAACAGCACCACCGCGATGGACGTCACGGTCCGGGACATTCCGACCTTCAACCGATCGAATCAAGGCGGCACGAAGTTCTTCGAGATTCGGGAAGATCAAACCACGATCGCCAGTCTTTCCGCGCTCTGGAACCCCACCACGAGCCTGTGGGAAATCGAGCTGTCGAGTGGCTCGAGCTCATCCACCGTGACCCACGCGCTCGACTCGGACGAGGTCTTTGTCACCGTGACGCGCTCGACCCCGACCTTCGGGGCACCGTCGACCACGCTCACGGTCGATGAGCAAGCCATCGGCGTGGTGCCGACCTCCGCTCATTCATCGCTCTTCGAAACACACGAGCTGCTGATGGAGGAGCTTCCCGGTCCGCTCGCGGCCGGTTCGGATCTGGTATTCGAGAAACCGACGGCGCGGACGAGCCGAGTCGCCCACGACCCGACGCAGCGAATCGCCTACGACAGCTTCGACGGCGGTGTCGGCCTTGGTTGGACGGTCGGCAACCCTGGGCCCCAGAGTACGTCGACCCAGGATCTTCCCGGTCCCGGTAGCCGTTTCGATATCGATCTGGCGCTCATGAGCGCGTTGCAGTCGAGTTTTCTCGAGCGATTGACCACGGTTTCGACTTCGAGCTCCGCGACCCGTCCGACGAGCTTCTTCGATCCAGGGTATGGGATCCGTTTCTGGGTCGACCTGAGCGACATCACCATCGCGGCCGACGAACCGATCACGCTCGCCACCGCGTGTCCACCGGTCGGCCTGCCGTGCAACGCGCTCCGTGTATGGGTCGAGTACGACGGCACGCACTACACGATCGGTGCCAACGCGGGTTTATCAACAGGTAATTCCCCGACCATCGCCCAGGTCATCCGGGAGGATCTGGACGCCGGTGTCTATTGGGTCGAGGCTCGGATGCGCAACGCTTACAGCGCCTCGATTCAGAACGGCTCAGTCGATCTATGGATCGACGGCAAGCTCGCCGAACGCGCGGTCGGGCTCGACAACCATCAACACGTTCCAGAGCGGGTTCGCTTCGGTGTCATCGGCGACACCACCAACAGCACGGGCATCCTGGGTCTGGACGACTTCGAAATTTGGCAGGTCGAATAGCTCCTGTCATCTCTGTCGTAGCACGCCAACTACAAACACCAACACACCTGCCGCCGACGGCCGAATGTCTCGGTCGTCGGGCCGGCGATCGCTCGTAGCGCCTCGTCTCGATGAGCACGATTTGCATCTCGATATGCCTTTCTTCATTGGGGACTACATTGATGATCCGGGAAGTCAGTCGGTCGAGGCGCTCGAATCTCACACGAAAAGGGGATGTTTCTATGGCCAAGCTTCGTTCATTGCTCTCAAACCACCGGCTAGCGGTCGTCTTGACGCTGTCTCTGCTTCTCGGAAGCGGAGTCGTGTTCGCGACCGATATCGAAGAGATCGTCGTCATCGGTCCTGGTGAGGACATCGTCGTGGTATCCGTGCCGCTCGGCGTGACGCTCGTATCGTGGGAGGGAGCCCAATACGGAACGTTCAAAGATTCGGTGTTCACCTACGAACCCGATCTGGAGTTCTGGCAAGTCGGTTCCGACGTGATCCATCTGCACTATGTCGACTCGGGTGTCGACGTCGCGAAACGAGTCCTTCTGGTGGCGGGTGATACCGATTGGGACGGTGACGTCGCTACGTTGGACCCGCTCGGGGGTTCTCCTTCCAACTGGTTCAACTGGACGATTTCGACCAGTCCGGCACCGACCACCACGACCGGCCCCGGCGGTGGTACGGCCTATGTCCTGAACAGCCCGACCTCGGGTTCCGGTCCGAGCATCTCGGCGGGGATCATGACCGACGATGGGGGCAGCCAGGGACCGACCACCAGCACGACCGCGATGGACGTGACGATTCGTGACATTCCGACCGGCGTCACCAGTCCGACCACTCTGCCGCCGCTGGGCGTGGAGTTCTTTACCATCTCCGAGGGGGTCGTGGGCATCGCGTCCCTCGAGGCGGACTGGAATGACACCACGAACCAATGGGAGCTCATCCTGAAAAGTGGCTCGAGCAGCAATACACTGGTCTACCCGCTGACTTTGGACACCAACTTCGTCGAGGTTGTGCGGTCGACACCCATCGTGGGGAATCCGAGCACCAGCTTGATCGTCAACGAGAACATCATCGGCTCGGTGCCGACGACGGCCCATGCATCCCTGTTCGAGCAACACCAGTTGTTGGTCAACGAGCTTCCTGGTCAGGGATCTGGAGCCGACTCCGACCTCCTGTTCGAGAAGCCGACCGCGCGTTCCAGTCGCACTTCCGTCGATCCATCGTCACGAGTCGTCTACGAGAACTTCACCGGTGGGGCGACCGGCTGGACGGTTGGCAACCCAGGGCCACAGAGCACGGTCACCCAGAGCCTCCCGGGTCCGGGTGACCAGCTCGACATCGATCTGGGTCTGATGAGCTCCTTGCAGTCGAGCTATATCGAGCAGTCCGTCACCTACAGCGCCTTCGATCCAAGGCCGCAGAGGCTCGTGGCGGCTCCGGGTCATGCGGTGCGTTTCTGGGTCGACCTGAGCGACATCACCATCGAGATCGACAAGGCGGTGAGTCTGGTGGCGGTATGTCCGAGCGTCGTGAGTGGGCTACCGTGCAACGCGATTCGGGTGTGGATCGAGTACGACGGCACCGACTATACGATCGGCGCCAACGCGGGTCTGGCGGTCGGCAACACTCCGAGCATCGCGCTGGTGTCCAAAGAGGGTCTGGCGGTGGGCGAGTATCGGATCGAGGCTCGTATGCGTAACGCCTACGACGACGATCTCCACAACGGCTGGCTCGACCTCTACGTCAACGGCGTGCTCGCCGAGCGCCAAGAAGGGCTCGACAACTACCAGCACGTCCCCGACATCGTGCGCTTCGGTGTGCTCGGCGACACCGCGAGCAGCTCGGGTGTGATCGAGCTCGACGACTTCGAGATGTGGGCGTTCGAGTGATCGCTCGTCAGCTTCGTTGAGCCCAAAACGACGGTCCGGTGGGTGTTCCACCGGACCGTTTTTTTGTTGGGTACCACCCCGGAGATATTGTTGAGCACGTTTTTCGCCGTTTCGCGCCGGTATGGACAGTACTCTGGAGGAAGGACAATCGGGTAGGAAGGAGCGGTGTATGAAACCGACACGTGTAGGGACGCTTGTTTGTGTGACGGTGTTGTTGACGATGGTCACGGTCTCACCAACCATGGCCGAATCGTTCGGGGGAGCCGGATCGTTTGGAGAGGCCAACGCGTTTGGGGAGGCCGAATCGTTTGGGGATGGTGGCTCGTTCGGGAGCGTCGTCGAATCGTTCGACGAAACCGTGATCGTCAACCCTGGGTCGACTCGTATCGAATTGCCTTTCGTGACCGGCTGGCGGCTCGAATCGAGCTCGGGCGCGAATCGAGGTCAACTGGTGGTGTCGGGGTCGGGTTTGGACTACCTGCCCGATCCGGCATTCTGGGCGGCTGGGCTCGACGTGGTCGTGTTGCAGCTCACCAACGAGACCGATCGACGGATCGTCCGTATGCGGCTGGTGTCGGGGCGTCCGGGCTGGCGATGCGAGGTGGGACTCGCCGGCAATCCGATCGCGCCGCCGAGCGGCTGGACGAGTTGGACAATCGAGCAGGGGGGTGGGTTGACCATCGTTCCCGGTCTCTACGGCGACGC
>JBCDBH010000435.1:0-4821 GCA_039184055.1 Acidobacteriota bacterium
CCCCGTCACCGGATCGTGACGTAGCAATCGGCCCGCCTCGTCGAGCATGAGGCGGCTGGCCGGTTGACCGGGACCGACCGGGCCGATCGCCGGCACGATCGGCAGCACACCGTCGAGAAAGAGCTCGACCTCTCCGGTCGCCAAGTCGAGAACATAGGTGCGGAAATCGCCGTTGCGCGAGGGTTGGATCCAGCTTCCGTAACCGGTGGCGAACGGCATCGCGGTTCGCAGCCACTCCCGGCGATCGAGAGGATCACGTGTGGACGTCCCGATGAGCAACCGTCCCGGAGCGATTTCGCCACCGAGCATCATGATCGGGCGTTCTGCATCCTCGAACAAGCGTTCAGAGGTACCGTCGGCCCGAACGACCGCCAGCTGACTCGCGTACCGATCCCCGAACGTCCTCATGACCTGAGCGATGACGACCTCGTCACCGACAAAGGCGACATTCGATTGATCGTTGAACCACACGTCCGACCAGGTCGCGACACGACGACCGGTGTCGTCGTAGACGTCGATACTCATCGGCGGTCCACCGGCCGACGCGGCAATCCGTGAGCCATCCGGGCTCACCGTGGCGGTCCAGAGATTCCTTTCCTGCGCTTGATCGAGCTCGGCAATTTGGCTACGTGCTCCCGACACCATGTCGACCGACCACAGCCGCGGTGGCACCGTAGCTTCGATCACCCGCAGCTCGTTCGTCCCGACTCGGTGAGGCATCCATACTTCCCGACCGAAGTTGAGCGCGATGATCTGGTCATGACTGTCGAGTGACCACAGCGCGACCTCACTGCCACGAATCGCCGCGAGCCGAGCGCCGACATGGTCGAGCATCACCCGGGCACCTCGACGCACCGGGATATCACTCTCGGTCATGTCACCAGTCGCGAGATCCACCCAATAGAGATCGCAATCCTCAGGGGCACGACGGACTCCATGGCAGCGTGTCCACGTGGCCACGAGGCCGTTGCCCGAGAACGCGACCTGGCTGCGATCGTAGCCCGGACCTCCAAGACGAATCGTGGCGGCCGTCTCGGTGTCGAACAGAAGCGTGGGCTGATATCCGGCTCGCCCGCTGGGCCCGCCCACCGCCACCCACGGCCCACTGGGAGCGAGTACCGCGTAGTCCACCCGGTCGAGATCATCGACGTCGGCTCGTACCAACCATTGACTCCACACCCAGCCGCCGAAGGTCAGCAGAAGAAGAGGCGGCCACAGGGCGAGGCTCGCCCAGCGATGACCTCGCACCAGATCGAGACGTCCTTGCACCACCTGGAGACCGGCCGCGACGAGCACGAGAAGCGCAACTGCGGGAAGCACCAAGCGCTCGAGCCATACGAGCGGGCCAAAGGCCTCCCACCGGTTCAGATGATCGACGGTCGACACCATCAGCGTGACGACTCCGATCAGACCGGCAAGATCCACGAAGATCCAGGCCGATCGTGAGCGCACCATATTCGTGAGCAGCTGAAGCGCGGCGAGCGCGGTGAGAGGGAAGAGCACCACGGCCGCGAACACCAAACCTGGCGCGAAAGCTTGCGGCAAAAGCGATCGATAGGCGTTTTTCCACGCGCCATGGGTACTGAGCTCGAGTGGCCACGCCACCGAGAAATCGAAATCGATCGAGCGCAGTACCGAACTGTCGAGCAAAAGCGTCGGGACCACGAGCGCCAGCATCGTGAGCATGAACACCACGTAGGCGCCGAGCAGCTTCCCGGCCCACAATCCCCACCCGGAGATCGGCCGCCGTAGAAAAAACCCGACGTTCTTGCCACCGAGCTCGTTACCGAGCACGACGATCCCGAGGCCCAGCACTGCCGCCACCGCGGCCCACACGGCCCCGGCGAACATGATGCTGAAACGAAGATCGTCGGCCGAGAAATCGGTGAAAGGCAGGAACGGTGCGAACACCGGGAAGAGCCCTCCCAACAAGGCGGCGACCAGCAGGGCTCGCTGGGTCCATATTTCGCGTCGTACGAGCGCGACCATCATGTGCATGGCAAGCTCCCTGAGTTGTCGACATGACCACTGACCGCGACGAGGATCTCCTCGAGTGCCATCGCATCGATGTGAGCGGCGTCGGGCATCGCGGCTTGCTCGTGCCATTGCGTGACGATGACCTCCTCACCCAAAGCTCGGCGACTCGGCGCAAGAGGTGCCAGCTCGTGACTCTCGAGAATCCGAGTGGGGATCTCACCCTGCCAACGCAGACGACGAAAGCGCGCCTTGAGCGTTTCGATCGGCTCGTCGACCTCCAACACGCCATGATGCAAGATACCGATCCGCGTGGCGATCGCCTCGATACCGGCGACATCGTGACTGGTGATGAGCACGGTGACACCCCGATCGGCGAGCTCACCGATCACCTCTTCGTAAAGAGCCTGTCGGGCCACCGCATCGAGCCCGAGCGTCGGATCGTCGAGCAGCAGAACGCTGGGACGAGGCGCGAGGGCGAGAGCGAGCATGACCTGGGCTTTCTGACCTCGGGACAGCTTGCCAAACGGGGTATTCGGGTCGATGGCGAAGCGCTCGACACGCTGGTGATAACCACCCTCGTCCCACTGCGTGTAGAAGGCGCGACAAAAGACACCGAGCTCGTTGGCGCTCATCGCCGGGGGTGCATCGGGCTCTTCAGGAACCACCGCGACCTCGTGCATCAAGTGCTCGCGATCACGGAAACTGTCCCGACCCAAGAGACGCAGCCGACCTTGCCCTGGACGCCGCAGACCAGCGAGACATGAAAGCAGAGTCGATTTACCGGCGCCGTTGCGACCGAGCAACGCGTAGACCTCACCCGAAGGAACGGTCAGGCTGACGTCGTCGAGCACGGCTCGGCGGCCGAAACATATCGACACTTGATCGACCTCGATCGGAGGCACGGTTGCGGACGTGCTCATCAGGGACTTTCCTCCATGTCAGGTTGGGTGCTCGCCGCGTCGACCGGTCGAGCTCGATTCGCGCCTGGCGTGTCCTTCCAAACCTTGCGGACCGCGGCGAGACCTTCCTCGAGCTCGGCCCCGGCTGTCCGCGCCTCACCGACGTAGCGAGTGGCCGCGGCATCGAGACGACGCGTCTGTTCATCGGCGGTCGGTCGAGGCGGCTCCGGGGCCACGAAGGTACCTTCGCCACGACGACTGGCCACCAACTTGTGATCGGCGAGTCGCTGGTAGGCCTTCGACACGGTCAGCGGGTTCACGCGCAGCTCACGCGCGAGCTCACGGATCGATGGCAGCGGCGCATCGGGCGCCAAGACCCCCGAGAGAATCAGCTGACGCATGCCGTCTTCGATTTGTTTCCAGAGGGGAATCGGATGGCTAGGGTCGATGTGAATCATGGGCTTTCGTTCTCCACGAGACGCACTGTATTACTACACCAACACACTGTCAAGAGTTGGGTCGAGTCGCCGTGTGAACTTGGCGAATGACTGCAACGTCTTCCTTCACGAGGACGTACACTGTCAACGACACGCGTATGAGAAAGCGTGGGCGGGGTGCCTACGTCCTTTGATCGATTCCGACAAGGAGAGATGACATGAAGCGTTTCCTACTCGCGCTCGTCGTGCCGGCGTTGCTCGCCGCATGCACCGAGCCGGCCACGGAGGTCGAGGAGAGCGTCGCCGACGGGCCACGCGACGTTCCCGAGCACACCATCGAGCAATTTCTCGACACGGTGAGCTACGGCGGTGCCTCGTTCTCGCCCGACCGCACCAAGCTCTTGGTGAGTAGCGACGAGACCGGTGTGTCGAATGCCTATGCGCTGCCGGTGGACGGTGGACCCGCCGAACAACTCACCGAAAGCGAAGAATCGGTAAGTACCGTCGGTTATTTCCCGAATGACGAACGTTTCCTTTTTCAATCGGACCAGGGTGGCAACGAGCTCTTTCATATCTATGTGCGAGAGCTCGATGGCACGATCACCGATTTGACCCCGGGAGAAAAAGAGCGCGCGCTTTTCTTGGGCTGGGCACCTGACGGCGCGAGCTTCTACTACGGCTCGAACGTTCGCGACCCGCGTTTCACCGACGTCTACGCCATGACGACGGACACCTACGAGGCGACTCTGCTCTATGAAAACACCGAAGGTTACGATTTTGGCGCCATCACCGCGGATCGGACCTGGATGGCCCTCTTCAAGACGCAGACGAGAGCCGATAGCGACGTCTACCTCTACCACCTGCCGACTCAGAAGCTGGTCCACGTCACGCCACACGAGGGCGACGTCAATCACTTTGTCGGTGATTTCAGCCTCGACGGCCAACGCTTCTACATCGTCACCGACCAGGACAGCGAGTTTCTCCACCTCAATCGCTACGATCTGACCGACTTCGACGGTGAGACCATCCCCACCCCTGAGACCGTGCTCCAACCGGATTGGGATGTCGCCTTTGCGTACGTCTCTCGCGGCGGTCGCTACATGATCGCCGGCATCAACAACGACGGTCGTACCGAGCTCCAGATGTTCGAAGAGAGCACGATGACTCCGGTGTCTCTGCCCGAGCTCGGTGGCGCCGAAGTCACTTCGGTCACCGTGTCACCCGACGATCAGATGATGGCCTTCTATGCCAGCACCAGCCGCACGCCTCGGGATCTCTACGTGCAGACGATCGGCAGTTCGGATGCGCCGCGTCAGCTGACCCGCTCCCTCAACGCCGCGATCGATGCCGAGAACCTGGTCGAAGGCAAGGTGGTGCGATTCGCCTCCTTCGACGGTCTGGAGATTCCGGGCATCCTCTACAAGCCGCACCGGGCGAGCGCCGACAACAAGGTTCCGGCACTGCTCTGGGTGCACGGTGGCCCGGGTGGTCAGTCGCGTCTCGGCTAC
>JBCDBH010000436.1:0-4813 GCA_039184055.1 Acidobacteriota bacterium
CAGCCCCGACGGCGACAGCGGCCCGGCCGGTGGGGTGGTGGTGCCCGACGACACTGGCTTTTATTGGTTCTTCGACTAAGACAACCTCGCGGCCTTTGCCTAACTGCTCGATGGGCGTGGGATCAATGGCGCCTTCTGGGTCTTCGCGGCCGGGCTGACCAACGTCGAGGTGACAATCCGGGTGACCGATACCGCAACCGGTGCGGAACAGACCTATCGCAATACCCAGGGCCAGGTGTTCGAATCGATCACCGACACGGTGGCGTTTCCCGCTCCGTAAGCAAACGGGCTGGTGAGAAATGGGGGTTAGAAACGATCCTCGAGCCACGCCGTGACGTCGCGACGTTGCGCGGCGGAGACGACGTGGGGGACGGCGTATTCACGGTAGGTGAGGTCGAGCCCACGCTGGCGGAGGCGATCGACATCGGTACGCATGGTGTCGAGGTCGACCAAGACATCGAGGGTGCCATGGCCGATGAAGAGGGGTGTGTCGCGGGCGTCGTCGTATGTCAGAGCGTGCAGCGTGGCGTCATCGAGCACGGAGCCAGCGAGTCCGACGAAGACCCGTGCGACGTTCGGCCGCGTTGCGGCGAGGGTGATGGCACCGGCACCCCCTTGGCTATAGCCGATGATTGCGACCCGTTCGGGATCGGCTCCGGTGACCTCGAGCGCCGCGTCGACGTAGGCCTCGAAGCGATCGAGAAAGGTCTCGATCGCCGCTGGATCGATGATGATCTCGCCGTCGCTGAGCTCGATCGGGAACCAGGCACGTGTACCGTCGTCGAGCTCGTGAAAACCCTGGGGCGCAAGGTAGACGTGATCGAAGCTCGGCTGGATGTCGACCAGGGTGGCGATCTGCGAGGCGTCCATGCCGTAGCCATGTAGACCGGTCAGCAGCGCGGGTTTTGCTTGCTCGGCCGTGCCTACGATGAAGGTTTCGACGCTGCCGGCGGCGAGCTCGATCGCGATCGTATCCGGAGTCGAGCCGGGTGGAGCACCGAAGACGGCGCACCCGACCGAAGTCAGGTACGCCGCCACCGTCAAGATCCGTTGATGGATCATTTGCCGCTCATCATCTGTTGCGCCACGACTTTGCGAGGGTGCGGACGACCGGTTTCGATGTAGTGCGCCAGCTCGTCGGCGGTGAGATCGAGCAGCTGGGTGAATTGCCCGGCCGCCATGCCGGTGGCCACATCCGGGGTACCCGGCGCGATGTCGAGCTCGACCCGTGACGACACCACCACCCGCTCCGCACCGAGAGGCTCGATGTCCCAATAGTTGACCGCCCGGGTCACGAATGGCGGCATGCCGTCGATCACCCGATAGCTGAGCTCGAGCGCGTCCTCGTCGTAGGCGAGCATGGTTTCGCGAAAGCCGGGCGTGCCCGGCACCTCGCATGACCGCGTCACGCCTTCGAGCGAGGCCTTGTCCGTACCGTCGGTTTGCGAGTGGGCGATGACGCTCGCCCATTTGTCGACCTCGCCCCATTGCTCACCGAGCACCCGCCAGGCGCGTGCCGTCGAGGCGTCGATCACCCGACGTTGCAGGATGGTGACCGTGGTCGAGCCCTCGGTGGCGCCACGGAGCTCGCCACCGAACCGGTAGAGGATGTTGCCGAGGATCTCGTCGGTACCGGCGGCGACGGCGGGCGCGATGGCGTTCGGATCCGGATGATCGTAGAGCTGGTGGTAGCCGAGCACGGTGCCACCCGAGTCGGCGGTGCGAAGCTCGATGACGGCCAGATGATTCTGTACGCCAAAGGGATTCTCCGGCCCGATCGCATAGGCGAAGGCGGCGGTGCCGTCTTTGCCGGGCTCGTCGAACGCGACGATCCGTTCAGCGAGCGTGGCACCGCCCGTGACGGTAAAGGTTCGCGTGCTGCCCCGATGTCCGTCGCCCTTTACCTCGACGGATTCGATGGCGCCGAGAAACGCCGGCCAATTGGCGTGGTCGGTGACGAAAGCGAATACGTCCGTCGGTGTGGCGTGAAGCGAGATGCTACGTACCAGTCGGACCGGGGCCGAGGTGAGGGCGTCGACTTGCACCGAGCCGATCGTTCGAGGGGGTGGTGGCGTTTGCGCTGTCGACGGGGCGGCCGTCAGGATCAGGGCGCTTAGCATGAGAAAGGTGGTTGCGAGTTTCATTCTCTGTCTCCCTGGATGCGATCAAGCGGCTCGGGCCGCGAGATCGGCTTGGACTTTGCGGGGATGGGGGTTGCCGGTTTCGACGTAGTGCTTGAGCTCCTCGATGGCGAAATCGAGCACGCGAGCGAATTGCGTCTTCATCGGCAGGCTCATGATGAGATTGAAAGGAAAGGCGAGCTCGGCCGACATCGCCATATCGACTTCGGTGCGGGTGTCGTCGACTTTGTTCAACGACCAGCGATTGCGTAGGTCTTTGACAAAGAAAGGCATCTTGCTGCCACTCGCTCGATAAGCGAGGACGTTCTTGTTTTCGTCGTATTCGAAGATCGATTCTTTGAACGGGCCGAGCTCGGTTTGACACACGCGTCCGGCGACGGGCGCCCCGTCGAGCGGTTGTCCCACGGCGCTCGGCGCCGAATGGCTCACCGAGCTGGCCCAGCGGTCGACCTGGTCGTATCGGTGACCGAGCACGTCCCATACCTGATCGATCGGAGCGTCGATGGTGATCTGTCGATTGATGTGCATCGTTTCTTCTCCTGGTTATACAAGTTGCGTGGATACACCGGTCCCGTTCGCACCGTGGGTGCATGCACGACCGTAGAGTTGAGGGGGTGATTTAGATCGCTAGTTTGGAGGCTGCACGGCAGGCCTCGCGATCACCGGAACTTGAATCTCGACCACCGCGTCGGCCCCGGTGTCGGGACACGGCAGCTGGAGAAAGACCTCACGTGCCGTATCGGCGAAGGTGTAGCCGTTTTGTTCCAGCCATAGACCGAGTGAGCCATAGCTTCGACAGTTGTTCTCGAACGATCCGACGCGTGCCACCGTGGCCATCGTCTCGACCGCCGGCAGCTCGCGTACCGCCAAGACTCGATCGCTCGGCAGTCGGGTCGACGTATCGGTGTCGAGATCGGTGGCGAAGCCCATCTCGATGTCGACATTCTCGAGATTGAAACTGGCGCCGTGGAGCATCGCGGTCATATAGCCGAGCTTGGGGCCAAAACGCTCCGGCAACACCTGCAGCATCTCGCCGAGCACCCCGAGCGTGTCGCCCATGCCGGGAAAGGTCTCACGAAGCGAAAGAAACCGTTGTGCCGGCACCGACTTGAGCACCACTTCGATACCTTCGCTGGTCTCGTCCTCGATCTGTCGCAACCGAGCCTCCACCGCGCGCAGACGCTGTAGCTCTTCCTCGACCGCCTGCTCGATCTTCGCCTTGCGAAGCCGCAACATGCCGCGCACCTCGTTGGTCGAGATGTTGTCCGAAAGCGCCTGACGGATCTGATCGAGCGTCATACCCAGATCCTTCAAGACCAGGATCCGATTCAGTCGGGGCAGCTGCTCGGCACGGTAATAGCGATAGCCGGTAAAGGGATCGATCTGATCCGGCTGAAAAAGCCCGATGTCCGCGTAATAGCGCAGCTGTGACACCGGCACCTGAGCAATCTTCGAAAAATCACCGATCTTGAACATCTCCATGCCTCCTGATGCGAGCCGTCGGAGCCTCGATCACTCCGATCCGCAACCAGAATAGAGTCTCGAGTGGCTTGAGAGTCAAGCGGTTTCCCCTGAGAAACGTCGAGCAACGAAAAAGCGGGCCCGAAGGCCCGCTTGGTCGTGTCTGGCTCGCGTGTCGGTGGGTGTCAGCGATTTCCTCCGACGTTCACTTCCAGCTCGACGGCACCGGTGGTCGTTCCGTCGGGTTGGCGTTGGGTGACGTGGATGTTGTAGCGGCCTGGAGCGCTGTTTTCGCCCACGACACCACCGATGACGATGGGGTGAAGGGTGCCCGCGCCACCGATGACCGGGATCCGAATCGGTCCGCGTGGGTCGAGAAAGGCGACTTCACGACCCTGGTGATGGCCGAGGGTGAAGCCGGTGACGCTCTGGTTGGGGTTGCCGCCGTTTCCGATCACGTGGGTGAGAGGCGTGTCGGCGGCGACGGTGAGCTCGGTTTGTTTGTCGTGACAGTCGATTCGCAGACGGGTGTCTTCGAGAAAGGTGATGTGGCAGCCCGTGGGGAGCTCGCCGCCGTTCACGACGTCGCGCAGATGGTCTTTGAGCGTGGGATCGACGAGGTCGACCCATAGACGGATGTCGCGTGGCAGACGTGAGCGGTCGATGTCGACCACGGCATAGGGCGCGGGGTTGACGAGGTTGCCGACGATGACGCCGAAGGCGAAGTCGTCGCCGTTGTCGGGGTAGGTGATGGAGAGGTTTTTCTGCGCCAGGTTGTTGTCGTCCCAGACGTGGTTGCCCGTCGCCGTCGGGCCGTCGTGTGGTGAGACTTCGACCAGCAGACAGGGATGCCAGGTAACGGGGTTGAGACCGACCATGACGGTCTCGGGTGGGACGAGCGCGGCGGGCCACTTCACGCTGACGATGGTGTCGCCGTCCGGGGCGAGCTCGGTGGCGGCGATCTCGCCGATCAGATACGTGCCGGGAGTCATCGGTGAGGGTACGGGGTCGCCGGGCCGGTTGGTGGGCACGAAGGATTCGGGGTAGGTGAATTCGAGCCCGGGCCAGTGAGTGATGGAGATACGCACGTAGTAGTCGAGCGAGGCGTCGGTCCCGAGGTTCTTGACCCGGGCGTATACCCAATTGTCTTGCTCGGCGATCGGGTTTTGATGTGGACCCGCGTCGGCATAGGAGGCGGGTAACGCGGCGGC
>JBCDBH010000437.1:0-4805 GCA_039184055.1 Acidobacteriota bacterium
GGGTTCTCACCGCTTTGCTTGGTGGTTTGTTCGAGCAACTGGCGCACGCCCGAGATCAGTTGCGGCGCTTGCACCAGGGCTTCGAGCCACTCGGGGCTGCCGTGGAGAATCCGGTTGGGTGAGAGCTGATCGAGCAGCACGCCCCGGACGTGACGACGGGCCACCTGGGCGACGTCGAAGTGCGGCTTCATGAGCTGGCCGACTGATTCGTAGGTCACCAAGGCCTTGACCATCAAGGTCATCTCGAGCGGAAAGGTCATGCGATAGCGACCCGCCAGCTCGACCGAGGCGAGCACCAGATAGCCCAGCGAGGCGCCGTCCCGACCGCTCGCCGCCTGCCAGCGTCGGTTGATCTCGGCGAGGGCGCGCCGAAAGCTCTCGGTGTCGGCCCCGGGGAGCGGCTCGGCGGCCTGGGTGAGGTGACGCGCCGCGCCATCCGGATCGTGGGTGACCAGCGAGTAGACGTAATAGAGCAGCGTACGACGCAGCGACTCGTCGAGTCTTCCGACCATGCCGAGATCGATAAAGCCGGCTTTCGGGCCCGGCATCACCAATAGATTGGCCGGATGGAGGTCGGCGTGAAAAAAGCCGTCGCGATAGATCATGCCGATGATCGCCGAAGCACCCAGGTCGACGATTCGGTCGCGTTCGGCGGCGGGCAGGGACGCGGCGAGCTCGAGGGTCGGCTTGCGGCCCGGCAAGAACGACATGGTGAGCACCGAGCGGCACGAGTAGCGATGGAAAATCCGCGGGAAGACGACGTCGTTTTCTTGCCGGAAGTTGGCGGCGAAGATCTCGGCGTGCGCCGCTTCGGATTCGAGATCGACCTCACGGAGCAGGTAGTCGCTGAGCTCGAGCAGGGCGCGACGCGGTCGGTAGCGTCGCCAGACGAGATCGAGCGGGCGTGAAAAGAGGCGCAGCAGGCGAACGTCGCGACGCAGGATCTTTTCGATCCCGGGCTTGACCGCCTTGACGATCACCGAGTCGCCCTCGACGGTGGCGGCGCGGTGGGTTTGGGCGATCGACGCCGAGCCGAGCGGCCGCGATTCGATCCACGCGAACATCTTCGGCACCGGTCGACCGAGCGCCTCTTCGATCAAAGCGGCGAAATCGTCGTAGGGGATCGCCGGGACGTCGTCGAGCAGATGGCCGAGCTCGTCGCAGATCTCACGACTCAGCAGATCGCGACGCAGGCTGAGCAATTGGCCGAGCTTGACGAAGGTCGGGCCAAGAAGCTCGAAACGACGCCGCAGGTGCACCGCCAACGTCGCGCGGCGGAGCTCTTTGCGGAGAAAAAGACGGAGAAGAGGAGTGAAGGGCGCGACCAGCCGCAGGCCGATCCGTCGCTCGCCACCCCGGGTACGGTCGACCGCCGCCACCAGCGCGCCAAGGCTCAAGGCGACGAGATGACGGGCGATGACCAGGGTTCGCAGCACCAATCCCCGCTGGCGTCGACGCTCGGGGCGTTCGACGACCAGCGGTGGAGCAGTCTCGATGTGGGCGGCGTTCACGACAGATCCGTTGGCTCGAGTCCGGTGGACGATGGCCGCGCCGGATCAGGCGGGCTCAGCGGTTGCGGCCGTATTTCTCGTGACTCGACACCCAATCGAGCGACGAGATCGCCGAGGCGAGTGACAGCTCGCCGGCGAGGGCGACACCAGCGATGATCTCGGCCAGCTTCTTGACCTTGCCACGACCGACGCAACCCATGACCTCGAGGCATTCGCGCTGGGTCGGCAGGCTGGTGCCGCCACCGTAGGTGGCGACGATCAACGATGGAATGGTGATCGAGATGTAGAGGTCGCGCTCGGGCGTCATCTCACTGTAGATGATGCCGGCGGACGATTCGGCGACGTTGGCGACATCTTGACCGGTGGCGATGAACATGGCGGTGATCGCGTTGGGCGAATGCGCGCCGTTGTTGTTGGCACCGGAAAGGAATGCGCCGACGTTGGCCACCTGGCCGTGGTAGGCGAGCTGTTCCGGCTCGACCCGCATGTGCTGGATCAGCACCTCGCGCGGCACGATGCATTCCGCCGTGGCGCGCTTGCCACGCGTCCGCATGGTGTTGATCTGCGAGCCCTTCTTGTCGGTGGCCAGATTCGACTCGAGGTAGAAACGTCGCACCGTGTCGATCTGCTCCAGAATCCACGAGCAGGCCGCGAAGGTGGCGCGACCCACCATGTTCTGACCGGCGGCGTCACCGGTCGCGTAGTTGAAGCGCAGATAGGCGAATTTATTCGACAAGAAGGTGTCGATGTAGAGCAGCTTGGCGATGCTCGAGGTGGCCTCGGCGGCCTCGGCGATCTGCTCGATGTTCTCGTTGACCCAATGACGAAAATCGCGGGCCTCGCGCATCGAGTCGAAGATGAACACCGGGGCGCGCTGCATGCAGTCGTCGGACACCGTGCAGGTGACGCCACCCGAGAGGTTGAGCACCTTGATGCCGCGGTTGTACGACGCCACCAGCGTGCCTTCGGTGGTCGCCAGGGGAATCAGGAACTCGCCATCGGCATGCTCACCCTTGACGTGCAGCGGGCCGGCGAAGCCGAGTGGAATCTGGGCGACACCGGTGAAGTTCTCGATGTTGCCTTCGGTGATGTCGGCGTCGAACGACGGCTTGACGATGTGCTTGAGCTTGACGCCGGTTTCCTGCTCGATGAACTTCTGTCGTTTCTTGACGATCGACTTCGAGTAGTTGTCGGCCTTGTCGTACGGAATGACGATCCGCTCGTCCTTCTCGCTCGGGATGGCGTCTTTGACCTTGAAGGCCAGCTCACCGAACGGCTCGGTGTCGAAGGACAGGTCGAGCTCATGCTTTTCGTGGTCGAGAGGACCGATCCCACGGGCGGTGATCTTGACTTCCTTACGCAGCGGAAAGTCGATCGGCGAGCCCGCTGTCACCTGATCACCACGCAGGGTCTTGCCGTCGTCGAGCTCGAGATGGAGATCCTTGAGCGCGATGTCGTGCCCGGCCACTTTGATGTGGCGAATGCCTTTGAGCGTGCCATCGCTCAACCGATTCTTGATCCCGAAGCGAACGCCGCCATCGACGTTTTCGAGGTTGCCGAAGGTGTAAAGCTGCTTCAGGACCAGTGCCGGGATCTTCATGGGCGTCTCCATCGTTGGGGTCGGGACCACACGGCCCGCGGTCGGGCGGGATGTGCGGTCGGAATCTCGAACGCTCGGTATCTCAGGGGCTGAGTGTAGCTTATTTCTTATGTCCAGCGGCGAATAGACCCAGGTTGCCGAGCGTCGGTGTTATGGTGATCGATTCGAGTCCAGCGTGCGCGAAACGTCGCGCCAGCTCGCCTCGGGTCGGTCGTCCGGAGATGCCGCTCACCACCCGCCACAGGACGAGCGAGGTGGCGAAACGCAGGCTCGTGACCGGGCGCCCGATGGCTTGCCGCAGCGGCGCGTGGCGCAGGCTGGCGAGCACGCTGCCGTCGGCGTTGGGCTCCATGAGCACGAGGCGGCCTCCCGGACGGAGCACCCGGGTGGCTTCGGCGAGCACCGCGTCACGATCGGCCGGTGGAATGAGATAAAGAAAGCTGTGGCCGACCACCAGATCAACAGTCGAGCTGGCGAGGTCGAGCCGTCGCGCGTCGGCGACCGCGAAGCTGACGTTGCCGCAAGCGAGCCGTCGTGCCCGGGCCTGGGCTCGATTCACCATCGCCACGTGTTTGTCGATTCCGTGTACGGTGACGGCGTCGCCGAGCTCCTCGGCCAAGGCGAACGTGCTTTCGCCGGGTCCACAGCCGAGGTCGAGCACCGTGTGCATCGATCGGACGTCGCTCTGTCTGCCGTGCTCGAGCAAGCCGGCGCTATGTCGACGCCACAGATCTTGGCTGGTGAGCAGCTCGTAGATCCCGCCCAGCAGACGGTTTCCGAAGATCAGCGTCGAAGGTGTGCCGCGCGAGGCGCGGAGAGAGTTTGGCTGTGCCACCGTGGGGTAGTATCGCAGACCGCATGGAAGCGCTCACCCCCGATGCCATCGCCCTCGCCCTGGTTTGGGTCGCCGCGTTCTTGTTCTCGGCGACCATTCACGAAGCCGCTCACGCCACGGCCGCGCTGTGGCTGGGCGATCGCACCGCCTACGAAGGCGGTCAGGTCACCCTCAACCCGTGGCCACATATTCAGCGGGCTCCGGTCGGCATGGTCGTCGTGCCGCTGGTGTCCGCGCTGATTTGGAAATTCGCCATCGGCTGGGCGAGCGCGCCCTATGACCCATATTGGGCGCAACGGCATCCGCGTCGCGCCGCGCTCATGGCGCTCGCCGGGCCGGTTTCGAATCTCCTCGTGGCGATGGTCGTGGGGATCGTGATCAAGGTCGGGCTGGTCGGTGGCTGGCTCGAGATTCCCCCTGGCTTCGACTACCACCTGGTCGTGGTCGCGGCCGACCCGTCGTTGGCGGCCGCCGGGGCCCTGTTGTCGGTGCTCTTCACCCTCAACATCTTGCTCTTCGTCTTCAATCTCTTGCCCTTCCCACCGCTCGACGGTGCCGCGATTTTGCCGCTGGTCATGCCCGAGTCGTGGGCCCGTGCCTATCAGGATTTCTTTCATTCTCAGCCGATGTTCTCCCTGCTCGGCCTGATCCTGGCGTGGCGCGTGCTACCGCATATCTTTGGCCCCTTGCTCGGAACGGCGCTCTTCTTTTTGTACCTTTAAGCCCGCATGTCTCACCAGCCCGTCGGCTGCGGGGCGGCAACGCACGCAATCTCTGGGCGTGCTCGCTCTTCGCTCCCTCGACGTACCTACGGGTACGCCTCCGGTCGCTCATCCCTGCGCTGCACAGATCTCACGCA